>CAIYYI010000634.1 GCA_903930345.1 uncultured Verrucomicrobiota bacterium
GAAGTCGCGGCCTTCATGGACTTCGATCTAGATGGACGCTTGACGTGGGAAGAGTATGTAGCTGGTACCTCGCCAACAAATAGGCTCTCTACGTTCCAAACGTTGATTGGAGCGTCCGATGGACTGCCAGCGATCTCATGGCTTCCCGACCTCCGGCCCGACCGCATTTACACGGTCATAGGCAAGACGAACCTCACGGACACCGCCTGGGGACCCACCAATGCCGCAAGCAGGTTCTTCAAGGTGCAAGTGGAATTGCCCTAGCAGAGTCAATCCCATACAAAAGTGAAGGGGCGCTTGAACTTAAGCCAGCGCCCCTTCCCCTTCACTCAAGCCGCCATCCTCACGACAGTCCGCGTCTTGGCGACATGCCAAGTCTTACACGCGGTCTGATGCGGACAGCCGCCGCAGTAGAAGCCCTGCTCACTGGGTGCGAAGTGACCGGCGTTGATCATCGAGTCTGCCAGCTTCACCAAGTGCACGAACCTCATGAAGTCATTCTCAGTCCTTGACGTCTCGTGGCTCTCCAGTGCAGGCGTCTTGGTCTTTGTGACGACGTCGAAACGGAACCCGGGTACCACTCCTCTCATCAAAGAGTACGCCATCAGGAACGCCGTGGGCTGCCAGTCCTTGCCGGCTTTCGCCTTGGGCCATTTCTTGCCAGAGGTCTTCCAGTCCACGATCTTCACCTGCCCGGCCTTGCGTACCACGCAATCGTACTCGCCGAGCAATGGGCGTTCCAGCGTCACCCCTGTGCTGTCACGTAAGGGCACACAGAAGGCCTCGCTGACACTCACGACCTCTTCTTCGGGATCGAAGCCCGATACCGCACACGTGATCATGTCACGACCTAACTTGGCCGAGGTCTCAGCGTCGGTTTCGTCATCATACTTGATGTCACCGTCTTCTTCGACCTGCCTGCCCCAGAGATCCTGGAACAAGTCTGCCGCCTCCTGAGGCTTGACCTGGTGGCCCTGCATGCGTGAAAGCGCCACCCATTCCATTACCCTGTGATACGCTGATCCGAAGGCCAGCGAAGCCGGCGTGAACGCCTTGGGCAACTTCTCGACCTTATCGAAATAATACTGCAACGAGCAGATGTTGAAAAACTGGTTCAGAGCACTGTATGACCAGTGCGGACGCTGTTCACGATATTGCTGTAACGTAGCCATGTTGCTCCTTTCGTTTTAGAGAAGGGCGCCCTTTACGGTACCGCCCTTATTGTTCTCAGCCTTATGCAGCACGACGGCGGTTGCGTCCGCCTGTCATGCTTTCGATCATCTCACTGGCTTGCTGGGCCGAGAGATCGTAGAGACCCTGCACGCCGAAGCGCTCGAAGATCTCTGAGTTCAGATCCTGGAGCGTGACCTTCTGTTCGCCAGCCAGGTCGGTGATGAATTTCACCTGCTTGTTGCTGGCCTTGCGCTGCTGACCTTCAGGCGCACGTTCCTGTTGACGTGGCGTGAATACACCGCGCTTCTCCTGCACAGGCTGACGGGCCTGGCCTAGCTCGGCGTCAACCGACTGACGCAGGAGTTCGGCGGTCGAGTGAATTTTATCCTTGATCTGGTCCGGCGTTAAACTGTCCGAGAGTTCGACCTCGACGGAGGCATGGAAACTCTCGGAGCTGAACTGCTGTCCCTCCAAGGGAATCTTCTTTTGATACGACGTATGCAACTTGATCATGTCTTTCTCCTTTTGTTTTGTTGTGTTGACTTCAGATGGCATCAGGCATGACGTGCCTGAAGATATTGCCTTGCCTCAATGGCAGGGGCTTGACTGAGACAGCATGACTGTACTCGGTTGCAGATTCATGCAGGTACATCCGATCCGCAATGTGTTCTGCATTGATCGCCGCCGTGAGCTTATCCTTTGCGGGCAAACTCATCGTGATCTTGCGGCGCGTATCCTTAGCGCCATGTGCGATTTGCAGTGTGACTGTGTATAATCCCATGTTCGTGTTCCTTTCGTTTTGTGAATAAAAAAGACCGCCGCCCCCACTCGGAGACGACGGCCATGTTGTGAATCTTTACAACCCCTAGACCTTCATGGTTTGGATTTTAGCCAGTATCGCCCGGATACCCTCTGTGTCCGACTTCCGCTGCTTATCCTCACGGATAGCATCGCGAAGCTCAGTTGCCATGTCGGCGAGACTGGCCTGCACGTCACGGAGGCAAGCCTTCATCTTCTCGTATGACGCCTGTGCGCGTTCCAATGCGGTCTGGGGCACTTCCTGATTGACCGGTGTTGTTGTCCCTACTTGGGGGACTTCCTTCTCCTGTTTCATTGATTTCTCCTCTGTTGTTGTTGTGGTTGTTGATTCATGTCCTGTTTCCGGATTCACGGGCTGCGAGTTCTTAGAGTCGGCCCCTACATCGGGGTTGACTCGCATAGGCATGAGCACATGGCGTGCTCCGTTTCCGTCATCCGAGAACAAGGGCGAGCCCTGCTCCGAGAATGCAAACCGCCTGAACCCCGCGTTCAAGGCGTCCAGCAAGTAGTGCCGATTGAGAGTAACCCTGCAACCTTTTCCTTCATAGCTGCTACCTGCGGTCAATGGGATGGTTAGGGCCTTTGCGCCTTTATCGAAGCCGTAGAGGCTCACAGTCTTTTCCGCGCACTCCAGCGTGATCTCTTCACCGCCTGGGAATGACGGCAGGAGCTTTCCCATAGCCTCGACCTCTGGATCCGTGAAGACGATCCTGTGTACTGCGTCTTCTGAATTCGGGATGACTTGTCGCCAGTTTGGATAAACGCCGTCTACAGCCTTGATCCTGTGGGTCCAGCCTCCGGCCTTAATGCAGATCCTAGTCAAGCCCTTGAGTGTCTCAATGCCGAGTTCGGCTTCTTCCGGCAGCCCACCCCAGAGCAGAAACTTGCTTCTTGGGATGATGACTGAAGCGCCGTCAGACAAAGGCAGCTTCATTGAATTGCAGCAGCACAGTCTACGTCCGTCCGTAGCCACCAGTGTAGCATTGCGGTCGCCTGAACCCTGGGTGTCCACGCAGACACCGCTAATTACCCTTCGCGTCTCATCGACACTTGCGAAGACCGCCATGCGCCTGTACGCTTTCAAAAAGCCCTTGGCCTCGGAGACCGGAATCTCTGAACCCTGCACAGGCCATTCCTTGGCATCAAAGCCCTCGCTGAGCAGCTCCATCGGATGCCCGGCGACGGTGTGGGTAAGCGTCACACTGTCGTTGATGGTGACAATCCGAACAGTCCCAGCACCCTTTGCTATGTCCTTGAGAATCGCGATTGGAAGGAAAGCCTGGCCGTCTTCTTCTGAACTTGCCTCTGCGAATGAATACGTCGCGGTCTGGTCGATGTCTGTTGCTTGAGCCATGACCTTTCCGTCTATGGCTTCGAATCTTACGTGGTCTGAAAAACTCATCGTGCTTCTTGGATTGACTATCTTTGAAAGCCCCTGCAGCGCCTTCCTCAGTTCGTCCTTGGTGATTGTAATCTTCATGCATTCTCCTTTGTTGTGTTTGATCTCTATTCTCTGTATAGTCCCTCCCAAGGGGCGGGAGGACTTCCTGTGCCTCTATCTGTATCTGTCTCGGCCTTGCCTTGCTTATGCCTACGGCGATCAAGCCCGCTCCAGCCGCAGCCGAGACTCCGCCTGTCAGCATCGCCACGAATCCCGTTGCCTGAAGGATCTTGCCTGCCGCGAAGGCCATGGCACCTGCGACGAGTATGGTTCCGCCTGGTCCTTTACCCTTGCCCCCCAGAGCCGCGAGACCGCCGATAATCATGATTGGGAATGATACTGACTCCAATGCGACTCCCAGAGTGACGGCCCCGAAGCCTGTGGCACCCAATGCCGCACCGGCTATGAGGCAGCGACTGCCTGCTACGGATGGGTCACTGCGGGCGAGATGAATGGTGTCCGTGATGAAGCCAGTGCAGCCTTGCAGGGAAGCTGAAGCCAGGCCGGGCCGATCTGGGGCATTGAAATTTCTGCGTCGTGATGATCTCATGTCATATCCTGTCCTCCTTGGTTGTGTGTGATAAAAGAAAAAGGCGCGAAACCAATGATTGGTAACGCGCTCTTACTAAGTATTATAACGTGATTTAGCTGGGAATTAAGTCAGGATGGGAATTGGAGATTGGGGGCCTGGTCTGGCCCCTGTCGGGCAAACGACATTCATTATTGGACGGGATTCAAGATGGAGCGTACTGGAAACAGCGGCGGTTGTACTGAAAAACAGGCCAGCTGTACCTGATTTTAGGGTGATTTCAAGTGCAATCTCAGGCTTATCGGAACATACGCTTCACATGTGACCCACTGAAACGAACTAGGATGACTCTAAAATGTTAGGCACAGCAAAACCAAATTCGGCACACGCTGCCCCGCCTGCACCTCCCGCGCCGGCTGTCCAGTGCGTCCGTGGGTTCATCCGCCAAAACAAGGCTCGGCTGATGCGCAAATGCCCGCGCCACCGGTACGCGGGCCAACTTCACCCACGCCACCAGCGAGGCGATGAGCGCAACGAGAACAACACCTTTGATAATCCTTTTCATTCGACTTTACCTCAAAAAAGAGAAATGCGACTACGAATATCGCTGGCAGGTAGCAAGAAGTCAGGCCCGCGCGATAGTCCGCGCGGGCCTGTAAGCGGTGAGAAAAGTTGCCCGGCACTGTCCGGCGTCACGACGCGCGCAGGCAGGCCGGCAAGCTTCTCTATACCGTCTTGCCGAGAATAGAAGCAAGGTCTTCATCTGCCGTCTTGATCGGCGTCAGTCCGAACTTCTCGACGAGCACGTTCAGGACGGTCGGCGACACAAACGCCGGCAGGCTGGGCCCGATGCGGATGTTCTTGATCCCGAGCGCCAGCAGCGTCAAGAGGATGCACACAGCCTTTTGCTCATACCAGGAGAGGATGAGTGTGAGCGGCAGGTCGTTGACGCCGCACTTGAA
>CAIYYI010000635.1 GCA_903930345.1 uncultured Verrucomicrobiota bacterium
GGAAGACCAACGCCTCGAACAGTTGGGACTGTTCGCAAGCGAAAGCCGCTTTGAGCGGTTCACAATTTCAAGCCTCCGGCTTTGCCGGAGGTCGCTGACTGCCGGGAGAGTACAAAAAGGTTAGCTGTGTGACCTTTGTTGAATCGTGCTATTTTGTTGAGCCTACTAACAACTATGATATCTGCTTTAAAATAAACCGATACGGTGAAACGATTGCAACCAACGTGCTGAAGTTTCAATACACAGGCCCAAAGTTCAATCGGGAGGCAGATGAGTACGATCAGTTGGAACATATGTACAGGGATTATCGTCTTTTCGAGCTGAGGGAACGCGAGCGCTCAAAGCAATCGAACGCAAAGGGGAAAAAACCGTAATCGCCAGTGGGGTGCCGCCCACCCGGACCACCACCGCCGGATTTTCAATGCATTCCGAGGGAGAGAAAAATGTTCAACCGCGAATCGACGCAAATTGACGCGAATTTCCGACTTGCGGAGATTGAACGCACCTGTCCGGGCGTTGGGCGCGAATGGATTCGCTCCCTGCTCACGGACTTGAAAGCGGCAGGCGAGGCATCCTGCCGTGGCAAAGGCCCGGCGGCCCGCTGGCAGTATTCGGGTAGTAAGGGTATCAACTCGTAAGTGAGGGTAGTAATGAGGGTATTAACGCCAAACCGATAACGGACAAAATTCTCAGCCATCCACGCCCCACGCCCACGCCGAAGACCATTTGGTCGAGCAGCCCGCCATTTGAGACGGAAAGGCTGAAGGACAGGCTGACTGGAAGCCCGGCGGGGGGGGATTCAGGAAGTCTGGCAATTGGGGGAACGCATGGTAGGCTGGGCGCGTGGTGGGTCATGCCTGAGGATCCGGTCAATACGCCCGGCTGGGCATCACCCACACCAACCGGTTGGATGCCGAGGGCCGGGTGGTCTGGACGGGGCGGCGCGGGACCGACGGGGTGCTCTTCGAGCTTAACGGTCAGCCCCGGGCCACTTCACGATTGGCTTCCCCTTTTTCCGTCTGGCGTTGGCGGAAATGCACGTAGGCTTGGCGATGCTCCGGGTATTTGTTGCCCAGCATGGCCGTGGCCAGCAGGGCGGCATTGATGGCTCCCGGTTTGCCGATCGCCAGGGTGCCCACGGGAATGCCACCCGGCATCTGGACCATGGAGAGCAGCGAATCCATGCCGTGCAGTGACTTGGACTCCATCGGCACGCCCAGCACGGGCAATTCGGTTTTGGCGGCGGCCACGCCGGCCAGATGGGCCGCGCCGCCGGCGGCGGCAATGATGATCTCCAGGCCCCGGGTGGCCGCCGAGGTGGCATACTCAAACAGCAGGTCGGGCGTGCGGTGGGCGGAAATGATCTGCACTTCGTGCGGCACTCCCAGTTCCTTCAGTTGAGCGGCGCAGTGTTGCATGACTTCCCAGTCGGACTGGCTGCCCATGATGACTCCCACCAATGGTTTTGTTGTCTCGGCCATAAAATGATAAATGCTGGACTCAGGTTTAATCCATCCGGAACAAAAAGCAAACGTCACTTTCTGCCGTTGGCGAAAAAAAGGCGCGGCAGAAAATCTGCCGCGCCGGGTGATCGGTGAAAAACAAGGCGGCTCAGTCAAAGGCATGACCCGCGCAGCAGAGGACGTCACGCACCTTGTGGCGCACGAGTTCTTTGACACAGGTGCGGGCCGGCCCCATGTACTTGCGGGGATCGAATTCCTTCGGGTTGTCCATGAAGGCTTTGCGGATACCCGCCGTCATCGCGATGCGCAAGTCGGTATCAATGTTCACTTTGGTGCAACCGATGCGGCGCGCCACCTCGATGTCGGCTTCCGGCACGCCCTGGGCGTCCGGCATTTTCCCGCCGTTCGCGTTGACGATGGCCACCAGATCCTGGGGCACGCTGGAGGCACCGTGGAGCACCAGGGGATAATCGCCCAGGCCGGCATCGCTGAGGGCCTGTTTGATCGACTTCAAACGTTCCAGATCCAGGTGCTGTTCGCCCTTGAACTTGTAGGCACCGTGCGAGTTGCCAATGGCGACCGCGAGGGAATCCACGGCGGATTCCCGGACGAATTTGACGGCCTCTTCCGGGTGGGTGTAATGCCCGCTGGTGGAGTAGTTGCCCCCTTCTTCGCCTTCGTCGAACTGGGCGCCGACCAGGTGGCCCAACTCGCCTTCGACGACGCAGTTGTGCTTATGGGCGTATTCCACGACCTTGCGGCAGATATCGACATTCTTCTCGAACGGTTCATGGCTGGCATCAATCATGACGCTGGTGAACCCTTCATCAATGCACTGCTTGCACAGTTCGAAGGTGTCGCCGTGGTCCAGATGCACCGCGATCGGGATGTTGGAAACGCTGACGGCCGCCTCAATCAGTTTCTTGAGGTAAACCGGATTGGCGTATTGTCGGGCGCCTTTGGAAATCTGGAGGATCAGGGGAGCCTTTTCCTCTTCGCAGGCCTCAACGATGGCCTGGATAAGTTCCATGTTGTTAACGTTGAACGCGCCCAAGGCGTATTTGCCTTTCAGGGCTTTGGCGAACAAGTCTCGCGTGTGTGTCAATGGCATAGTCAGAATATTTCAGTTCCAGAAGCGACCATCGGGTCCTTCATCGGACAGGATATTAGGCGACCCAGAGGGGATTGAAAACGAAAAAAAGCAAAATTTACCGGTCTGGGGGAGGGCTCCAGCCGAATTTCCCCCGCCGTTATTCCCCCTCGGAAAGTTTCCGGTAAAGGGTGGCCAGGCTGATGCCCAACAACTGCGCGGACTTTTCCTTGTCGCCACTGGTCTGAGCCAGCACCCGGTTCAGATAGGCGACCTCCTGTTCGCGCAAAAAGTTTTTCAGCACCACGACCGGTTTGCGGCCGGCCAGATCCTCCACTTTCGGTTCGGCGGCATCCCGCTGGCCGCCCATGGAGTAAAGCGCGGTGGAGGGGGGCTCCTCGAGCAAAGGCGACAATTCCCGGTCTTCAGGGGCGTTGCCTTCGGCCCCTTGCGGAGCCAGCGCGTGCAGGGCCGGGGGCAGGTCGGTGGGCAGGATGATCTCCGTTTCGCTGAGGGCGCAGGCGCGCATGACCGCGTTCTCCAGTTCCCGCACATTGCCCGGCCAGTTATGGGCACCGAGGGCGCTCATGGCCCCCTTGGTGATCTTGAAGGGCCGACCGGTGCGGTCGTGCAAACGGCCTTTGAGGAAGTGCCCCACCAGCAGCGGGATATCCTCCCGCCGCTCGCGCAGGGCCGGCATGTTGATGGGGATCACATTCAGGCGGTAGTAGAGATCCTCCCGGAAAGTGCCGGCTTTCAAACGCTGCTCCAGGGGTTCATTGGTGGCCGCGACCACCCGCACATTCACATACACCGGGGTGTTGTCGCCCACCCGCCGCACCTCCTTCTCCTGAAGCACCCGCAGCAGGCGGCTTTGCAGGGTGGGGGACATGGAGCCGATTTCATCCAGCAGAATGGTGCCCCCGTCCGCCTCCTGGAACAGGCCTTTCTTGTCCGCGATGGCCCCGGTGAAGGCGCCTTTGCGATGGCCGAACAGCTCGGATTCCAGCAGGTTTTCCGGCAGGGCGCTGCAGTTCACCGGCACAAACGGGGCGAATTGCCGCTTGCTGTTGAAGTGCAGCGCGCGCGCCACCAACTCCTTGCCGGTGCCGCTCTCCCCGAGGATCAGGATGGTGGCGTCCGTATCGGCCACCCGTTCCACCATTTTGAAGACATCCTGCATCTTTTGCGAGGTGCCGATGATCTGGCTGAACTCGTATTTCTTCCGCAGTTGCTTGCGGAGGTAAATGTTTTCGGAAATGGCGGCGTTGTAGGAGAGGGCGCGCTGGATGCACAACCGCAGCTCATCCAGTTTGAAGGGTTTTTCCAGATAGTCGTACGCCCCCCGTTTCATGGCCTCCACCGCTGTTTCGATGGTGCCGAAACCGGTGATCACGATCACCACGGCAGGCGGGTTGAGCGAGCGGGCTTTCTGGAGGATTTCCAGCCCGTGGGCCCGGGTTTTGTCGAGGTAAAGGTCGGTGATGACCAGTTCCGGCTCGTGGGTTTCCAGGGCTTCCATGGCCTTGGCCCCGTTGCTGAAGGGGAAGACCTCGTGGCCATCCGCCCGCAGCATTTCGGTGACCATCTGCACCATGGTTATCTCGTCATCAATCAGCAGTACCTTTGCCATCGTTAACTCCGTGATGTGCTTCGCAGCTTCGGCGAACGGCGACGGGATTCCCTCCCGGCGCCGTCGCGGCCCTTGCGGCGTTTATCTGGGCGGGTTGATGATATCGCTCATCTTGAAGATGGGCAGGAACATACAGATGGCGATGCCGCCCACCGTAACCCCCAGGAAGACGATCAATAAGGGCTCGATCAGGGAGGTCAGGCCGGACAGGGTGGTTTCAATCTCCTCATCCAAAAAGTCGGCGATGCGCTCCAGCATGGAATCCACTTTGCCGGTCTGCTCGCCGGCGGTCATCATGCGGATGATCATCGAGGGGAAAAGCGGGCTCTTGGCAAAGGCGGCCGAGAGGCTTTCGCCCCGTTCAATGTCCGTGGCGGCGGCGCGCACGGCTTTTTCCATGCCGACGTGCCCCACGGTGTTGGCCACAATGTTCAGCACCTCCAGAATCGGCACGCCAGAACGGACCAGCGAAGCCAGCGTGCGGGTGAACCGGGCCAGGCATATTTTGTGGCCGATGATGCCAAAGATGGGCAGCTTGATGCGGATCCGGTCCCAGAATTCGCGGCCCGGCTTGGTTTTGATGTAGTACAGCCAGCCGTAAACGGCCGCCGCTCCCGCCCCGGCCACCACCACGAGCCACTGTCGCAGAATGGCGCTCACCTCGATCAGAAACTGGGTGGGGGCGGGCAGTTTGGCACCAAAGCCGGAATAGATTTCGCCGAACACCGGCACCACCTTGACCAGCAGGAAGATGGTGATGCCCATGGCGATGGTGGTGACCGCCGTGGGGTACATCATGGAGGATTTGACCTTTTTGCGCAACCGGGAGGAGTTTTCCAGGTAGGTGGCCAGGCGGGAGAGGATTTCCGCCAGCAAACCGCCTTTTTCGCCCGCCCCCACCATGCAGACATAGAGCCGGTCAAACACCTTGGGATGTTTGGAGAGTGCCTCCGAGAAACCATCGCCCCCCTCCACCCGGGCGGTGACGTCGCGAATCACATCCCGCATGACCTTGTTGGTGGTCTGCTCCGCCAGCGCCTGCAGACACTGCACCATGGAGAGACCGGCATCGATCATGGTGGCCAATTGGCGGGTGAAAATGACCAGGTCCTGCAACCCAACCTTGCCGCCCGCGGTTTTGCCTTTCTTGGAGGACCTTTCCTGGATCGACATGACCAACAGGTTGCGGTTGAGAAGGGCAGCAACAGCGGCCTGTTCATTGGAGGCATCCAGGCTGCTGCGAACTTCCTTGCCTGAGTTTGGGTCCCGTGCGACGTAACTGTATGTAGGCATAAGGTTGCGTTAGATTATTCAACAATACTCTGCTGCTGGATGCAACTCTAACCTGACCAAGAGCTTTGCACCAGCCAGAACTTCAATTTTTCCCACGCCTCCGGGGGGCGTTTTGCGGGCTTGCCGACCGGGGGCTTTTGCGGTAATGCTTCCCCTGGCTGTCACGGGTAACCAGCTCGGCATCCCCCGGTGCCCATCAAAACCGTATGTCAAACTGTTTATCGCCGGATGATTTTTCAGCCCCGTTGCGGGACGCGATGAATTCCTTCATGGGCAAGGAGGATGCGTGAGCCGGCCCAATTATTTCCTGGCCGATTTGCCCGGTGACGCGGTTTTATCCCCGGCCATCATTGAGGAGGCGTGCCAGACGCTCAAACGCAACCGCGAAAAATATCTGCTGCCGCAATCGCCCGCCCGCCTGGCGCGCCTGCTGCACACGCTGGGGGAAAACTGGTTGCAGCCCGATTATCCCTTCCGGCTCCAGGCATTGGAGCAGGGCGCCCAGCAAACAGGTTTTGGCGGTCCCACCCTGGCGCGCGGGTTGGATGCCTTTTTCTCCCAGCTCACGGAGGAGAACCTGTCGCATCTGGTCACCCAGGATCTGGGCCATGGCCAGCGGTTGGAGACCTTTGCCAGCTCGGCGGTGGAAACCCTGGCGCGGCGCGGCGCGCGGGTGCGGGGCGCGGAGCTGATGGCGCACTTCCCCGCCGGCAAGGTGCCCAACCCGGCCTGGATGAGCATGGTTTTGGGCCTGCTGACCCGCAGCGCGCAGTTTCTCAAGTGCGACTCCGGGGCCTCCTGGTTGCCGCGCCTGTTTGCGCACTCGCTGTACGATTTGGAACCCAAGTTGGCGGCTTGCCTCGAGGTGGCCGAGTGGCCGGGCGGCACGCTCCCCCTGGAGGAGGTGCTGCTGCGCGAGGCCGATTGTGTCACCGCCACGGGCAGCGATGAAGCCCTCGCGGCGATCCGCCACCGCTTGCCGCCGCGGACCCGTTTCGTGGCCCATGGCCACCGGGTCAGCTTCGCGTATGTCTGCGCCGAATGCCTCGCCGGTTACGGGGTGCGCAAGCTGGTGGCGTCCGTGGTGGACGATGTGGTGGCGTGGAACCAATTGGGCTGGCTTTCGCCTCACGTGGTGTACGTGGAGCGGGGCGGGGCGCTGTCACCGGTGGAATTTGCGGCCCGCGTGGCGGGGGAACTGGAGCTGCGCGAGCGCCAGGAACCGCGGGGGGCCGTGCCGCCGGAGACCTCGGCCAGCATCGCTTCCCGGCGCGCCTTTTATGAGGTGAGGGCCGCACATTGGCCGGAAACCCGGCTCTGGCCCAGCCCGGGTTCCACCGCCTGGACGGTGGTGCATGATGTGGATCCACGGTTTGAGTTTTCGTGCCAGCACCGGTTTGTCCATGTGAAGGCCGTGCAGGATCTGACGGAGGCCCTGCAAGGGGCCGATGCCATTCGCCACCAGGTGTCCACGGTTGGTCTGGCGGCCCCCTTCGGCAAGCTGGAGGAGATGGCGGGCCGCCTGGCGGATTGGGGGGCCTCCCGGATCTGCCCGCCCGGCCGCATGCAGACACCGCCGCTCGGCGGGCGGCATGACGGCCGCCCGGCGCTGGCGGATCTGGTAACCTTTATCGATTGGGAACAATGAAAGTAGAACTACGCAAAACCTTCCAGTTTGAGGCGGCCCACCTGCTGCCGCTGCTGCCCCCCACCCACAAATGCCGCCGCCTGCACGGGCACAGCTTCCGCGTGGATCTGGTGGTGGAGGGGGAGTGCGATCCGCAAATGGGCTGGCTGATGGATTACGCCGAGTTGAAGGAGGTGTTCAAGCCGGTCTGGTCGCAGTTGGATCACCATTACCTGAATGAGATTCCCGGCCTCGAGAATCCCACCAGCGAGAATATCTCCATCTGGATCTGGCGCCAGCTCAAGCCCCGCCTGCCGCTGCTCAAGGAAGTCCGCGTGGCGGAGACCTGCACGGCGGAATGTGTTTTCCGCGGTGAAACCCCGGCCTAAACCGTGGCGGACCCGGTTTGGCCGGGGACGCCGATCGCCGCCGGGTCTTCAAACTCGCGACACCAGCCCTTGATCTCCGTCTGGTTGAAGATGCGGCCGATGATGCGGCGCAGCAGGCCCTTGAGATTCGGGTCCTCCAGCGGACGCAGGGAGTCGATGGCGGTCTGCTTGTAGGTTTCCAGCAGGGCCTGGGCGCGCTCCTCAGACTTGGAGGAGGTGGCCAGGGCGCGGATGCGCTCCCGCTCGGCATGGGTGGTGGTGTGTTGCCGCCAGACCTCCGCGAGCCAGGTTTTATCCAGCCCCTGCACCCGGTCATGGGTCAGGGCCAGCACCACGCTGGGCCGCATGGCGGTCAGGTCCGCGCCGTCTGCCTCCTCCGCGAAATCATCCAGATCGTCCCGCACCTGGTAGGCGATGCCC
Source organism: uncultured Verrucomicrobiota bacterium (assembly GCA_903930345.1). Taxonomy (GTDB): domain Bacteria; phylum Verrucomicrobiota; class Verrucomicrobiia; order Limisphaerales; family CAIYYI01; genus CAIYYI01. The sequence continues at coordinate 7,916 of CAIYYI010000635.1, forward strand.
ATGGCTTCGCTGAAGGCGAAGAGGACCGGGGCCAGTTCCTCGTAGGCTGGTTGCCGGGCGGTGTCTGGACCCTGGTCTGGCACCGGGGCGCCACTGGCGAAAAGGGCGCCAAGTTTCAGGGCCACCTCAAAGGCCGGGGCGGTTTTTTGCCGGAAGATGTCCAGCACCTGCACCGGCTTCAGCGGGGCGGGTTCCTTCAGCCAGCACAGTTCCGCGCCCTGGCCCAGGCAAAGCTGGCGCTGGCCCTGCGCGGCCACCGTCAGCATTTTTCCAAGGATTTCCCCGGGCATGTGGCACTCGCCGATCAGGCGGTAACCTTCCCCGATCAGGAGGTCGCCCACATTGAGGGCGATGGGCAGGCCGTGTTCCTCGTGCAGGGTTTTTTCGCCGTAGCGGGTGGCGTCGTTATCCTCGATGTCGTCATGGATGAGCGATGCCTTGTGGAAACATTCGACGGCGATGGCCAGCTTGCGGAGTTCGGGGGAGAAAGCTGTGTCCGGCTGGCACCGCAGGGCCTGGTGGGCCGCCACGGCCAGGAAGGGGCGCCACCGTTTGCCCGCGCGCGCCAGCCACTGGCGGCCGATTGAGTCGGTTTTGCCGCTGGCCGGCCCCATGATTTCCGCCAGGCTCGCCTCGCTGAACCACCGGTCGATCTCCTCGCGCAGGGCGGTCAGGTCCAGCCGGCGTGTCTGGTCCTCGCTGGTCAGGTGGATGTAATCCCACACCCAGTCCAGATCCACGTTGGTGTCGGCGCAGTCATCCTGCAACAGGGGGATGGCCACGCCGGGGATGGCGGCGGCTTCCATGTAGGGGAAGGCCCGTTCCAGCACATTCAGGCAGCTCACCCCCACCACGGCATCAATCTTGCCCGTCTGGATCATGGAGGTGACCAGGGCGGATCCCTCGGCCACCAGCACCGCGTAGCCCAATCCCTCCGCCTCGACTTGCAGGTCGGAGATGGAGCACAGCCCGCAATGCTTGCAGAGCAGTCCGAATTCATCGAAGGGCGCGGGGCATTTGTCCTCCACCCGCAGGCATTTGGGCAGCAGCAGCAGGCGGCGCTCAAACGGGATGGCGGCCAGGGTCTCGCGCCACATCTCATTGTTGACGAGCACGGCGATGTAGTCCTGGTAAACCGGGTCGCAGCGCAGCATTTCGATGACCCGCCGGGCGTGTTCGGCCAGTTGTTCGGTGGGCAGGGGCGGCACCGGGTTGTATTCCGCCACATAATGGCGCACGGATTGCAGGATGCGCGCGCGCTCCGCCGGGGCGGCGGGAATGTTCTTCTGCACCGGGCGCAGGCGTTGCTGCGGTTTGATCCGCGGCATGGACATCGGCTTGAATTCAATGGGCTGCATGCGTTCCTATCGCGTTGGAGTTGGCGCTTTCCCCAGGGTGGCAACCCGGCCTACCCGGCCCCCTTTACCATCGGCTTTTTTCCGGATTTGTCGAGCTGCTCCCCGACCTCCCGCCGCCGCTTTGCGGTGTCAAACCCGGCGTTTTTATAGGCCCCGAAATCATGGAACCAGATCTTCTTGGCCCACCGGTACATCCAGTGCCCCTCGGGCAGCTCGTGGTCCGGCAGCCATTGGCTGAAGCTCGGCTGCATCTGGTCCAGCTCGCGCCAGGCCCCCCCCCGAATGGTGGTGTCCCGCGCTTGGTGACGCCGGGCGATTTCCCGGATCAGGTCCGGCCGTTCCAGCACCACGCAGCCCCGCGTGTTGGCCGCCGTCGTTTTGCGGAAATCCGCCAGAAAGGCCGAGCCCTTGAACAGCCCCGCGATGTCATCCGAGTCGCGGATGTTCTCCTTCGCAAACTGGATGACCGGGCACGGCTCGATCTCGCCGCGCGGGCTGATGTGATGGCTGATGCCCGCCACCATGGGGCACAGCGCCTGCCCGTCGCCGTCGTAATAGGCATCCACCATGGCGATCGGCATGCGCGAGCGCATTTCCACGACAAACCTGCGGGCCTTGAGCAGTTGGTCCGGCCGCAGGGCCAGTTCCGGACGCATCACCGGGCCGATGGGGCGGTAGGCGTAATACCAGACGTAGTGCGCGCCGCGCCGGATCAGGTGTTGCAGCCACTCCTCGGTCAACAGGTCGTCAATGTTGGTCTGGCACAGGCTGGTGGCCACCCCGGTGAGCAGCCCCGCCTTCAGGCAGTTGTCCAGCCCGCGCATGGAGCGTTCGTACACGGCCTTGCCCCCGCGCCGCTCGTCGCTCACGATCTCGTTGCCCTCGATGCTGATCAGCGGGGTCGTGTTGCCGATCTGCCGCAGCCGGGCCGCCACTTTTTCGGTGATGAGCTGGCCGTTGGTGAAAACCTGGAAATAACAGTCCGGGTGCGCCGCCAGCACGTCCAGCAGATCCGGGTGCAGGAATGGTTCCCCGCCCAGGATGCCGAAAAAGACGTTGCCCTCTTTCTTGGCCGCGTTGATCAGCTTGTGCAGCAGCGGGGTCTCGATCATTTCCCTCGGGGCGTCCACATCCACCCAGCAGCCCTGGCAGTGCAGGTTGCAGCTATTGATGATCGAAATGTGCAGGTAGGCCGGGAAATATTCCCCGCGTTTGACCCGGCGGCGGAATTTCTCCGAGGCCACCGCGCCCTTGAGCCCGAAATTCCAGGCGAGTTTCCACAGACACCATGGGCTGGTGGTGCGCAGGATGCGGTAGGCGAGTTTGGGCAGCATGGGCTTAGGGGGCAGGGGATTCGCTGGTGGCGGATTGCTGGGCGGCGATGGCCGTCTGTGCTTTCAGGCGCGCCTCCTCGGCCCGGCGCTGGATTTCCTCCGGCCGGGGCAGGGACATGAGGACTTCCGGGGGGATATCCCCCAGTTGGGCCAGCTTCGCCAGGCACTGGCGTCGCTCCACGAGGGCCTGGTCCGGACTGCGCTCCTTGGAAAAGCGCTTTTTGGCGTCGGTGCTCCGCTCGCGCAGCAGGGCGTAGATGTCACCGCCCAGCAGCGCGGAGATATCCACCTTCATCGCCTCCCGCTGCACGTCGCTCTCCTTCACCCGGTCGCCGTTGATGGGGCTGGATTTGTACTTGGGGAAAATAATGGCGGCTTCCGGGCACACCCGGGAGCAGGCGGGACAGTTTGTTTTGCAGTTCTCCGGGCTTTGCACCTGGATATGGTTGCCCGGGTCCACCCCGTAAACGCCAAACAGGCAGAATGACAGGCACTGCATGCAGTCGGTGCAGCGCTCGTAATCAATCACCGGAAACCACGGTTTCCATTCCGCGGCCACGCCGGTGCGCGGGGTGGAGGGCGTGGGAACAGGGATCGGCTTGCTGGGAATGCTGCTGCTCCCTTCGGGCAGGCCGGGCTGCAAATCCGCGCTGTCCAGCCGCGCGTTGACCGCGTCTGCCTCCTGGGTGCGCAAGTTGAGGAACTCGGTTCGCCCCACTGCGAGCGGCGTGCCCGCCGCGTTGAACAGCCACCGCACCGCGCGCGGATGACAGGCCGCGATCTTCAGGGCGGGGGCCTGGGCCAGCTCCGCCAGCCGGGGATCCTTGCGCGCCGCCATGCCGCACAGGTCCTCCACCAGCTCCGCCTCCTGGCCGGAGGCGGCCAGATGCCCGCGCACCGCCGCCTTGACCTCGGGCGGCAACACCTGTGCATGCGAGCAATTGCAATACAGAATTCTAATGGACTGTGTCATTTTGACTTCTCATTCTACACGTCCCGACGAGTGCTGACAACCGTCGGGAGCGATTATCCTGAAATATTATTGTCCGGTGGGCGTGAGGCTGAAGTTGTCCAGATAGAACGCCGTGGTGTTCGTCGCCCCGCTGGTGAACCCCACCCAGGTGAGCTTTTTAAAGTTGGTGCTGGCAAAGGGCAGGTTCGGCGTGGTCGTGGCCGGCTGTCCCTTGGGCTGGACCGTCAGTTGCCAGCGGCCGTCAAACTTGGCGCCCAGGCCGGCGGTGATGCTGAGCCTGAACCACTCGTTCGACGGCACCGTGAGAGTGGTGTTGTTCGGGCCGCGCAGTTTGCCGCCACGGATGCTGAAACGCGGGCCGGTCAGGTAATTCCCCTCGCTCCAGTCGCGCCACTCGAAATCAAGCTGGGCACCCGTTTCCAGCCGCAGGTCGAGCTGGTTGACGATGGTTCCCTGGGCCAGATTAACGTCATAGTTGAAGTGCGGGTTATAGCTCTCCTTCAGTCCGGGGGCGTCGGTGATCTTCAGGCTCAGGCGGCCTCCGGCTGCGGTGTTGGAGGTGACCAGGATGGAGTCCCCTTTGTTTTCCACGTGGGGCTTGCCCTGGGTGGGAGCGCGGCCCGGGGTGTCGAACTCAAAGGTTTCCACCAGCGGCACAGGCGTGGGTTCGGGGGGCAGCTCCAGGGCCGGGTATTGCCGGGCGGCAGCCAGTTGCTTCCAGGCGGGGGCTCCGTACACCCCGGCTTGCTGGATATCAAAGGGCTTGAAGCCGAGCTTCAGCGCGGGCGAATTGGGTTGCAGCCGGAAATCCCGCTGGGTGGCGTTCACAAACAGCGGATCGGCGATCACCGAGCCGGTGTCGTTGGTGCGGGCCTGCCATTGCGCGAGCGTCATGCCTTTGAAATCGAATTGGGAATCCGATCCCGCCTTCCAATAGAGGTTGTTGCGCATTTCGTGCCTCACCTTGTCCCACGGGCCGTAGAGCAGGATGCCCTCCTCCCAGTAAACGAGATTGTTTTCAAAGGTGAAGCTGAGGTGGGGCTCCACGCGAGTGGCCTGGATCTGGTAGAGTTTGCTGAAGGCGAGGATGTTGTTGCGGATCACATTCTCGCGGCCGTAATGCTGGTGGAAGCCGCCGTTCTTAACGTTGTACGCGAGGTTGTTTTCGAACCGGATGCCGGTGCTGCCCTCATCCGTGTACATGCCCCAGCCGCCATAGGAAAACGAGTAAATGTCGTGAAAGACGTTGTTGAACACCCGGCTGCCCTGGGAGGGGCCCAGGGTGTAGATGCCCCCCATATCGCTCAGGAGTCCCCAGCCGATGTGGTGCACATGGTTGAAACCGATCAGGTTGCCTTTGGCGAGGCTTTCGCCGTAGCCCCACCGCCAGCCCGCCGAGATGCCGGTGTAAAACAGGTCCCCGATGTCGTTGTGCGTGATTTCATTGGTGCCGCTCTGCCCGATCCAGATCCCGACACCGCAGGGGAAGATCGCGCCGCCCTGCTGGATGATGTTGTTGTCCACCACCACCCGTCCGGTCTGTTCCCGGGGGTCCTTCGCGATGCCCGCCTCGCCGATGCGCACCCCGCCAGCGCCGAAGTCATGCACGTAGTTGCCCACGAAACGGATGTTTTGACAGCCTTTGCGAAACCAGGCGGCGTAGGTGCCAATGTGGCCCAATTCGCAGCCTTCAATGGTGATGGCGCGTGCGCCATCGGCCTGCCACACCGCCTCAATGGGGGCAGCCGCCTGGGCGGGTTCGAAGCCGCCGGGTGGGGTGAGCCATTGCGCGTGCCGGAATGCCAGGCCGCGAAAGTTCACGTGTTCCACCCATTGATCCCCGGTCGGATTGCCTTTGAGCACCGCGAATTTTTCCACGCGCGGGGCGTACACTTCCGCCGTGGCCGGGTTTTCTCCTGGCAGGGGGATATAGAGCAATTTGCCGTCCCGTCCCAAAAACCACTCGCCGGGGGCGTCCAGCGCCCCCCGGTAGTTTTCCACGATGAAATGGGAGTTTTTCTTCCAGGGATTCCACGACTTCATGCCTTCACCCGAGGTGATGAAGGCCTTCTGCTCCGGATCCACCTGGTCGATGAAACGGCGGGTGTTGTCCCAGTTGTGGTACACCACCAGGTTCGCGTCTTTCAAGTCGGCGGGGCTGAGGTTGCCGATGGTGGCAAAATCCTCCGGCCGCAGGAAAACGGTCTGCCGGGCCTGTTTGGCTTTGCGGGGGTTGTCCCCTTGGAGCGCGGTTTCACGCACGTTGCTCAGGTAAAAAAAGAATTTGTTTGGGGTGCGGGCCCGGGTGGCGCGCCGGTCGTTGATGAACAGTTGCTCGAAGTACCAACGCCCGTCCGCCACTTCCGGCAGGGTCGCCACCCATCGTCCGGCCGCGTCCACCTGGAAGCCGGTGATGCGGCGGCCGCCGCTGAATACCGGGCGGGCTCCCGGGGCGGCTTCCCACGTGATGGGCGCGCTGGCCGTTCCGCTGTCCTGCGGTTCCAAGACCAGGGGTTCCGCCAGCGTGTATTGGCCGTTCGCCACCACGATTCGGATGGGGGGCCGGGTGGCTGCTTCCGCGCGATACTGGCGCACCGCGTTGCGCGCCGCCGTCAGGGTGGCCAGGGGGCCGTCCGTGCGCGTCGCATTCGGTCTGGCAACTTTGCCCGACCAGGCATCGTTGCCTTCCGGCGCCACGTAAAAATCCACCGCCTGGCTGGCCGTCAGCAATGCCAGCCACAGACTTAAACTCAAAAGGTTGCGTATCATGCGTGTGATTCTGAGCCTTCGCGTGCGGGTGGCAAACATTTTGTTGCAGATTGACCGGCTGGTCTCAGGTTTAAAACCGCACTGCGAGTTCACGCGGGGTTGAGGCATTTGGGAAACGGATCCAGAGCAGCTTTTCGGCGGGTGAATACTCGTAGTCATTCACCGCCTGGCCGGCCAGGGTGATGGTGCGGGGCGCTCCGGGCGCGGATAGCAGAACGACTCCCGGCGTGTTGGCCACCGCTTCGACGACCAGGGTCAGGCTGGTTTTATCCTGGTTCACCGGCAACGCCTTGCCAGCCGAGGCGAGGACGACTGTCGGTCCCTTCCGGTTGAAATCCAAATCCCGGAGGAATAGCCGTGTGCTGGGGGCGAGGGTGACGGTTTTTTGAAGCTGGAGTTTGGGGTCGAAAAGGTTGATGAAACGCCCCTTCAAGATTTTAGGTTCGCCTTCCCCGGATTCATCCAGGCCGGAGGCAATGAGGTAGGGGCCGCGGCGGAGCAGGAGGTAATTGGTTTCGCGCCAGGCCAGCCTGGCCAGCTTGGTGGCCGGCCGGAGCACGGCCATGAGCGAATCGCTCCCGGTGGGGCTGGCCGCGATGGCGGCCGGGTTTTGTCTGATCCAGACCACGGAGCCTTTCCCAACCTTCACCGGCGTTTCGGCGGTGACCCCGGTTTTGGTGTCCAGACCGAGTTGTTCGAACAAATGGAGGCGGGGTGTCGCATAGTGGAGGCCATTGGAATTCCACCATTCGCGAACCGTGTTGTACGGGTCGGAATCGTCGTCGCAGACCACCAGCAACCCGCCGCGCCTCACCCAGTCCGCCAGGGGTGCATGCACATCCGGGGAGAGCGGTTTCATGCCTTGATAGGTCAGGAGGATCATGCGGAAACCGTCGAGATACTTGGGGATGGTGAGGTTTTCGAGCTGGACCGGCGTGACCGGCATGCCGCGCTTCAGCAGGGGCAGGGCCAGACCGTAGAGGTGGCTCATGTGCTTGTCGCTCGGGGTTGGGTTGCTCCGCTGGAACATGAGGGAATCCCCGATGATGACGCCGATGCCGGTGGTGCCGCAGTCCCATTCCACCCGGTTCTGCTTCATGTCGTTGAGCGTGTTCATCACCGTTTGCAGTTCGGTCGCGTAGGCGGGGGGGATGCCTTTGGCATCCGGTGCCTTGGATGGGTATTTGCCTCCAAAAATGCGCTCCGGCCAGGGGGCCACCTCAAACTGCCACACCTCGGGTTGGAACAGGGAGGCGGTCAGGGTCGATTCCCAATTGACCCGGTAATCCTCCCAGTCGTAGTTGGGATTATCCTCGATGGGGTCATTGAGGTACCAGACCTTCCGGCCGGTGGCCCGCACGAGGTTTTGCATGGCGCCATATTCGAGGAATGCGGTTTCAAAGGTGCGCTCGCGCAGGTTGCCGCGATAGACATTGCGGGTGCGGGAGGTGCCGGTCCACACCTGGGCAATGTAGCCATCGCATCCCTGGAGTCGGGCGAGGCTGGATTCCGGGCTGACGATGCCCCAGTGCGCGTAGTTGATCAGGCTGTGGGTGGGGACATAGCAGCGCACGTTGCGTCCGGTGCGGCGGTTGTATTCCTGGATGTGGTCAAACACCTGCTGCAGCGCGCGGCGGTAGAGGAAATACTTGAGCTTGGACGCCCGCCACTGGGCATCCACGGAACTGTGGGGAGCCTGCCACTCCTCGTTGAAATGGCTTTTCCATTCCCGCTTGAAGCCTTCGGAATACCCGGCCCGGACCCAGAATTCCGGCTCCTCCAGGTGGATGGCTTCGGCCTCGGCATCCAGTGCCCGCTGCACCCCCACGCAGAGGAATTTGCCGAAATTGGTGCCGGGACACATGTAATAGACATCCCCCCCGTGGCTGATCTTCGTCCCATCGCGGCTGGTTTGGGCCTCATCCTCATGGTTGATGCCATCAAACCGCCCGTAGAGATAATCCTGGTATTCACCCCAGGACACCCCGGTCATGACGTGGATGCGATAGCCGTGGTCGCGCCAGGTTTGGATCCGTTCTGGCAGCTTGGGGTCGATGCCGTACACAATCGCGACATCGGACCGCAAGTTGGACTTCTCCGAGTAACCCCGGCCGGTTTGAAAGCAGGTGCGCTCCAATTTCTGGTCAGGATCATTGGTGAAGACGTCCCATGGGCTTGCGGCCAACAGGTGCGGGAGGACCAAAATACCCGCCACCCAAACGACTGACAAAAATCGCATGGCGAATGAATGCTCCAATGCCGGGCGATATTCAATTCAAAACCTCCCAATTCCGGTTGCCATTGCCCGGTGTTTCCGTTCATCTGGCCGTGTTCACAAGCGCCGCCGCGCGCCAAAAGCAACTGTTACCCGAGAGGGGGCGGGCCGGCGCGTCTGATGACTTGAAATGCGTGGAGGCAAATGTCAGGCTGTCGGACGCAATGATCATGCAACGAATTGCCATTCTGCTGGCTGGTCTCACCGTCGGCGCGCTGGCGGCCGCCGATTATCCGGTGCAGCCGGTGTTGTTCACCGAGGTGTCCATCACCGGCGGCTTTTGGAAGCCCAAACAGGAGATCAACCGCGCGGTCACGGTGCCCTACGCCCTCCAGCAGTGTGAGGAGACCAAGCGCATTCAAAATTTTGAGCTGGCGGCGGAAACCTTGAGGCGCCGGGCTGCCGGTGAGAAGCTGTTCCAGAACAAGCCGCTGACCATCTATCCGTTTGATGATTCCGATGTCTTCAAGGCGGTGGAGGGGGCGGCCTTTGCCCTGAGCCTCCGGAAAGATCCAGCCTTGGAGGCCCGGCTGGATGGCTACATCGCGCACATGGCGGCGGCGCAGGAGCCGGATGGCTACCTGTACACCTTCCGCACGATGCACCCGGATTCCCCGGCGCATGATTGGGTCGACCGGCAGCGATGGTTGAAGGATCCCATCCTGAGCCATGAACTTTACAATCTGGGGCATCTTTACGAGGCGGGCGTCGCCCATTTTCAGGCCACCGGCAAGACCAACCTGCTGGATATCTGCCTGAAAAGCGCCAATCTGGTGGATCGGGATTTTGGCCAAGGCGAGCTGCGGATCGCTCCCGGCCATCAGGTCATTGAAATGGGCCTGGCCAAACTTTACCGCGTCACTGGCGACCAGCGTTACCTGAAGCTGGCCCGGTTCTTCCTTGATGTCCGGGGACCGGGTAAGGACGCCTACAACCAGCGCCACCTGCGCGTGGTGGACCAGACCAATGCGGTGGGGCACGCCGTGCGGGCCAATTACATGTATGCCGGCATGGCGGATGTGGCCGCGCTCACGGGCGATTTGAAATACCAGATGGCCATCACCAAAATCTGGGACAATGTGGTGGGCAAAAAGCTCCATCTGACCGGCGGGGTGGGGGCGCGTGCCGCCGGGGAGGCCTATGGCGATGATTACGAGCTTCCCAACAACTGCTACAATGAAACGTGCGCGGCCATCGCCTTCCTGATGTGGAACCACCGCATGTTCCTGCTCACCGGGGAGGCCAGGTACATGGATGTGTTTGAGCGCACCCTGTACAACGGTTTTCCCAGCGGGGTGTCGCTCGCCGGCGACCGCTTCTTTTATCCCAACCCGCTTGAGTACGACGGCAAGGCGGTGAACAACCATGGGCACGCGGGGCGCGCCCCGTGGTTTGGCTGCGCCTGCTGCCCGCCCAATGTGTTGCGCACCCTGGCGGCCCTGACCGGTTATTTCTACGCCGTGAGGGATGATCGCCTTTACGTCAACCTTTACGCCCAGAGCGAGGCCCGGGCCACCGTGCTTGGCCGGGCTGTGAAGCTGTCCCAATCGACGGACTATCCCTGGAGCGGGGTGATCAAACTGACCGTTGCCCCCGTCCAGCCGTCCACCTTTGCCTTGTGTCTGCGGATTCCCGGCTGGGTGCAGGGGAACCCCGTGCCCAGTGCTCTTTACACGTATGAGAATTCAGCTCCCTCCCGATGGTCTGTCAAGGTGGGGCGCACCCGGGTTCCGGCGGAGTTGGTGCAGGGTTTTCTGGTCATTCGCCGCACCTGGAAGGCGGGGGACGTGGTCACCATCGATTTTCCCATGCCGGTGCGCCGGGTGCGAGGTCATGTTGCCATCAAAGCCACCGAGGGGCGCGTCGCTTTGGAGCGTGGTCCGGTGGTGTATTGCCTCGAAGGCGTGGACAATGAGGGGGCGGTGTCTGATGCTGTGCTGCCGCCGCAGGCCGTGGTGAAGCCACTGCACCGCAAGGATGTTCTGGGGGGAGCCACTTTGCTCCAAATCAGCGGGGCGCAACGGGTCGTGCGGCGGGAGGATGGCCAGCTCGTGGACCGGACGGTCCCGTTGACCGCCATCCCTTACCACCTCTGGAACAACCGGGGGCTTTCCCCCATGCAGGTGTGGCTGCCTCGCACACCGGAAAAGGCCCGGGTTCGGCCGGTAGCCAGCCTCGCCGGCTCCAGCAAGGTTTCCGTTTCATTTCACCGCCCGGGAATGGATCCGGCCAGCATCAATGACCAGGTGATGCCGTTGAACGCCACGGATGGATTCGCGCCCAACTTCAACTGGTGGCCGCACAAGGGCACTCTGGAATGGGCGCAACTCGACTTCGCCAGGCCAGCGCCTGTTTCCGAGGCCACTGTGATTTGGTTTGATGACACGGGCAGCGGGGAGTGTCGCGTGCCGGCCTCCTGGCGCGTGCTTTATCAGACCGCCGGCGGAGGTTGGAGCCCGGTCGGGGGTGTTGCCACCTATCCGGTGGAGAAGGGGCAACCGATCCGGGTGGCCTTCACGCCGGTGACCACCAGCGCCTTGCGTCTGGAGGTGCAGTTGCCGCCCGGGTTTTCGGCGGGCCTTTACGAATGGTCCGTCCGTTGAACGCTGCCGTTACAACTCAAAAAGGCGGTTTTTCAGGCTTGTCAAAGCCGCCCGTTTTTCTTATCCACACAGCCTTTTGACACGTGATTATGCAGTCGGACTTTGCAAAAATGATTGGGTCCATGAAACGGTTGACGCCGCGAAAAACCGGGCATCCCGTGAATTTTGCCTGCCAGGCCCCCCACGCCGCCGCAGTGAGTGTGGTGGGCGACTTCAACCTGTGGAACCCCAAGATACATCCGATGACTCAGCGGGTGGATGGCACCTGGTTTTTGCAGGTGGAACTTGCCCATGGCCATCACCGGTATCTGTTCCATGTGGATGGCACCCTGCACCAGGATCCGCGGGCCCAGGGAACCGAGCGTGATCAGCACGGCCAGAAGGTTTCCATCGTGGCCGTCAGTTAAGTCCCGGGGCCATCACCGGCATCTTTGTCCCCGTTTCGCCGTTCCGCAAAAAAGCTCTTCAGCAACTGGCGTGCCTCCTCTCCCCGCAACCCGGCCACCACCGGGCAGCGGTGGTTGAACGTCGGAAACTGGAGCAGGTTCAGGGCGCCGCCGGCGGCCCCCGCCTTGAGATCAGACGCGCCAAAGAGGACGGTCTCCAGACGCGTGTGGACAATGGCGCCGGCGCACATGGCGCACGGCTCCTTGGTCACGTAAATCCGGCAGTCGGTCAGACGCCAGTCACCCACGGATTGCTGGGCCTGCGTCAAGGCCAGCATCTCCGCGTGTGCGGTGGCGTCCTTCAGCAATTCCACCTGGTTGTAAGCCCGGGCGATGATGCGCCCCGCGCGCACCACGACAGCCCCCACGGGCACCTCGCCCGCCTCGGAGGCCTTCATCGCCAGGCGGAGCGCTTCCCCCATGAAATAATGGTCGCTATGCAGGTCGATGATGGAATTCTCGTTCACAAAGGGTGTCGGTTGGCGGGGTGGAGCGGTCGGCTTTCCTCCAGCGTCCAGGTATGGCCGCCCGTGGGATGGCAGCGGCAGTGAGCCGCGAAAAAACCACCCCGGTGGCGCCAGAACAAAGGCCAAATCTGGTCCCGGTCGGTAACGGGAATCGCCAGTCTGGCCAGTGCGCTGCGATGAAAGAATTGGAAGCGCCCTTCGGGGTGCGGTGCTGGAGTTGCGGCCAGGGGGCGGGTGACTTCAAACAGGAACATGAGCCAATGGCTTTGCCCCTGGTAACCGTGCTCGCTGACCAGGCCGGTCAGATGGAGGTCCGTGGGGGTCAATTGCACCCCCATTTCCTCCCCCGCCTCACGGCAGGCGCAGGCATGGGGTGATTCGCCTAGCCCGGTTTTCAATTTTCCGCCGCACGGGCTCCAGAGGCCGAGATTTGGCTCCTGGGCGCGCTCCAGCAACAATACCTCATCCGCTGCGTTGAAGCAGTACAGCAGGGTTGCGATCTTGTGGGGCAGGGGGACCAAGCTCATGCGGGGATCGTTCCATCGGAAGGATGTTCCCTCAGCACCTGCAGCAGGGCATCCTGAACATTCGACAACTGAAACGGCTTGGCCAGATAGATGTTGCCGGTCGAGGTGAGAAAGGAACGGGTCTCCTCGTTGACCAAGTCACCCGTGAGAAAGATGATGCGCCGGGACAGGCTGGGTTTGAGCTGGGAGACCTCGCGGTAAAACCGCTGTCCGTCCATGACCGGCATGCGGATATCCGAGAAGATGACATCGAAATCCTGCTCTGCCAGCAGGTCCAGCGCCTCCATGGCTGAGATACAAATGGTCGGTTTGTGCCCCAGGATATCCACGATTTCCCCCAGCAGATCGCCGATGAGCCTTTCATCATCCACGACCAGCACCTGCGCCGCTTTTACGGGGGAATTGGGCGGCTGGCTATCTGGCTTCTTGCTGGCCGTGACCTGCGCGGCCGTTTCCCCATCCCCGGTCGGCGTGTTGGTGGCGCTGATGATTGGCAATTCCACGACAAAGCGGGCACCGCCCTGAGGCGGGCGCTGGTGATAGATGCGGCCCCGGTGGTCCGTCACAATGCTGTGCGCAATGGACAGGCCCAGGCCGGTTCCATTGCCCACCTGTTTGGTGGTGAAAAAGGGCTCAAAGATTCGATTCTCCAAGTGGGGCGGGATGCCCGGGCCGTTGTCCTCCACGGTTGCCTGCACCACTTGTTCGCGCACTTGGGTCCGCAGCACCAGGCGGTGCGGCAGGGGTGCCTCTACCATCGCCTGAAGCGCGTTGTTCAACAAAACCACGAACACCTGCTGGATCTGATCGGGTGCCGCTTGGGTGTTGGGCAGGTTTTTGTCCAGTTCCAGCACCAGTTCCACCCCGGCCAGGGTGATGGCGAATTTGCGCAACTCAACCACCCGGCGAACGATTTCATTCAGGCCCACCATCTCCTGGGGTGACGGTTTCTCACGCGCGAAGGCCAGGAAGTTTTTCACCAGCTTGGCGGCCCGTTCGCTTTCCTGGGCCACCTTCTCCAGGTCCGCCCGGGTTTCCGGCCTCAGGTTGTGGTGGGCCAGGATCACTTCCAGATAACCCTTGATGACCGCCATGGGATTGTTCAGCTCATGGGCGACACCGCTGATCATCTGGCCCAGGGCCGATAGTTTTTCCGCCTGCCGAAGTTGTTGCTCCAGGTGCGCCCGTTCCGTTAGTTCATGCAGGAAAAACTGCTGGGCGGGCGAATCCGCGTAGCTCACTGGCGCCCCGGCGCTTTCAATGGGGACGATGGCCCCGTTTTTTTGCACCAGGTTGAGCGGACGATGATGGCAGATGTAGTCAACCCACTCTGCGCTGGAGCGCAAGGCGGTTTGCTGGCGTTCACCCAGGGCGATGAAGCGCTTCAGGGAAAGGTCCAAGGCCGGATCACTGCCCAGGCCCAACAAGCGGCGCGCGGCGGCATTCAGCTCCAGTATCCGCAGGTCGTTGTCCAGGGTGGTGATGATGATGGCCTCGCTGGCCTGCTCAAACAAGGTACGGAAGCGTTCCTCCGTGGACTTGACCCGTGACTGCATGACATCCCGCTCGGCGCGGTGCGTGCTGATCTGCTGGAATGCCTGCTGATGCACCGCGCGCGCCTCCTCCAGCACGAGCACGATCATGCTCACCGCGATGAACAATTGCAGCACGGCGGAGATGAAATATCCCATGCCGATGAAATCCTCCGAAGTCTGCAGGAATGGGTGCGCGATGTGGTGCAGCCCCCAAAGGAGGAAACCGAACGATAACAACCCGGCGCCAATGTAGCGGCGTTTCTGGCGGTAGCCAAAAAAGCACCAGGAGATGCGCAGGCTGGCGAGCCCGATCAGGCTGAAGATGGGCAACTCGCACTGCAGCCGGCTGTCCATGTGGTAGGTGCCCACGTAACTCCAGGTGAACAGGAATAACATGAACAGTCCGAACAGCCGCTGGCTGCCACGCTGGCCCAGAAATCGCGCGCTGCCCCAAATCAGGAACAGTGCCACCGCGTTCACACACCAAAGCCGCATCAGGACAACCAGATCTGGCACCGCTTCCAGCGGATCATACCGAAGACTCAGCGTCAGCCACAGCGCGTAAAACAGCCAAGCGGCCGCCCAGATGGTGAAGTACCGGCGTTTGGTGTAATGGTTGAGGTAAAAAAACAGCGCCACCAGCACCCACACACTCATGAGGGAAACCAGCAGGGCTGCCTTCAAGTAGTCACCGGCGTAACTAAAGCTAAATCCGCTTAATTCGGGCATGGCCCAAGGATGTTGGATATGTTGGTGACAATACGGTTGTCAGACCCACTGTAAACGCCGCGCCGGGCCAATGCCAGCAGAAAAGAAAAAGCCCCGCAAACCAGGAGGTGCGGGGCTGCGATGAGCGCAAAAGCGCTGCGGTTTACTTTGGCAGCAGTTCGGAGACCATGGCGCGCTCTTCCTTGAGTTCGTTGATGGTGGCATCAATCTTGCCCCGGCTGAACTCATTGATGGGCAGGCCCTGCACAATTTCCAGTTTCTGGCCATTGCTGCGGACCGGGAAGGAGGTGATCAGGCCCGGTTCCACCCCGTAGCTGCCATCGGAGCACACGCAGACGCTGTGCCAGTCGCCGACCGTGGTCGGTCGGATGACCGAGGTCACGCTATCGATGGCGGCATTCGCCGCACTAGCCGCGCTGGAGGCGCCGCGCGCCTTGATGATGGCCGAGCCGCGTTGCTGAACGGTGGCGATGAATTCGCCCTTCAGCCAGGCTTCATCCTTGATCACCTCGGTGGCCGGCTGGCCATTGATGAGGGCGTTGTAAAAGTCGGGATACTGCGTGGCGGAGTGGTTGCCCCAGACGGCCAGGTTGCTCACCGCTGTCACGTCCACCGCCGCCTTGCGGGCCAGTTGTGCTTTCGCCCGGTTTTCGTCCAGGCGGGTCATGGCGTAGAAACGGTCGCGGGGCACCTCCGGAGCGTTGTTCATGGCGATGAGACAGTTGGTGTTGCACGGGTTGCCCACCACCAGCACCCGCACATCGCTGGCGGCGTTGCGCTGGATGGCCTGGCCCTGGCCGATGAAAATCTTGCCATTGATGCCCAGCAGATCCTTGCGCTCCATGCCCGCCTTGCGCGGCACGCTGCCCACCAGGAGCGCCCAGTTCACCCCGCGGAAACCCTCGTCCAGATTCGCCGTCGGCACCACGCCTTTGAGCAGCGGGAAAGCGCAGTCATCCAGCTCCATCATCACCCCTTGCAGGGCGGGCAGGGCGGGTTCAATTTCAATCAAGTGCAGGATGACCGGTTGGTCCGCTCCGAAGACAGCCCCGGAAGCGATCCGGAACAGGAGGGCATATCCAATCTGACCGGCAGCCCCGGTCACCGCAACGCGTATAGGTGTTTTGCTCATAATTTAAAGTAATATCTGAATGGCAGGCGCAGTATAGAAGGCGGCTTGCCGCTGGCAAGTGCAATGCGCACGGCAGGCCCGAAATCGACTCGCCCCTCCGATGGGGCCAGTCTGGTAGGCGCCAATCTAGGATGACAACGGTTTCCGGCTTGCCACGCGCCCGGATTTGGAGGAAACTCCTACACAATTAAATTATGGCAAAAAAGGCATTGATCACCGGCATCACCGGCCAGGATGGATCTTATCTGGCGGAATTGCTGCTTTCCAAGGGCTACGAGGTTCACGGCATCATCCGCCGGGCCAGCACGTTCAATACCGGGCGGCTGGACCCCATCTATGCCGATCCCCATTCCGGCAAAGCCCGCCTGTTTCTGCATTACGGCGATCTGAGTGATGCCAGCGCCCTGGCCCGGCTGATCGGCAAAGTGCAGCCGGATGAGGTGTATAACCTTGCCGCCCAAAGCCATGTTCGGGTCAGTTTCGACTCCCCGGAATACACCACCGACATCACTGCCACCGGTGTGATCCGCCTGCTGGAAGCCCTGCGTGAAACGGGGGTCAAGGCCCGGTTCTACCAGGCCTCCTCCAGCGAGATGTACGGGCTGGTGCGCGAGGTGCCCCAGACCGAACTCACGCCGTTCTATCCCCGCAGCCCTTACGCCTGCGCCAAGGTGTACGCCTACTGGATCACGGTCAACTACCGCGAGTCCTACGGCATGCATGCCAGCAACGGAATTCTTTTCAACCATGAGTCCCCCCGCCGCGGTGAAACCTTCGTCACCCGCAAAATCACCCGCGCCGTGGCCATGATCAAGATGGGCCTTCAGGAAAAGCTCTTCCTCGGCAACCTTGATGCCAAGCGCGATTGGGGGTTTGCCAAAGAGTACGTGGAGGCCATGTGGCTCATGCTGCAGCAGGACCAGCCGGATGATTATGTGATCGCCACCAACGAGACCCACAGCGTGCGCGAATTTCTCGAGGTGGCCTTCAGCCATGCGGGCCTGGACTGGCAGAAACACGTGGACATTGATTCCCGCTACTTCCGCCCCGCCGAGGTTGATTTGCTCATCGGTGATGCCAGCAAGGCCAGGCTCAAGCTCGGCTGGGAACCGAAGACCAAGTTTGCGGATTTGTGCCGCCTGATGGTGGATGCGGATTTGCAGATTCTGCGCGACCGGCTGGCCGGCAAGGTTGTCCGCGAATCCTGAAGCCACCCTCTCGAACCTTCCACCATGCGCCGCGCATTCATCACCGGCATCACCGGCCAGGATGGTTCGTACCTGGCCGAACTGCTCTTGGACAAGGGATATGAGGTTCACGGAGTGGTGCGGCGCACCAGTTCGCTCAGCCGCTCCCGCTTGGATCACCTTTACCGGGACGCCAGCATTTACGGCAAACGATTTTTTCTGCATTATGCCGACCTGGATGATCCCACCACCCTGCGGCGGGCTCTACTCAAGGCGGTGCCTGACGAGGTTTACCACCTGGCCGGGCAAAGCCATGTCGGCCTGAGCTTCGAAATCCCGGAGTCCACCTGCGAGTTGACGGCCATGGGCACCTTGCGTTTGCTGGAAATGATCCGTGATTTGCCCACGCCGCCCCGGCTGTTCCATGCCGCCTCCAGTGATATCTTTGGTCAGCCCGAGATTTCTCCCCAGGATGAAAAGACTCCGTTGGCCCCGGTCAGCCCGTATGGCTGTGCCAAAGCCTTTGCCAGCCAGATTGTCAGTGTTTACCGCCAGTCCTTCGGCATCTTCGCGTGCAACGGCATCATGTACAACCATGAGTCCCCGAGGCGGGGGGAAAACTTTGTGTCACGCAAAATCTGCCGTGCGGCCGCCGCCATCAAGCTGGGGCTGCAAACGGAGCTGGTGCTGGGTAACACCGCCTCCCAACGCGATTGGGGCCACGCCCGGGATTATGTCCGTGGCATGTGGCTGGCCTTGCAGATCGACCACCCGGAGGATTTTGTTTTTGCAACCGGTCAGTTGCACTCGGTTCAAAACCTGGTGGAGGCTGCCTTCCAGGTCGTGGACCTGGATTGGCGGCAGTATCTGCGCACGGATAACCGCCTGCTTCGCCCAGCCGAGCCCCAGCGTTTGCTTGGAAATCCCGCGAAAGCCAAGGAACTCCTGCACTGGCAGCCGCAGGTGAATTTTGCGCAGATGATTGCGGAAATGACGCAGGCGGAGCTGGCGGCCTTGTCGCACTGACGTTGGCCGCTCACAGCAGCGGAGCCAGTTGCTCAAAGTAACCTAGGTAAAACCTCACCACCTTGTAGGCGATCCAGAGCATCGCGCCCAAATAGACCAGCTTCGGCACCCATTGGCTGAAGAACCGCAGCTTGCGCACCCCCTCCTCGTGCAGGTAGGTGTGCAGGCGGCGCAGGGTGTCGTCCAGTTTTCCGCTGGTCTCGCCCGTGGCGTACTGGGCCGCGAAAATGCCCCGGAACATCGGCGCGTCAAGAACGGCCTGCGCCGGGGTTGTTTTGCCCGAGGCCAGGGCCGGCCCCCAATCCGCCACGATCTTTTTCAAGGCGGGCGAACCACTGGCAGACGCCGCCAGCGGCCAGGCCGCGAGGATCGGAATGCCCGCGCTCAGCAGCGCCTCCAGCGCGGCCGCCAACCGGGCCAGGGCCAGGTTTTGGCGTGCGCTCCCCACCACGGGGATGCGGTTGAGGACTTTCTCCATGCGCGCGCGCCACGATTCGCTGTGGCGGCCTTGCAACGCCAGCAATCCCGCGAATACGATGGCGTAGATGGGCAGCAGCACCCCCACGGTTTTTCCAAGGTAAACCCCGATGTTGCCCGTGATGAACAGATCGGAAAATGGAAAGATGAAGATGGCGAGGTGGAACACCGCCAGCGGATAGGTGAGGTCGGTCAGCACTTGCCGCCCCAGGCGCGCCCGCTCGCGGTAATATTCCGCCAGCAGACGGCAGGAGGCGTCCAACCGCCCGCTGGTCTCCCCGGCCTCCACTAGGGCCACATCGAAATCGGGGATGCCCCTCGGCAGACGCCGGATGGCTTCGGCAAAGGTGAGCTGATGATCCAGCCCGGCCAGGATTTCAACCAGCATGGCCCGCTCGGTACGGTTGCTGGCGTGGGTCTTTAAATGCACCAAGGCCGGCATCAGTCCGATGCCGGCCGAGATCAGAGAGGACAACTGATGGTAAACTTCAGACCTTGCTGCCAACTGACCGGGTGTGACCAGGGGCAGCATGCACGGGGGTCATCCGATGGCTTTGTCCAGGCTGGCCTTCAAGGTGACTTTTGGTTTGACGCCCACAATCTGTTCCACCACCTGCCCGCCCTTGAAAACCAGCAGGGTGGGGATTGAACTGATATGGTAAGGGGCGGCCACACCGGGATCGTGGTCGATGTTCACCTTTCCGATTTTCACCTTGCCGGCGTAGTCGGTCGCCAATTCATCCAGCAGCGGGGCCAGCATGCGGCACGGTCCGCACCATTCCGCCCAAAAATCCACCAGCACCGGCAAGGGGGATTGGATGACTTCCTGTTGGAAGTTCTGTTCGGTCAAAACCACAATGTTCGCAGCAGCCATAAATCGTTGTTCTTTGTTCAGGATTCCGGAGATGCCGATCACTCAACCCCGCCACCCAGGGCGGCGTTGACCAGCGTCATCAAATAAACCACACATCCGACCGATCCAAGGCAGACGAGCATGGCGGCAATGGCCAACACTTTGTCGATGGTCTTCACCGTGCTTGGCGGAGTGGTCGGCCGGGGGGCAACCGGAGCCGACGTGGGCGCACTGCCGGGTTTGGCACCCGGGGCGGACGCGGGTCCCTTGGGTCCCGGGGCACTGGATAGTCGGGCGCCACTACTGGTGGAGGACGGGGCCTGACCGCTCATGGGGGCTGCCGCTGAAGGCCCGGATGGAATCGCCACTGGTGCCGCAGCCCCGGCAGAGGAGCCTGGCGCGGAAGGGCCGCCCGCAGGAGGCAAACTTGGCAGCTTGATCGTCGGCGAGGCCGTCGGCTTGGGTGGCAGGGCAATGCGCACCGTTTCTTTTTTGGGTTGCACTTTGGCCTCCGCTGGCTTTGGCGGTACGGCCCCGGTGGGCAAATTTGGAATGTTCTCTGACATAGCTTGCGACCAAGAAACTAAATTTCAACCGCTTCAGTGTCAATGGTGGAATGTGGTGTTTTCGACTGGCCCGGGAATGGGCAGACCGGCCGTGGCGGTGGGGTGATGAGGCCCAAGTTCTTGCGGTTCAGGGTATTTTATATATAAATGAAGATTTACTAACGCTGCGGCGTCTGATAGAGTGTCCGTGAACCTTGTTGAAAACAACAAAATCATAACACAATGAAAAGATTACTCGCATTGACCGTTGCCATCGTGACCCTGGCTGGGATCAACTCCCATGCCGATGAGGCCAAGGACAATTACGACAAAGGTTGTGCCAAATGCCATGGTGCGGATGGCAAAGGCGACACCAAAATGGGCAAGAAGATGGGCATTAAGGATTTGACGGATGCCAAGGTCCAGGCAAACTTCACCGATGAGAAGGCTTTCAAGGCCATCAAGGAGGGGGTCAAGGATGGCGAAAAGACCCTGATGAAACCCTCCGAAGATTTGAAGGACGACCAGATTAAAGCAATGGTGACGTACGTGCGGACTTTCAAGAAGTAAGCCCATCGGTCGTCCCCGTCACAAGCCCTGCCGGAAGTACTCCAGCAGGGCTTTTTGCCGTCTGGCGGGGGGCAAACTTGGTTTCCGGCCTGGTTTTGGTCGGCCAAGGCAATGAAGCCAGCATAACCTTTGTTTAAATAGTGTTACGCTGCAAGAATTTGCTTGAATATTTGAGGCGTCAATTCAGTCTCAGGCAAGTCAGCATTTAACATTCAACAAATTATGAATCGCGTAACACGTCGTAATTTTTTACGGTATACAACCTTAGCCGCTTCCACAGTGGCCTTGGGTGCGCCCGCTTTCCTGCGCGGCCAAAACCTCAATGACAAAATCCGCATTGCCTGCATCGGTGTCGGTGGCAAAGGCGATAGCGATAGCGATGATTCCGCCAAGTGTGGGGGCGACATCGTGGGCATCTGCGATGTTGATGAGAACACGCTTAACAAAAAGGCGCAGAAATATCCCAATGCCAAGAAGTACAAGGATTTCCGCAAGATGCTGCAGGAGATGGATAAATCCATTGATGCCGTCACTGTCTCCAC
>CAIYYI010000636.1 GCA_903930345.1 uncultured Verrucomicrobiota bacterium
CCATCCGGCGAAAGGGCCAGCGGGGTTGGGATTTGCCCGGCATCCAGCAACACATTGGCGAGAATGGTCCAGAAACGGTTCCCGGCCACCTCGTAACCGGCCAGGTGATAGGCCCCGTTGGTGACGCCCGAACCAAAATAAGGATCGGTGGAATAGAAGGCCACCCGGAGCCCATCCCGGGAGAGCACCGGCTGATACAGCGGACTGCCGTCAGGGGTGTTCAACCGGGTGCGTGCCCCGCTGGGGAGTTCATACAGACAAAATCCCTCCGGCTCCTGCACCAACAGTCGTTGCCCATCGTCGCTCATGGTCAGGGAGCTTTGTATCAGACAGTTGGTGCTGATGACTTGCTCCACCCCATTGCTCGGAAAATGCAGCACGAGGGTACACAAAGGCGAGTTGGAGTCAGTCATTGCCAGGTAGGCCACCAGGTCGGCACGGGGAGTCATCACGGCGTTGGTGCAGCGCAGGAAGCCCGGCAGGATGTTGAGGGTGTTGCTGGTGACCCGATAAACGGTCTGGGGTTGACTCGACAGAACCGGAGCTATGTCCACCAGGAAAAGTCGCCCCGGAGAACGCACCGGATAATTCATCAGGCCTTCATTCCCAATAAACAACACCTTGAACCCGTCTGCAGACAGCCCGCAGACAGCGGGCCTTTCCCCCCGGCTGACGGCTTCGCTTGGGTTGTTGTGAACCAGCGTCCGCGTGTTCAACTGAGTATTCCACCATTCGATGTTGCCATCCGTTCTACCCCCCGTGCAGAAGGCAATGGATTGACCATCAGCAGAAATTCGGGCATCAATGGCCACAGGCATACCGATCGCAGTGTCGCTGTAGGGAGAAATCACCTGGTTGGTTCGGTTCACCATGTCCCGCAAAAAGAGAACCGGGTTTTGGTCAGTCGCCGGAAATCGATAGGTTATCGTAAAGTTTTTTGCGTCCAGGTTGCGCGCCCGGCTGATAAAGGCAACGTACTGGTTGTTGGAGGAGACGCTGAGCGAGGTGGACTCCCCATTCCCGCAGGTGCCATTGGTGCTCACGGTGACCAGGGAGGTGGTGTGGGTTTCCAAGTCATGCCGGTAGATATCCAGGCACCCATTGAGCTTCGGTTCCGGGGTGAGGTTGGGGGCGGCGCTGACAAAATAGACATAGCGCCCGTCCGGGCTGAACTGCGGGGCAAAGGACGGCCCATTGCCCGTGGCCCCTTGAACAGCCGGGGCGTTCACCCACTGGGCCGGAAGCCGCCCGGTGTTGGCCTGCGCCCCAGCCACCGTGGCGGTGACCAAAAAAGCAAGGAAACAACGTGAAAGGAAATTTTTCATGGGCAGTTCTTTTTATCTCCGTGTCGGATGAAAATACCGATCCGTTTCGTTGGTGGTCATGCGCCAGGCTTTGGCGGCGGAGACGCCCTCCACGTGGGCGGGAACATTGACCAGGCGGGCGGATAGCAAGGCGTTGCTCTGCGCCCATCCCGTGAACACAGAAAAGCCCCATGCCATTAACCAGCTGAACAACACCTTGCTCATGTGAATAGGAAACTGATTACAGTATTCCGCCAGGAATTCAACAGGAATCTCTGAGGAATCCCTGAGCCCTGAGCCAGGGTAAATCTGAAGGAGGGGAATACCGGGCCGAGACGAACCCTATTTCGCCCGGTGCGGACGCACGGGGCGTCGTTGAGGCAGTTGGGGCCGGGCCGTGGCCGGAGGCG
The DNA here is from genome assembly GCA_903930345.1 of uncultured Verrucomicrobiota bacterium. GTDB lineage: Bacteria > Verrucomicrobiota > Verrucomicrobiia > Limisphaerales > CAIYYI01 > CAIYYI01. The sequence continues at coordinate 1,715 of CAIYYI010000636.1, forward strand.
GGGCGACCGCTTTGGCAGCCTCCGGGTCCAGCAGGGTGGCCTGCTTCAGCAGGTTGCAGAATTCCTTCTTGGTGGCCTGGTGATGGGTCCCCTCCTCCATGGGCAGGTCCTTCCCCATCTTGTAGCCCACCGCCAACCGCTCCAGGGTGACGATGCGGATGAACTTTTTATCGAGCTTCCAGACTTGGCCTTGTCGCAGCTTCATGGCCGCCACCATAGCCTTTGGACGGGGAATGGCCAGCCTGAAGTGGGGAACCGGGCGAAACTTCCCGGCCCGGAAGCGAACTTTGGACTTTAATTGGTTGCCTGTTGGGGTGGCAGCGGCTATCAATTTTTCGCGAGCATGACCGGTCCACAACCATCCGGCATGATCGCACCGGCACGCAATCATGAATTCACCGATCCACATGGCCATGGCAACCATGGCCGCAGTGCTGGTCACGGCCAAGGCGACGGCTGACGATCCACCCGGCGAACGCTGGCCGGCGGAAAAAGCCTGGCAATGGCACCGCTCCCAGCCCTGGCTGGCCGGCTGCAATTTCCTGCCCAGCACGGCGGTCAATGATGTCGAGATGTGGCAGCCGGACACCTTTGATCTGCCCACCGTGGAGCGCGAGTTGGGCTGGGCGCGGAACCTTGGCTTCAACACGGTCCGCGTGTTTCTGAACTACGTGGTCTGGGAAGCGGATGCGGACGGGTTGCGTCAGCGGTTCCAAACCTTCCTCGCCACCGCCGACAAGCTTGGCCTTCGCACGATGCCGGTCCTGTTTGATGATTGCAACTTCGCCGGGCGCGTCGCCGCCAGCGGGCCGCAGCCCAACCCGGCCCCCGGCATCCACAACAGCCAGTGGGTTTCCAGCCCGCCGCCCAAGATGGTTGATGACCGGGCCGCCTGGCCGGGCCTGGAGCGCTATGTGAAGGACTTCGTCCGTGCCTTTGGCCAGGACCGGCGGGTGTTGGTCTGGGACCTCTATAATGAACCAGGCAACGGCACGGGGGAGCGGAGCCGTCCGCTCGTGGAGGCGGCTTTCGCCTGGGCGCGGGAGATGAAGCCGCTCCAACCGCTGACCGTTGGGGTCTGGGCGGATTTCAACAGCCATTTCTCCCGCCAGATGATGGAGTTGTCCGACATTGTCTCCTTCCACGCTTACGATGGGTTGGACGGCCTCAAGACAAAGGTGAAGACCTGCGGCGAATTCCGCCGCCCCCTGCTTTGCACGGAGTGGCTGGCGCGCGGCGCCGGCAGCCGCTTTGAATCACACCTGCCCTTTTTCAAGGAAAACCGGATCGGCTGCTACAACTGGGGCCTGGCGGCGGGCCGGACACAGACGTATTACCCCTGGGGATCCCCCAAGGACGCGCCCGAACCGAAACTGTGGCACCACGACATCTTCCGTGCCAATGGCGCGCCATTCAAGGCTCGCGAGGTGCAGTTCATCAGGGTCACCACCGGCCAGCTCTCCGCCAATGATTCGTCCCGGCGAAGAATGCTGGTGCCGACGGCGGAAAAATTCCCGGTGGCCTGGCGCTACACCCTGGAAAAACCGGCGGGCGACTGGTTCAAACCGGGCTTCGACGACAGCCGTTGGAAAAAAGGGGCGGCCCCCTTTGGGAAAAAGGATTCCGCAATCGCCCGCCATCCCAACACCGCGTGGTTCGGCTCCGATCTCTGGCTCCGCCGCGAATTTGAGCTGCCGAGCGGGCCATACACCAGCCTGGAACTGCTCATGCACTATGACGAGGATGCCGTGGTTTACCTGAACGGCGTCCTGGCGGTCAAGGCCGGCGGTTATAGCGCCAGCTACGAGTGCTTTGACATTGCCCCGGAGGCCCTGGCGGCCTTGAGACCGGGGAAAAACGTCTTTGCCGTGCATTGCTGCCAAACCATCGGAGGACAGTACCTGGATTTGGGTCTGGAGGGGAGCGCTCCTTAAACCATGCCACAGGCGGGCTGCGGGGTCAGGAATCCCGGCGGCCCCGCACCTCACCAGGGAGTCCGTGGTTTGGTGACGCACAATGGTCTTCCAGCAATGGGTGCCACGCGGTAGATTCCCGGGCCATGATATTGTGCATTGGAACCACCCCGGCCGCCCAGCGGACCATGGTTTTTCGCCGCCTTGAACGGGAGGCGGTCAACCGGGCCATCCTCACGGTGGATGGGGCGGCGGGCAAAGCGGTCAACGTGGGCAAAGTTTTGCATGTCTTGGGGGAGCAACCGCTGGTGCTGGGCTTTCTGGGGGGACTGCGGGGCGAGGAGGTGCGGGGCATTCTGGCGCGGGAAGGTGTTCCGGCAGAGTTTGTTCCGGTGCAAAACACCACCCGCCAATGCATCACCCTGGTGGATGAAACCACTGGCGAGGTCACCGAATTGGTGGAGGAAGGACGTCCGGTGGAGCCCGAGGCGGCAGTCCAATTCCGGGCTTTGATCCAAAACCGTTTGCCGGGGGCACGGGCGGTGGTGATGTCCGGAACCATCGCCAGCGGGGTGGCTCCGGGGCTTTACGCGGAGGTCATCCGGCTGGCCCACCAGGAGGGGGTGTTCTCGGTGGTGGATGCCCAGGGGACGGCGTTGCAGTTAGCCCTGGAGGCGCAGCCCGGCCTGGTGAAACCCAACCGGAAAGAGCTGGAGACCACGCTGCAGCGTCCCGTGCCGGATGACGCCGCCCTCCATGCCGCCATGCGGGAGTTGCTGGCCCGGGGCAGCGAGCGGGTGGTGGTCACCGCGGGCCAGGCACCCGCCTGGGCGGCGGATGGCCGCCATTGGTGGCGCATCACCGCCCCCATCGTGCCCGCTCTGAATCCCATCGGGTCCGGGGATGCCTTCACCGCTGCCGTCGTCGCGCGCCTGGTGGCGGGGGATGACCTGGGGGAGGCCTGCCGCTGGGGTGCCGCCGCCGGGGCGGCCAATGCCCTCACCCATCTCTCCGGCGAAGTGCGCCGGGTGGACGTCGAACGGCTCCTGCCCCTGGCCACCGCCGAGCGCACCGCGCCTTTTGTCAAGGGGTTTTGCTGATTTCACCCCGGCCAGGCGCGTGTGATTTTTCCCCTCCGGGGTTGACGTTCCGGGCGATTGCGCTAGTTGTTAAGCGTGACTCGCACGACATCTTTTTCAGCCTGGCAATGGCTCGCGATGGGGGCACTCAGTGCCGCCCTCTCCGCCGGGGCACAGCAGCTCCCGGTGATCGAAACCAATCTGCCCAACGGGCTGCGGATTCTGATGGTGGAACGTCGGGATGAACCGGTGGTCTCCGGCGGCTGGGTGGCCCATGTGGGCAGCGTGAATGAGAAGCCCGGCATGACGGGCATCGCCCACCTGTTCGAGCACATGATGTTCAAGGGCACCCCCACCCTCGGCACCAGGAATTACCGGCAGGATCAGAAAATCATCGCCGAGCAGGAACTCGTGCGCAACGACATGCGCGCCGAGGAGGCCCGCCTGCGCGCCCTCTGGCGTCAGGGCCAGATTGATGACTGGCAGAAGCCCGAGAACAAAACCCCGCGCTGGAAGGAGCTGGAAAAGCGCTTCCAGGATCTGATCAAGCAGCAGCGGGATCTGCTGGTGAAAAACGAGTTTGACCGCATCTACACCACCGCCGGGGCCTCCGGCATGAATGCCTTCACGGCGGAGGATCTCACCGCGTACTTCATCACGGTGCCGGCGAACAAGCTGGAGCTGTGGATGTGGATGGAGTCCGAACGGCTCTTCCGCCCGGTATTCCGCGAGTTCTACGCCGAGCGCGACGTGGTTTACGAGGAGCGGCGCCTGCGGGTGGAATCCACGCCGCTGGGGCAGTTCGAGGAGACTTTCAACAGCATGTTCTGGGAGGCGCACCCCTACAGTTGGCCGGTGATCGGCTGGGCCTCCGATGTGCCTGCCATCACCAAGGCGCAGGCGGACGAATTCTACAACACCTTCTATGCGCCCAACAATGTGACGGTGATACTGGTTGGGGATTTTAATGCCCCGCAGGCGCTCCAGTTGGCCGCCCGGTATTTCGGGCGCATCCCGCGCGGCCAGCGCCCGGTGCCGGAAGTGGTGACCCTCGAACCCAAACAACCGGCGGAAAAACGGATGTACGCGGAGGCGGACACCAATCCCCAGGTGGACATCCTCTGGCACACGGTGCCGTTCCAGCATGCGGATTCCTACCCGCTCGACGTGCTGGCCCAGGTGCTGTCAGACCGCACCGGACGCCTCTACAAGGGGCTCGTGCTGGGATCCCGGGTCGCCACGCAGGCCAAGGCCACCCAGGAGTCGCGCAAATGGGCCGGCTTTTTCAACATCAGCGGGGAGGCTGCCGCCGGCAAAAAACCGCAGGAGGTGGAGACCGCCGTTTTGCAGGAGCTGGAACGTTTGCAGCAGGAGGAGGTGCCCAGTCTCGAATTGCAGAAGGTGAAAAACAATTTCGCCGCATACGAGTACCGCAAGCTCGTCGGCAATTTCCAGATCCTGCTCCAGTTGATGATCTATGACGGCCTCGGCAATTGGCGCGAGGTGAACGAGGCGGGGGCCCGGTACCAGGCAGTCACGGCGGCGGATGTCCGCCGGGTGGCGAAAAAATACTTCACGCGGGAAAACCGGGCGGTGGCCATTTATGAGCGCAAGGTGGCGGACGCCGCCTCGGCCAAAGCCAGCGCGCCTTCCGCCCAATGAGGTTTGAATTCCATTTTCATCGCATGAACTTTTCAAAGGTTTCCTCAATTTGGTTCACCAGCGCCCGACTGGCGCTCGGTGGTCTGGCGGTGGTGCTGCTGGGGGCGGGCGCGGGGCGCGTTGGCGCGGCCGCCATCCCGGATCGCCCGGAAAAACTGCGCTACCCGGCCCTGGCCTACGAACCGCCCAATGCGGCGGAATACCGGGTGGCTTTGAAGTCCGGCCCAGTGGCCTACGTGGTGCCGGACAAGGAACTGCCCCTGGTGAATATTTCCATCCTGATCCGGGCGGGAGACTACCTGACGCCGGTCGGCCGGGAAGGTCTGCCGGGCATGGTGGGCTATCTGCTGGCCCGCGGCGGCACCCAGTCCAAAACGGCCGAGGAGATGGAGGAGAAGCTGGCCTTCCTCGCGGCGAATCTCAATTCCCGCGTGGCGGACACCCAGGGCAATGTCTCCCTGAATCTGCTGGCCAAGGATTTGGACGAGGGATTGGCGCTGCTGCGCGAGGTGCTGTCCACCCCCCGGTTTCAGGAGGATAAAATCACCCTGTTCAAACAGCAGTCCTTGCAGGGCATGAAGCGGCGCAATGATGAGACCCAGGATATTGAGCGCCGCGAACTCGGCTTCCTGGCGCTGGGAGAGGGTTTCTGGGCCAACCGCCACACCACGGCGGCCTCGGTGGAATCCATCACCCGCGACGAACTGCAGGCGTTTCACCGCCGCTGGTTTCATCCCGCCAACTTTGTGGTGGCCGTGAGCGGGGATTTTGACCGGGAACAAATGGTGGCGAAGTTGGAACGGCTGTTTGCCACCTGGCCGCAAACCGGTGACCCGGCGCCGGCCATTCCCGCTGATCCGCTGATCGCCAAGCCGGGGGCCTACGTGGTGAACAAGGCGGTCAACCAGGGGCGGGTGGTGCTGATGCTGCCGGGCATCCGGCGGGACAACCCGGACCTGCACGCCATCATGGTGATGAATCACATCCTGGGCGGGGGCGGCTTCACCTCCCGCATCATGAACCGGGTGCGGTCGGATGAGGGACTGGCCTACTCGGCATCCTCCAGTTTTCCCGGGGGCGTTTATTATCCGGCGAACTTTACGTCCGCCTTCCAGACCAAGTCCCGCACGGTCGCTTATGCAACCTCCATTGTGATGGAGGAGATCCGGCGCATCGTCAACGAGCCGGTTTCCCCCGCAGAGCTGGAGACCGCCCGCCAGTCATTTGTGGAGACGCTGCCCCGGCAGTTCGCCACCAAAGCCCAGGTGGCGGGCATCTTCGCCCAGGAGGAGTTCACCGGACGCTTCGCCCGCGATCCCGATTTCTTCCGCCAATTCCGGGCGCGCATCCAGGCGGTGACCGTGGCGGAGGTGCAACGGGTGGCGCGCACCTACCTGACGCTGGACAAGCTGGTCCTGCTGGTGGTGGGCGAAAAGGAGGAGATGCTCAAAGGCCATCCCAACCACGCCGTCGCCCTGTTGGACCTGGTGAAGGGAGGCCTCACGGACGTGCCCCTGCGGGACCCGCTCACCATGAAGCCGTTGCCGAAATGATGGCTGCCGGAGTGCTTCCAGGTATGAAAAAACCTTTGCGTGTGCTGATCGTGGAGGACTCGGAGTTCGACGCCCGGGTGATGGTGAACGTCTTGCGCGCCGGCGGCTACGACCCGTACTTCAAGCGGGTGGAGATCAGGCAGACCATGCAGTCAGTCCTGCTGGAATCCACCTGGGACATCATCCTGGCGGACTACAACATGCCCAATTTCAGCGCGCCGGAGGCGTTGACGGTGGTGCAGCAAAGCGGGCTGGACCTTCCGTTCATCATCGTCTCGGGCGGCATCGGTGAGGATATCGCCGTGGAGGCCATGAAGCTGGGGGCGCACGATTACCTGATGAAAGGGAACCTGGCCCGCCTGGCCCCGGCGGTGGAACGGGAGCTGCGCGAGGCCGGCAACCGGGCCGCCCGCCGCCAGGCCGAACTGGCCATGCGGGAGAGTGAATTGCGCTACCGCCTCCTCTGGGAAACGTGTCCGGACGCCGTCATCCTCATGGACATCACCGGCCTGATTGTTTTCGCCAATCCCGCCGTGCAGGAGGTGTTCAGCTATTCACCGGAGGAATTGATCGGCCAGAATCTGTCGTTGCTTCAACCACCCCATTTACGGGGGGGGCACACGGAGGGCATTGAGCATTATCTCAAGACCGGTGAACGACACCTGAACTGGCGGGCGACTGAGACGTTGGGACTGCGCCGGGATGGGGTCGAGATCGCCATTGAAGTCAGCTACAGCGACATGTTGCTGCACGGCCAGCGCCGCTTTGTGGGCTTCATCCGCGACATCACGGAGCGCAAGCGCGCGGAAAAAGCCCTGCGCGAAAGCGAGGAGCAGTTCCAGGTGGCCCGGGAAATCCAGCAGAGCCTGTTCCCGAAAACCTCCCCGACGATCAGCGGCTACGACATGGCGGGGGCTTCGTTTCCCGCCGTGGCCGCCGGCGGCGACTATTTCGATTACCTTCCCATGCTCAACGGCTGCCTGGGCATCATCGTGGGGGATGTGACCGGGCACGGGGTGGGCCCGGCGCTGCTGATGGCCGAGGCCCGCGCCTACCTGCGCATTCTGGCCCGCAACCGGGAGGATCTGGGGGAGATCTTCACCCGCGCCAACCGCATGCTGGCGGAGGATGTGGGCGAGGAGCGTTATGTGACCATGATCCTGGCGCGCCTGGAGCCCGAACTGCGCCGCCTGAGCTTTGTGAACGCCGGACACCCGGCCGGTTTTGTCCTGGACCGGCAGGGCGGGGTGAAGGCCCGCCTCAAACGCACGGGCGTGCCGCTGGGCATCCATGCGGACCGGGTGTACAACCCCGGGACCGAGGTGGCGCTGGCGGAGGGCGACACCGTGCTGCTGCTCACCGATGGGCTGGATGAGGCCATGTCTCCGCAGGAGGAGTTTTTCGGGGTGGAGCGGGTGCTGGAATACGTCTGCGCCCATCGTGCGGAACCGGCGGCGGAGATCGTCAAAGGCCTTTACCAGGCCGTGCGCGGGTTCTCCGGCAACACTCCGCAGATGGATGATGTCACCCTGGTTCTGATTCGCGTGCTCGCATGAACAACACCGCCGCCCACCCCACCACCCGCCGGGAGGCCCTGCTGCGCCTGAGCGCAGGCAGCCTGCTGGCCCTCGGCCTTTGGCCCGGGTGCAGCTCCCTGAAAAACCAGGTTGGCGAGGCGAAGCCCTTCCGGTTCATCGCCGTCAACGATGTGCATTACCTGACCCCCGCCTGCGGTGAGTGGCTGGAGCGGGAGGTGCTGCCCCGGATGAAAAAGGCGGAGGCGGATTTCTGCCTGTTCCTGGGGGACCTGACGGAAAAAGGCCGCCCCGGAGATCTGGCGGCGGTGAAGGATATTTTCCACGGTCTGGGTCTGCCTGTCTATCCGGTCATCGGCAACCACGACTACCTCACCCAGACCGATTGCCAGGCCTACACGCGCCTCTTCCCAATGCGCCTCAACTACCACTTCCACCATCGCGGCTGGCAATGGGTGGGGCTGGACACCACCGAGGGCCTGCGCTACGAAAAAACCTCGATCCAGCCGACCACCTTCCGCATGCTGGATGACATCCTGCCGCGCCTGGACCGGACCCGGCCCCTGGTGCTCTTTACGCATTTCCCCCTGGGTGATGGGGTGCGGTACCGCCTGGCCAACGCAAAGGGTCTCATAGACCAGGCGAAGGCAACAGTCATGCGAATGCCGCTGCAGCAATATCGCCCGGTCAATGCGGATGAGTTGCTGGACCGGTTTCGCCCTTTCAACCTGAAGGCGGTTTACTGCGGGCACTACCACGGGCACTCGGAACTCGACGTGCGCGGGGTGCCGGTGACCACCAGCCCCTGCTGCGCCCTCAAGCGCAACAACCACGACAAAACCCGCGAAAAAGGGTTCTTTGTCTGCACCGTCAAGAACGGAGCCATCACGCGCGAGTTTGTAGAGGTGCCGTGCCCGCCCGTGCCCGGTCCGTCGGCGGGCTGAGCACTATTTGACCTCTGGTTTCCGTAGAAACCGGCCCAGACCTTCCAGGTCGTCGGTATTGATCAGATCCACCCCGGCAGCGTGCAGCGTTTGCCAGCAGGGGAGCTTGTCCGGGGCTCCCCAGAAGCGAACCCGGCAGCCTTGGGCGTGTGCTTTGCTCAGAATGCCCTGCAGCTTTTCCGCGTCGGCCACCGGCATCTCCCCTTGGCCCCGCCACTTGAAAACGCCACTCCAGCGCTCGCTGATCAGCGGCACGAGGTCCGCCGCCACATTGGCCTCCAAGTCGGCCAGCAGTCCGTCGCTGGCCGCCCACCGGACCGTCTGCCCGGCCAGGGTGGCGCGCGGGCGGTTCCCGCTGATGATCACGGTGACGGCGTTGGTGAACACCTGCCCCCCCCTCAAAACGTGTGAGCATTTCCCGGTATTTTTCCAACCCGGCCTGCAGGGCGGTGTAGCTCGCCTCCGATTCGCTTTTAAAATCGATCAGCAGGGTGCAGGCCGGTCCGCCGGGATAAACCCGTCCGCCATTGGCGCGGGTTCTCTGCCACAGCGGCTCGAGATACAGGCTCTGCAGGGTGCGCCGGGGGGAGGTGGAAACGCGGTTGTGCGCCACCAGCAACTGCCCTTCCACCAGGTGGACATCGGCCTCGACGCTGCAAAAGCCCTGCGCCAGGGCGTCCAGCAGCGGGCGGCTGTGCTCGTAGTCATTATGGGCGTGCGCCCGGATCAGGGGTTGGATGGCCACCTCGGCTGCCCAGGTTGGCGGCGAGCCCGCCAGGAACAGAACGAGCGGCAGCAGCAGGCAAGGGAGGATTCGTTGGGTTTTCATGGGGATTGGGAAAAGGGTGTTTTGGCGAGACCGGACAGGGTCGGGTAGAGCTTCAGCTCCGGTTTGCTGCGGCCCTGCCGGTCAAACAGGGCTCCACCGCCAGGACCCCACCGGGTCGGCTCCCAGATGCAGGCCCCCTGCCCTTTCTGGCCGGGCAGTTGCAGAACAATCTCGTGGATCTCCCGGATGTTCGGCGCGGTGTATTCCACCACCATCACCGGCTTGCCATAGCGTGCCACCAGGTCGGTCAGGTTGGTCCGCAGGTCACCCAGGGTGCCGTGCCACTCGGGGTAGTACGATTGGCCCAGCACGTCAAACGTCACCCCGTTGGTCAGGGCCTGGTCCAGGAAATGCCGCGACTTCGCGTTTTGCCCGCCCAGCGCCAGGTGCAGCATCACCGGCGTGGCCGGATTGGCTGCTTTTACGCCAGCCGCGCCCGCCCGAAACAAACCGCAAAAGGTTTTCCAGTCATTCTGTTTGTACACCTGGCCATCCGGCCAGAGGAAACCCGCACTGATCTCGTTGCCCACCTGCACCATGTCCGGCGGGGTGCCGTTTTTCTGAAACTGCACCAGGGTCGTCCGGGTGTACTCGCGGACCGCCCGCTCCAACTCGCGCCCGTGCAGGTTGGTCCAGGCGGATGGCTTGTGCTGGTGCGCGGGATCGGCCCAGGTGTCGCTGTAATGGAAATTCAGCAGGAATCTGAACCCGCCTTGTTTGACGCGCCGCGCCAGATCCAGGGTTTGCTCCAGGCCGCAGTAGCCATTGGTGGAGTACCCTTTTTCCGCGCGCGGATTGTGGAACAGGCGCAGGCGGATCCAGTTGAAGCCATGCGCCCGCAGGATGGTCAGCAGATCCTGCTCCACCCCGTCCACGCTGTATTTCCGCCCCTTGGCCTCCTCCTCGGGCAGCCAGGAGATGTCGGCGCCGATGACAGGGCGCCAGTCGGATCCGCTGGCCGCCGCCAGTCTGCCAACCAGCAGACAGAAGAGGGCAACCAGCCCGAGGAGACGGAGGAGTGGCGCGGCACGCATGGCCCAAGTATAGCGGATCTGCCTGCGCCGACAATAAGGAGTCGGTCATTTTTTGTGGAATCCCGGCCACTTGACCGCCTTCCCCAGCCTGGGTCATTGGCCGCCTATTCCGGCAGCGCGAACGCAATATATGCATCCCCGTAGGGGGTGCCCAGCTTGTTGCCCCCGGTGGCGGCGATTACCAGGTACTGGCGGCCGTTGATCGCGTACGTGGCGGGCGGGGCGGAGCCCACCCAGGGCAGCTTGGCCGCCCACAGTTCCCGCCCGGAATCCTTGTCGAAGGCCCGGATTTTGTGGTTGCGGGTGCCCGCGCAAAAGACCAGCCCGCCGGCGGTCACGATGGCCCCGCCATAGTTTTCCGTGCCGGTCAGCGGCACGCCCTGGCGGGTCAGCTCCGGGTACTCGCCCAGTGGCACTTTCCACAGCAGTTTGCCGGTGTTCAGATCCAGGCAGTTGAGCGTGCCCCACGGCGGCTGGTTCAGGGGGTAGCCCGCCTTGTCATAGAATTTCGGGTAGCCGGTCACACTGTAGCGCGGCCGCTCCGGTGGCTGGCTCTCCGGCCGCAACGGGCGGTCCCGCAGCAGCAGGTGATCCACCAGCGCCTTCAGGTCCGCCTCCGGCAAATCGGGGTGCGCCGGCATGGCGTTCTTGCCGGTGCGCACCTGGTTGGTGATGGCGGCATCCTGCAGCCGGAAACGCAGCCCGCGCAGCGGGGGCGCGGTGCCGATGCCCATTTTGTTGGTGGCGTGGCATTGGGCGCAGTTCTGCTCGAACACCAGTTGGCCCCGCGTCGGGGGGAGCGTGGGATCATACGGGGGATCGCCATCGCGGAAGGTCGAGATCACCCAGCCCACATGGTTGGCGGTCACGTACAGCCGCCCGTTGGAGGGATCCGAGCAGGCCCCGGTCCACTCCGCACCGCCATCAATGCCGAAGTAGAGGTTGGCCCGCCCCTCGCTCCCTGGCACGAACCAGCCTGAGGTGGCGCTGGCAAACGCCGTCTTGGCGTATTCCTCCTGCTCCTCGGAGACCTTGGTCAGGTCCGCTGCGGTGAATTCCATTTTGGAGAACCGCTCCGGCAGTTCCGGGTCCGGCTGGTACGGGAAGGTCTCCTCTCCGCGCAAGGTGCTGGTGGGGGCGCGCCGCAGCCGGAAGGGGAAGACCGGCTTGCCCGTCACGCGGTCCAGCAGCAGGGTGTTCCCAATCTTGGTCACCACCGCCACCACGTCCACCCGTTTCCCCTCCCTCGTGATGGTGGTGAGGGTGGGCGGCGCGGAGATGTCCAGGTCCCAAATGTCGTGCCGGATTTCCTGGAAGTGCCAGAGCCGCTTGCCGGTCCGGGCGTCCAGCGCGACCACGCAGTTGGCGAACAGGTTCTGGCCCCGGTGATAGACGCCGATGAAATTCGGCTTGGGCGAACCGGTGGAGATGTACGCGATACCGCGCTGGGCATCCATCGCCATGCCGCTCCAGCAGTTGGCCGCGTATCCTTCCGTGCGATCCCAGGTGTCATACCCGTATTCCCCGGGCTGCGGCACAGTGTGGAAGGTCCAGAGCTGTTTGCCGGTGCCGGCGTCAAAGCCCCACACATCCTTCTCAAAACCGGGCACCACCACGATGTTCTCAAACGTCGTGGGTCCCGCTGTGGCCGCGCCGAAATCCCCCTGCGCCCCGCCCGGCAGCAGGGCCCGTCCCCCGGTGCCGAATTCCGCCACCGGCTCCCCCGTGCCGGGATCCAGGGCGTAAAGATGTTTCCCGGCACAGAAAAAAACCCGCTCGCGCGAGCCCGCCCGGCCGGGCCAGTAGATCAGCCCGCGGAAAGCCGGTCGGCCCTCCGGCTTGAACCGCCAGCGCTCCTGGCCCGTCGCCGCGTCCACCGCCACAATGTGCTTGCCGGGCGTGGGGGCGTACATCACCCCGCGCACAATGATCGGGTTGCACTGGATGTTGCCGATCCCGTCCTTGGAGTGGTAGGTCCAGGCTACTTGCAGATTGGTGACATTGGCCCGGTTGATCTGCGTCAGGGCGGAGTACCGGGTGCCGCCGTTGTCCCCATGGGACCGGTGCCAGGTAGTCACGGTGTCCCCCCGGGGATGGCCATTCGCCGGGGTCAGTTCCTCCGGTCGCGCGGCCGGGATGATCTGGTAGAGCGGCAGTTGCTCGCGCGCCTTGGCATCCTCCACCGCCCAGTAATCAATCTTTCCCGCCGGCTTGCGACCGGGCTCGGTGCGGTCCGGATCAGCCGCCATCACCGGGCAAAGGGCCAGCACCAGGCCAAGGAGGAGCAGGAGGCCCGGCAGGCGCGACCGCCCTTTGGGAATACTGGCTCCACGGCGGTTGGACACCGTTTCACCGCTTGGATTGATGGAATGATGTTTCATCGGATTTAATCACGAGTGGTCCGGGCATCCTTCACAAAGCGGGCGCTGCCCTCCAGCGCCAGAAAATTACGCCCCCCGGCATGCACTGCGCGGCCCCGGAGGTTCACGGGCAGGGCGATGATCGTGCTGGGAAAATACGGGTCCACGGCCAGTTCCGTGTCAGCGGCGGAGGTTGGCTGCCCGGCATTGGGGTTGTTGGCCTGGCGCAGCTCGCGCACCGACCGTTCGATGGTCTTGGCCCAGAAGTTGTCCAGCGGCACCGGGTCATCGACACGGTCAAACCGCCACAGCCAGTAGGAGACCGGGGAGGAGGCCTCCCCCGGCCGGGCCTCCTGTACCGCCTGCACTTGCTGGCTGAGTCCGGACACCGCCATCCCGGGGCACATCCAGACTCGGTCATTGCCCATTTGGTTGGAGAGCGCCAACGCCGCCCAGCCGCCGCGTGGATCTGACTTGGGCCAGTCATTCCACGGTTTGTAACCCAGGGAGGCTTTCAGGTCCCGTCGGTCGGGCAGGCGGTCCTCGTGATCCCCAAGGTAAATATGAAACGCCACCCCGATCTGCCGCAGATTGGAGAGGCAGGCGGCCTGCCGGACACGGCCTTTCACCCGGGCCACCGCCGGCAGGAGCAACCCCGCCAGTATGCCCACAATCGCAATGACCACCAGCAACTCAATCAGCGTGAACGCGCGTCTCATCCGGTAAATACTGATCTTATGTAATCCATGAGCTCTGCTTTCGCAAGTTGCATGGGAAACCGTTTGAATGCAGAAAATCAACGGCCGTTTGGCCGGGCTACTTCCCTGAGGCTTGACGGAGCTTCTCCACACAGTAGGCTCTTGGAAAATGAGCCCGATGTTCGAGCAGGCATACCTAGACATTGCGGGTGACCTGCTGATAGAGGTGATGGAAGCCTGAAACCGTTAATCTTTCAAACCACCATGACCCACCCAACCACCAAGCCACCGGCATGCAAATCTCGCCCATCATTCGCCCCTCGACTGCGTCGGCTCCTTCAAGTTGTCGCCATCGTCACGCTGCTGGCCAATGTCCCTGGCCACGCCGCCCCGGCCGAAGCTCCCATCCCCCCGGACTCGTTGTTTGGCGGCCAGTACATTGATGCCGGTCTACTTCCGGACGGTGGCCGCCGTCCTCCCCCGCCGGTGCTGCCTGGCTTTCATGCCGATCCCCACATCGCGGTCTTTGGCGACTCGTTCTACATCTACCCCACCACCGACGCCACCAACTGGGATTCCACCTCGTTTGAATGCTGGTCCTCCAAGGATCTGAAGCATTGGAAAAACGAGGGGATCGCCCTTGACCTGCCGCGCGATCTCCAGTGGGCAAAAATTCGCGCCTGGGCCCCCTGCATTGCCGCTCGTAACGGCAAATTCTACTTCTACTACTCTGCGGCGCAGAACATCGGAGTTGCCGTGAGCGATCGCCCCCAGGGACCTTTCCGAGATCCGCTCGGCAAGCCGCTGATCGCCAAGGGTGCCTACCAGTGCCAGGTCATCGATCCCATGGTTTTCACCGATGAGGACGGCGCCGCCTATCTCTACTTCGGCAACGGCAACTGCAACGTAGTCCGGCTCAACGAGGACATGATCTCCTTCGACCCTGCCGCCGTGAAACGGATCACCCCCCGCGACTACGGTGAGGGTTCCTTCGTGCTCAAACGGAACGGCATCTATTACCTCATGTGGTCCCGGTTTGATACCCGCGACCCTCGGTACTGCGTGATGGTCGCCACCTCCAGTTCACCGTTCGGGCCGTTCACCAATGCGGTCAGCAATCCCATCCTGGTCCAGAGCGGATCCATCAAGGGCGCTGGCCACCATTCGGTCGTTCAGCTTCCCGGCCGTGATGAGTGGGTCATTGCTTATCACCGCTTCCGCATTCCCAGGGGCGACGGCTACCATCGGGAGACCTGCCTTTCGCCGCTTCGTTTCGATTCGCAAGGGCGGATCCAGCAGGTCGATGTCTTCGAACCCGTCGCCTCGCTGTCCCCCGGTGGCGACCTGCTCCCGGGCCTGCGCCGCCTTAACGCCCCGCCGCTGCGTGACACCTCCATCTGCCGCGGGCCGGACGCCTGGTACCTGACCGGCACGGTTCCGCCCTTCTTCGGGTTCAACGAGGGCATCCAGATCTGGAGGTCGCCCGATTTGACCAATTGGACCGGGCTCGGGTTCGTTTGGAAGTATGGGGGCAGCCCCTGGCACAAGCCGTACCTCGAAAAAAAGAAATCCCTCTGGGCGCCAGAGATTCACTACCTGAAGAACACCTTCTGGCTCACCTACAGCATGCCGGGCTGGGACGGGCCTTCCTTTGAGAAAATGCAAAAAACCTCCGGCAGCGGCCTGCTCCGCAGCACCACCGGCAAACCCGAAGGCCCCTACGAGGACGTGCAGCCGGGTGAGCGGCTTGGCGATGAGATTGATGCCTCGCTGTTCCAGGATGATGATGGCTCGGTCTATTTCCTGTGGCACAGCGGCAAGATCGCCCGGATGAAGCCCGACCTGAGCGGCCTGGCCGAGCCCTATCGCTGGCTCAAGTCCACCGTCTCCGATCCCGATCCCCGTCACCATTCCGGTTTGTGTGCCAATATTTTTGGGACGGACTCATTTGACCATGTCGGTTACGAGGGCATGTTCCTCTTCAAGGCCAATGGGCGCTACTACCTCTCCTGCGCGGAGAATATTGAGGGCCGCTACAGTTGTACCATTGCCACATCCACCAACCTATTTGGCCCCTACGGCGCCCGCTACGAGGCCCTACCGCATGCCGGCCACAACTCCTTTTTCCGGGATGACCGGGGCGGATGGTGGTCCACCTACTTCGGCAGCGATACCCGCGCTCCGTGGCAGGAGCGCCCGGGCGTGCTGCCTGTGAAGATCGCCCCCGATGGCCGCGTGCGTCCCCGCCGTCCGTAGCCCGGGCGCCTATGTTTGATGGCCATGGTTTAGGGATGGCTTGACGGCTGCCGACCAGGGCCTACTCTCGGGCCATGCGCACCCTGTTGAAGTCATCGCGTCCCTGGTTCGTCCTGTTGCTGATCAGCCTCTCCGCCGCCTGGCTGGGGGCGCAGGAATTGGTGATCACCCCCGCCAAACTCCCTGGCGTTCACCAGCCGGGGGATCTGGTCCAGTGGCGGGTGGAGGTCAAGGGCTCCAATGTGGCGCAGGCCGCCTATGTCCTGAAAAGTGGCGGCGTGAAAGAGATCGGCAAGGGAAAGGTGGATCTTCGAGAGGGCAAAGGCATGATCGAGACCCGGCAGGACGAGCCCGGCTGGCTGTTGGCGGAGGTGATCATTCCCAAGGGCACCAACGGCACGGTCAAGGCGTTGGGCGGGGCGCTCATCGCGCCGGAGAAGATCACCCGTGCGGAGCCGCGCCCCGATGATTTCGACGCGTTTTGGGCCGACAAGCTGAAGGAGCTGGCCACCGTGCCGGCCAATCCCCGGTTGACCCCGGCGGAGGGTGGCAAGGCGGGCGTGGATTACTTCAAGGTGCAGATGGACAACATCCGCGGCACACACATCCAGGGGCAATTGGCCCGGCCCAAGGGGGAGGGCAAATTCCCCGCCGTGCTCGTGGTGCAATGGGCCGGGGTCTATCCGCTGCAAAAGGGTTGGGTGACAGGCCTCGCTTCCGAGGGCTGGCTGGTGCTCAACATTCTGGCGCACGATCTGCCCATCGACGAGCCCGAGGTGTTTTACCAGCAGCAGAACCAGGGTGCCTTGAAGGATTATACCGCCATTGGCAACGATGACCGCGAGACGAGCTATTTCCTGCGGATGTACCTGTCCTGTTTCCGGGGTGCGGAATACCTGGCTGGTCGGCCGGATTGGGATGGTCGCACGCTGGTGGTCACCGGGGGCAGTCAGGGCGGGCTGCAATCCATTGTCACCGCCGCGATCCATCCCCGGATCACCGGCGTGCTGGCCTGTGTGCCGGCCGGGTGCGATGTCAACGGCCCGGTGGCCGGACGCCTGCCCGGCTGGCCCATGTCCTACTACCTCACGAAAGGGAAGGACGCAGCCAAGGTGCGCATGGTCAGCCGCTACTTTGATGTGGTGAATTTCGCCCCGCGCGTCACCTGCCCGGTGCTCATCGGGGCGGGCCTGATCGACACCACCTGCCCGGCCCCCGGCGTGTTCGCCATGTTCAATGAGCTGAAGGGGCCCAAGGAGATCGTGGTGCTGCCGGTGGCGGGCCATGGCGAGAAAAACGGTTCGCACGGACCGTACTACGCCCGGTTCAACGCCTGGAAAGAGGCTCTGCTCAAAGGCCGGCCCGCGCCGGTGAAATAGAGCGTGAAAGTGAAAAACGGAAACCGCTGATCACGGATGAATGTGGACCTCCGGCACAATGACCACCGGGGCGACCCTGATTTCCGAGCGACCCTCGTATCTCCCCTCCCCGCGATGGGGCCCGTGCCGTCGTTCTTCGGAAACTATGCAGCCGACCGTGGTGAGGAGGCTGAGGACGCCGATTAAAAATAAGATTCGTTTCATAGGCGGTTGAGATCGCTTTCTGAAGCGACGTTACGCGTTGTGCGGGGACGTCGCTATGGGGTGTAACCCTACGAACCTTATTGGTGGGGCTGCGGGGCGGGAGTTCCATCATCAAGTGGCGCGGATGATCAACCTCTCCCCTGCCCTCCCTGCGTCTTACCGGCGCGGCGTGACGAGGCGGTAGAAGCGACTGCCGCCGGGCAACTGGTTGGTGATCCAGACCAGGCCGCTGGCGGGCAGAGCTTCCACGCTAAGCAGGTCCACCCACTGGGGCGGCAAGCATTCGGTGGCTTGGAGGGTGTAGCTTTTGGTCGCCACTCCTTCGAACCGGAGCACAGCGCTGCTTACCCCCTCAGTCCCTGCTCTCACCAGCACCAGACGCACCCCGCTCAGCGCGTTCTGCGGGTCGGTGCCCGCCAGGTATTCCTGCGCGTTTGACAGGCCGTCGTGGTCGGGATCCGCCGTGGCATCCAGCGGGTTATTCGCCAGCAACCCGTGCGCGGCTTCCCAGGCGTCAGGCATCCCGTCGCCATCGGTGTCGGCCCCGTCCAGCGGCACGGGCGTGGGCGCGGCGGCGATCCAGTTGGTCGGCTCGTTGCCAAAGCCCCCCGGCGTGATCCGCTGCATGGAATGGCCCAGGCCATCCGCTGACACCGGCCACGGCACCGTGTCGGCATACTTGATGCGCTCCACCAGCACGTAGGGCACCAGGCCTGGATCGGCGGCCGGAGCCGGTTTCCACAATTCGACCTTGGCCGAGCTGTTGGCCAGCTTACCCCGGTACGGGCCGTGGATGGCCACGTCCTGGCCCAGGCCGTAGGTGGCGCGGAAGGCGGCCAGGGAGGCCGGATCCAGAACCGGATCGAAGCTCACCACCAACAGGTAGCTGCCGGCCGCCAAAGAGACGCCTGGCGGCCACTCAAAATCCACCGCGTCACGCAGGCGCCAGGTGTTGGTGGGGGCACCCGGGTCATGGAGGGGCACCGGGGCAGCCGTGAGGTTGTGAAGCTCGATGAACTCGGCCAGGGTATTGTCATTGGTGCCCGCATCGGGCGGATGGTACATGATTTCGCTGATCACCACCGGCCCCACCCTGGGGACGGCGTTGGGCTGGCCCATGCCCCGGCGGAAGTCCTCCACCAGACCGGGGTCATCACTGCCAAAGGTGGGCGTCGTCAGGGCCACGAACTGTTCATCGCCGATGCTGTTGACATATCGGCCGAAAGAGACGCCAAGCTCGGACGGGCCGAATTTGACTGCGGTGCGGTAGCCCGTAAGCTGGCCGCTGACCGGATCGGCCGTGGCCAGTTGCACCTCATCCCCCTTGGACGAGCTGAGCGCGAAGCTGAGGGGATTGACCAGGGGATCGGCGTTGAACTGGGCCTCGTAAAACACGACGTAACCGCCGGGAGGCAGAATCGTGCCGTCAGGGATGCGGAATTTTCGGAGGGTCCTGGGGGCGTCGCTCAGGTACCAGCCGCTGATGTCCACGGCGGCATCGGTGGGATTGTGAAGCTCGATGGCATCCTCCAGCGGCGCGGCGGAGTGGGCCAGCACCTCATGAATGACCACGTTGGTCAGCGGGAGGTAATTCGGCTCGCCCGGCGTGGCGGTGTCCGGAAAACGGGCCAGGCTGGCCGCCCCGTCGGGGAAACGGCCTTCCGAAACTCCGGTCGCCTGCGCCCTGTAGCCGATCCCGTCAATCCATTGGCCGGCGGCATTCGCGAGGCCAATGGTGCCCCCGGAGCCCGCCAGTTTGAACCCGACATGATCGGCGCCGACAGCGGTGTTTTTGTCGGCCTTGAAAACCTGGTGGCCGTTGGTGTTCACCCCGATGAAGGAAAGCGGCGGAATGGCGGACTTGATCGGGTTGTTCAGGTCGTCGGTCAGGTAAAGGCCGCCGATCGCCACGGGTTGTGGGTTGGGGTTCCATACCTCAAACCAGTCTTCGCCGGTGCCGCCCGGCGCAGCCAGCCACTCGTTGATCCGGAGGACGCTGGCATCGCCCAGCGTGATCGCCAGGTTGGCCCGGCCCGGCGAGGGCTGGGTGAGCGTCCAGGCGCCGGAGGCATCGGGCACCCGCCCCAGAGAAAGATCGCCCGCCTGCAAGCCGTAGGCCAGCGAAGCCGCCGGCGTCCCATCGGGACTATAAAGATAAACCGCGCCACCGTCCGCCTTGAGGCTGAACCCGGTGTTCAGCCCGGGGACATCGTTGGTGGCGGGCGGAGCTTTGCCATCGCAACGCACAACCAGATAGGATTGCGGCGGCATGATGACGCCGGAAGGAAAGACCCAGCGCCGCACATCGGCCGGATCATCGGTCAGGCTGAAGCCGGAGAGGTCAGCAGGCTGGCCACCCGGGTTGAGCAACTCCACCCAGTCAGCGATCGTCCCGTCGTCGTTGGTCAGGGTCTGGTTGCGGGCCATGATCTCATTGAGCACCACGCCCGCGCCAGTGATGTTTGTCACGGTCCGGGTCAGATCGAGCTGTATGGCCATCGCGATGTCGCTGCTTGCCAGGCTGCTCTGGTGTACCTCCACCGCCAGCACGTTGTCGCCCGGCACCAACCCCGCGCCGGGCACCGTCACCGGGCCGACCAGGCCCGCGACCCCGACGCTGGTGGCCAGAGTCGCATTGCTAATCGCGCCAGCGGCCAGCCCATAGCGGTGGATCTCCTGGCCGTTCAGATACACCACTGCCCCATCGTCAATCACGTGCGTGAGGCTCAGGCTGAAGCCCGCCGCATTGGTGTTGAGGTTGAAGTGGGTGCGGAAATAGAAGGTGCTTTGGAGGGGCGCGGTGAATGGCAGCACCGTGTTGATCGGCGCCGGAAAACTGGTGCCGCTGCCATGGTAAAAAAGCGCCAGCCCGTTTGACCACGCGGCGTCAGCGAAGCCGGTCTCCCGCCAGCCCGTGCCCAGGTCCGTGCCTGACGCCTCGTAACGCCACGGTTGGACCAGGCTCACCAGATTAAGGGTGGTGGTCACGAGGTTGGTGGCACTGGCCGGGGCCGGGTTGGCCGAGCCCGGCGTGGGCGGCAGCGCAGCGAACCGGGTGCCGCCATTGGGCGAACGGCCCGTGGCGACATCCAGGGATTGGGCACCATAGACGGCCTGGTCAATCACTGTCAGATCGGCGTAAAACAGGGCCAGGTGCCCGCGCTCGTGGGCCAGTTGGAAGCTGAGGTGGCTGGGGCCGTTCTCTGGCTGGCCGTCGGCCTGGAAAACCGCGTAGCCCTGCGCGGGAATGAAACTGAGCGGTGCAATCGGGTGCTGAGCGGGCCAGCCCACCGGACTGTCCGTCAGGTAAAGTCCGCCGATCGCCACCGGCCATGGCTCCGGGTTAAAAATCTCAATGAAGTCGGACGGATACAACGCCTGCGCCGCCGCCAGCCACTCGTTGAGGCGCAGTCTGGCCGCCCCGCCGGTGGGGGCCGCCTGGTTGGCCGAGCCGAACGTCGGCAGCGTGAGCGCCCAGCTTCCATCGGCCAGTCGGCCAATGGAGCGGTCAGCCACCTGCAGCCCATAGTTCACAGAATCCAGCCGCCCGCCGCCGCGCTCGGGACGGTCGTAAAGGTGCAGGCTGCCTCCCACCTGGCTCAAACGAAAACCGAGGTGGATGCCGGGCAGATCCGGCGCGTTGTCCGCATAGACCACCAGGTGGCCACCGGGGGGGATCTGGATGCCGGTGGCGAAGACGAATTTGTCGGGATTCGACACGTCATCCGTCAGCCGCAGGCCGGTGAGATCAGCCGCGGTGCTGCTGTCATTGTAAAGCTCCACCACATCCGGGGTGGTTTCCGCGTGGACAACCGCGCCGGCGTTGGCGGCCAGCAGCTCATTCAGCCGCACTCCGCAGCGACTGCCCTCCACAGTCCAGGTGCGGGAGACCGTGGGGTTGGACGCGTTCTGCCAGTAACCGGCGGAGTTCCGGCCCAGCACAGAAACAGTATAAGTGCCATCGGTGAGCCCGCCCAGCACGAGCGGAGTGGCGATCGGAATCTCGTTCGTTAGGAACGGCCCGTTGTTAACCCGGTAGCGATAGTGGGTCAGGCCTGCCCCGCCCACCGTGAGCGTGACATTGGTACGCGCCGTCGGGGTGAGGGGTTCTCCGGCGATCGTCGCCCAAGCTGGCACCAGCGCTCCCAGGTCGATCCCGTTGGGGCCGGCTCCACGCGCGGGTGAGCCGGGACCCAAGCGGAAATCATTGGTGAGCGTGGCCCAGGTGATGGTGTTGCTGTTCAGGTTGACGAGTTGCGGGTCGGCCGTCAGGTTACTGGTGCCAGGCCAGCTCATCGGCATCAGGCAGCGGTCCACGGTGACCTGCATGACGGCGCTGGTGTGGTTCGCCAGCAGCGCCGGCGCGTCCCAGATCAGGTTGCCCTCCAGCCGCGCGCCAGCGCCGCCGACCGCGCCCAGCCCCGGTTCGCCGAGGTTCACCACCGCCCCCAGCGTGCGGATGATAGTGTTGTTTTCCAGCGTGGGGAAGCCGCCTTCCTTGGCCAGCACGGCGTGGTCGCAGTCGTAGAAGAGGTTGCGGGCGATTGTCAGCTCGGAGGCATTGCCGCCATCCCGACCGCTGGCAATCGCGTTGGCCGTGTCGCCCCCGGCAACCTGCTGGCGCACGTGCAGGAACAGGTTGCCTTCAATGTGGGCGTCGGTGCCGTTCAGCTCCAGCACATCGTCGCTGGCACCGGTGAAGACATTGTTGACGATCTGCAGGATGGCCTCCGGCCGGTTTCCGCCGGAGAAATGCAGGATGTCATTCAAACCGGTGGTGGTGCCGAACCAGTTGCCCTCGAAGCTGCCGTGGCCCGTGGCGGGCAGGCCCGTGCCGCGGATAAGTTCCACGCCGGAAAGGCTGGGGAAAAGGCAGTTCCGGATGGTGAACGACGAGTGGTTCAAATTGACATACTGGACCGCGATGTTGCTGAAGGTGAGGCTGTCGAGGGCAATGATCGCGCGGCTGGCCAGCACCGCCTGGGGTCCGCCCACGTATTCCATATCCGCATGAGACAGACGGCTTTCGGCGGTTGTATCCTGAAAATTGATCCCGCCCCAGATGCCGGCGGTTCCCGGTTCACGCGTGAGGCGGATGCGCTGCGTGTCTGTCCCCTCGGCCAGCAGCCGACTCGCGCCCCACACGTTCAGGCTGGTGCCGGGCGCAAAATAGACGGTGGTCCCGGGCTGGATGGTCAGGGTGGCCCCGTTGGTGATGTTAATCGTCGCCGTCACCTTGTAGGGGCCGGCGTCCGGCGTCCAGAGGGTGTTGGCGGTGATGGGGCCGGAGACGTCGGTCACGGTCAGGTCGTTGTACCAGACATCCAGGCTCGTGGAGGCGAACGTCACGCCGTTGGAATCCAGCGACTCGACGAGCACGCGGTTGATCCCGGGCTGCAGCGTGACCGTGTTGGTCCAGCGGGCCTCCCAGGCCGACCAGACCGCCAGCGAACCGTTGACCTTCACCGCGCGCGTGTCGATGGCATGCGCCCGGCCAAAGAGCGTCACCTCCGCCGTGCCGGTGCTGGGATACCCCCCCGTAACCGCGAGGGCGTGGCCGACCGTCAGGGCCAGCGGAATTTGCGACCGCACATAGCTGGCGCGATTGGTCAGGAAGGTTTTCATGGACCGGATGGTGGCATCCGGCACCCACGTGCCCAGAGCTGCGTCCAGCGTGGCCGTGAACTGCGGCGGGGAGAAGGTGGTGTCCAGCTGGCGCTTCAGCTCCGCGAAGTAGAGCGGTACAAACTCCGGATGCTTGAGGAAACGACGCACCACGGCGGAGCCATCGGCCGCGCGAAAGAGGCTCCAGGTGGTGGACCCGCCCATGAAGCCGAAGTCGGAATCGTGGTCGTGCATGAACATCAGGAAGCGCGGATCGCTGACGCCCCGGTACATGGAGTAATCGTCCGCTGCGCCGTCGCTGCCAAGGGAGGTTTCCGCGTAGCCCAACAGCACGTTCATCGCGAAGAATCGCACCCATTGCTGGGGGTTCAGCGCCCGCCGGACCGATTCGACGTAGGCGGCATCATTCGTGTTCAGGGCTGAGGTGAGGCCCACCATGTCGCTCCAGTCGTTTTCGCTCACGTTGGATTGCTTGGAGTAGCCCGCGCTGATGAACGCGCTGGCGCTGGTCCGGTAAGTGAGGTCGGCGGAGGGCCTCATGCAACGATAGGCGTTGCCATCCGGATCAGTCGGGAAATGGCTGGCCACGAAATCGGAGTCGATCTCCTCAATGTGAACGTAGGAGCCATACTGGGCGTAGCCGTTCCCGGCCACGCCGCTGGCGGCGGGGTTGGCGCCATTGATGCGCAGTTGCACCGGGGAGCAAACCTCCGAGTGCATGCCGCCCTGCCGGGCCAGGATGCTCCCGGCCGTCTGCGAGTGCGTGTTCTGGCTGTTCAGGTTGAATCCGCTCAACCCGTTCCAGCGCCGGTCGCTCGGGATGTTGAACCGCTGGTTGGGCGGAACCGCGCCGCGGCTGCCCGCGCCGCGCAGGCGGGTGCTGCAGTTGTACCGCACGATGGTCTCCGCGCCGTCGGTGCGGATGAAGGTCACGTTCATCTCCGAATCGTTGTTGGGCGTGGAGCCGTTCAGGTTGCTCAGGAAAGCCCGCTCGGCTTCGGTCATGATCAGCCGGTAGATGGGCTGGTCGCCAGCGTAAGTCTCGGCGCTGTTGGCCACCTGGTAGAGGGCGTTGACCACCTGGGCGTTGGTGCCGCCCCAGAGCGCCGGGGCGGGCCACGTCCGGACATTCCCCTCCGGATCGGCGGCGCGCAGGTAGAACTCGATGACCGCGTTGTTGAGGTTCGTCGCCCCGGGAATCGTGGCGGCGAACACCCGGTCCCCCGCCAGGCCGTCGGGCGGCTGGCCGTCGTCGACCATCGGCAGCGGGGTGAAGTCGCCCGGCGTCGCGGTGCTGGCATTGCGGAAGTGCAGCGTCACGTTCAGCCCGTTGGTCCGCTCATCCAGAATGGTGGCGCGGATGGTCACCGGCTGGCCCGCGCCGGGCACCGGCGGAAAGTGTGCCGCGTGCAAAATCAGCGGCGGCACATTGGCGGTCAGCACAGAGTTGGTCCTCCCGGGCGTGCCGTTGTTGGACAGGCTGGCTTTCCAGTTTTGCCCGTGCTGGTTGGGCAGCGCCGGGTTGCACAGCTCCAGGGATTTACCCCCGCCGTCCGCCGGGCTGACCCAGTCCCAGCCGGAGGTGTTGGCCGGGGTGGCCGTGTTGGTGCCCCTGATGCGAATGCCCCAGTCGCCCGCATCGGCGTAGTAAACCCGGTTCACGCTTTCGCCCAGCGCGTTCTCCAGCTCCAGATCCTCATCCGAATCGCTGAGCTGGCCCGCCCACCCGCCGACGACGTTGGTCACGGTGGGAAAGAGACTGCGGAACGTGGCCAGATGGGCGGCCACCACGAGCTGCTCCCCGCCGGCCATCGTCACGTCGGGGAAATCAAACTTCACCCCGCGCCGGAAGCGCCACCCGGTGAGGTTCACCGGCGCATCCCCGGTGTTGTTCAGCTCGATCCACTCCTCGTTGGTGTGGCGGCTGGCGGGGTTGAACATGATCTCGTTGATGACGATCTGCTAGTCGAACGACGCCTCCGGGTTCAGCACATAGCTCCACGAGCCTCCGGCCAGCGCGTTGGGCACGGCCGCCAGGTCCCGGATCCCGTGGTTCGCCGCCCAGACGGCGGCCACCGCGCCGGGCACCGGCTCGGCAAACTGAAAGGTATATGGCCCCTCGGCCGCGCCGCTCACGCTTTGTGCGGGCGCGCCGTTCAGGCGCAGGTCGCCCGCATCCACGCCGCTCACCGGCTCAGAGAACCGGACCAGTATCCGGGTGAGCGAACGCACGGTGGCACCGGCCGGCGGGGTGAGGCTCAACACCGTTGGCGGCACGTTATCCGCTGTGGTGTAGGCCCAGGTGTTGCCCGGTGCAGAAGGCACAAAAGCGTTCGGAACGGCGGCCAGATCCGCAATGCCATGGCCCGCCGCCCAGGTCAACTGGACGGATGTCGCGTTGGGCGTCGCGAAGGTGAAGGTGTGGCGGTTGCCGGAGCTGCTCAGGCCCGTGGCGGGAATGCCATTGATCAGCAGGTCGGCCGCCTGCACCCCGCCGACCGCCTCGGTGAAGACAACCTCCACCTGCGTAAGATTCATGACGTGGGTACCCGCCGGAGGCACCTGGGAAAGGATAGCGGGGGCCGTTTGGTCAATCAGCGCGTATTGCCAGGTGCCGCCCGCGAGGAATGCGTCGAACACATTGGGCGGCACCTCCAGATCGGCGATGCCATGCGCCGCCGCCCAGGTGACCGCCACCAGCCCGTAGGGTGGCTGCGGGAAGGTGAAGAGGTAGTTGCCCCCCGCGCCCGTGACGGCGGACGCGGGCACTCCGTTCAGGAGCAGATCGGCCGGATCAACCCCGCTGACCGGTTTGCTGAAGGTCACCTGGAGCTGGGTGAGGGCGCTGATGATCGCCCCGGCGACGGGCGTCTGCGCGGTGATCGCCGGCGCATTGGGATTCAGCAGGGTGAAGCGGAACGTCGCCCCGGGCGCGGTGCCGTCGAACCCCTTGGGCGGGGTGTCGAAGTCGGCCAGCCCGTGGTTGGTCGCCCAGGTGATGACCACCTCCCCGTACGCCGGCTGCGGAAAACTGAACGTGTAGGCTGCGTTGCTGGTTCCGCCAGCGACGCTGGCAGCCGGCACGCCGTTCACCAGCAGATCGGCGGCGTTCACGCCGGACACCGGCTCCGTGAACCGGACTGCCAGATTGGTGAGGGCGAACAGCGTGCCGGGTGCCGGTGTGGTGAGGAGGACGCCCGGCGGCAGCTGGCTGCCATCGGCCAGGTAGGCATAAAGCTCCGCCCGGAACCCGAAATCGCTGCTCCCGAGCGACTGGTTGAAGGCGTGAACCGCGATCTCATTGGTGCCGCTCACGAGATAGGCCTGGGCATTGGTCAGCGTGTAAACCAGGGTGGCGGCGCCGCCGCCTGCGATTTCCGATATGCTGCTGGACGCCACGCCATCGTGGGCCACCTCGCCCGCCGGCATGTTGTAGCGCAGCACCTCCACGCCGTTGATCCAGGCGATAAACCCGTCGTCGCTGGTGGCCGACAGATAAAGATTCGTCGCCGCCGCTGCATTTGCCACCACGAACTGCCGCCGCAGGTAAAGGCTGGTGTAGGTGCTCAGCATGTCGCTCAGGAGCGTGCCGGGATTGTCCACGGTGTTGTAAGGATCGCCGTAATAGAACGGCGCCAGCCCGTTGGACCAGCCTGTGGCGGCGAAGCCGAGCCGCCGCCAGACGTCGCCGGGGGCGGAGGCCTCGGCGGTTCCCTTGAGGAACTGCCAGAGGCCGTTGGAGGCGATCAGGGTGGTGCGCGCATCCAGCGTGTAACTCCAGGTGGCCTCCGCGCCGGCCGCGTTGAACGCCTGGCCGGACAGGTCGGTGATTCCATGGTTAGCCGCCCACCCGATGCTGATCGTGCCGCTGGCCGGCTGGGCGAACGCAAAGGTGTAATTGGAGCCGGAGCCGCTCAGGCCGAACGCCGGCAGGCTGTTCACCAGCAGGTCGGCGGCGTTCACGTTGCGCACCTCCCGGCTGAAGCTCACCTGCACCTGTGTGAGGTTGCTCACCACGGCACCCGCCGGCGGGATCTTCGCTGCCACGGTCGGGGGCGGGTTGGTCACCGCCGCATAATCTCCCAGCAGCTCCAGGTCGAAGCTGAGGTCCGAGCTGCCCGCATTGGCCTGGTGCACCTCCACGGCCAGGAGGTTCGTGCCGTTCACCAGCAGGCCGGGATTCAGGTTGGTGGGGTTGTAAACGGCGCCGTCATCCGCCGCATTGGCAAAGGCGTAATTGGTGTAAGCCACCGCCCCGGTCGCCATGTTGTAGCGGGCCGCCTCCACCCCGTTGAGATGGACCACCGCCCCGTCGTCGACCAGCAGGCGCAGGGTGAGGTTCGTGCAGTTGACGGCGTTGGTCACCACGAAAGCGCGGCGGAAGTAGGTGGTGGGAAACTTGTTGGCGGCATCAGGCCCGTAGCTCACCGTGGTCGCCTCCGGCCGGCCATCGGCGGTGTCGCCGTAGCCCAGTTCCGCCGGGCCGGAAGCCCAGCCGCCATCGTTGAAGGCTGGCCCGGTCCACGCCGCCCCCGGGTTGCTGCCGTTGTCCAGGTACTTCCAGACCGCCCCGGTGCTGATCAGGGTGGCGGCGGTCCGGTTCGTGTTTGGCAGCATCTGCAGGTGGACCACATAAGGCCCCGAGCCCCGGCCGGTGAGCCCGCATGGCGCGGTCCCGTCCACCGCGATCTGGTACTTCGTCCCTTGCGTCGCCGTGAACTGCACCAGGCTCTGGGTGATCACGCACGACACAATGTCGTCGTTGCCCGCCACGCTGGTCAGGTTGGTGAGGCTCGTGCCCAGGTAAACCGCCAGCAGCGTGTTGTAATCGCTGCCCAGGGTGTCGATCCGGGTCAGCCCGGTCACCGGCGCGGTCCAGTTGAACCAGACCGAGCGTCCGTTGCGAACCCCGGCGTGGATCGGCTCGCCCACCTCCGCCGTCGCCAGCAGGTAGGTGGTGCCGTTCGTGGTCCAGTCCGTGCCGGTCATCGTCCAACTTTTGGAAAAGTTGTCATTGGACGGCGCTTGGGCTGCAACCCGTCCCGCCGTCAGCAGCAGGAGCAGGATCAGACCAGGCAGAAGGTAGGTTATTCGAAGCATAAAAGGCATGCTGGGGGATATAAAAACGCGGGTCATGGCCGGCCGGCGAAGCGCGTCGGCACCGGTCGCTGGACAAAGCCCCGCCCTCGCCACCAGTGGGCCGGCTGCGGCCCTGGTTGAGCTGGTACCAGGCACCCGGAAGGTGCCCCGCGGGTTTGTCCCGGATAAAACGTGCAATGTCTTAATATCGACTATGGTTCGGGGGTCCATATTCACCCTTTTCTGGGGTTCCCGTTCATGGACGCCAATCCAGGGCCACAACGTCCCCCGGCTTTGCCTCCCGCTCCGGTTTTGGATTGTCGCGAGGGCGGGGAGGGTCCAAGCTGCCCCCATCACCCTGCAGCCATGGGTGCCATAGGCAATGACAGCCCAACTGAACACCGGCGGACCGATTGACCAGAAGCGACTGGATCGCCTGCGGCTCCTGCATGTCCTGCTGCCGCTGTTCATCGGGTCGATCATCGCCTACCTGGACCGGGTGAACCTAGCTTACGCCGGGCTGACCATGAACAAGGACCTGGGGTTCAGCGCCTCCGTCTTCGGCACCGGGGCGGGCATCTTCTTTGCCGGGTACGTGCTGTTTGAGATCCCCGGGGCGGTCCTCGCGGAGCGCTGGAGCGCCCGGCTCTGGCTGACGCGGATCATGATTTCCTGGGGGCTCATCTCCGCGCTCATGGCCTGGGTGCACACGGAGTGGCAGTTCTATGCGGTGCGCTTTTTACTGGGGGCGGCGGAGGCCAGCTTTTACCCCGTGGCGTACGCCAGCGTCATCCCGCGCTGGTTCACCCCGGCCGAGCGCCCCCGCGCGCTCGCGCTCATGCTGACCTCCCTCCAGATTTCGGCCATCATCGGCTCCCCGCTCGCCGGCAGCCTCCTCTCCCTCGAACTGGCGGGGCTCAAGGGCTGGCAGCTGCTGTTCCTCGTGGAGGCGGTGCCGGCGGTGGCCTTTGGGCTGGTGCTCTGGTTTTGGCTCTGCGACTGGCCCGCGGATGCCCCGTGGCTGACCGCCGCCGAAAAGCAGCACCTGGCCGACGCCTACGCGGCGGACGTGTCGCGCAAACAGTCCGCCCAGCCCTTCACGGTCTGGCAGGCGCTCGCCAGCCGCGAGGTGCTGAAGCTGGGCCTGATCTATTTTCTGTGGATCACCGGCTTCTGGGGCTTCAACTACTGGCTCCCCACCGTCCTCCAGGAGGCCTCCGGCTGGTCCAGCCTGCGGGTCGGCTGGATGATGGTCATCCCCATGGCCGTCGCGCTGGTGGCCATGCTCGGCGTGGGCCATTCGGCCTCGCGCACCGGGGAGAAACGGTGGCACGGGGCCATCCCCATGTTCGTGGCGGCCCTGGGCATGGGCCTGGCTCCCCTGCTGGAGCAGCCCCTGCTCCGGTTTCTTTGCGTTTGCCTGGTCGGGATGGGCGTCTATGGCGCCTTCGGGGTCTGGTGGTCGTACCCCAGCACCTTTCTGGCCGGCACGGCCGCCGCCGGTGCCATTGGGCTGATCAACTCCTGCGGTAACGTGGGCGGCTACCTGGGGCCTTACCTCACCGGGGTGGTCAAGCACTGGACCGGCTCCTTTGACCTGGCCTACCTCTGCCTGGCCGTCTCGCTGCTGGGGGCCGGCCTGCTGATGCTGACGCTGAAGCGGAGATAAAATGAACCAGCCAACCGGCGCCCACACCCCCTGATTCTATGTCTTGCCTCAGATTCCTCCTCCTGCTGCTGGCCCTCTTCGCTCATCGATCATTGTTCGGCGCAGGCACCTACACCAATCCGGTGGGCGATGCCCCCATCCACATGGGCGACCCGTTTGCCTTCTGGCACGAGGGGAAGTTCTACCTGCTCGGCACCACCGCTCCCAATGAGGGTTTTCACTGCTACGAATCGACCGATCTCGCGCACTGGACGCTGAAGGGCTGGGCATGGCGAAAGACGACCAACTGCTGGGCAGTCGCGGCATTCTGGGCACCGGAGGTGAAGCATTACCGGGGCAGGTTTTACCTGACCTACAGCGGCCTGGTGCGCGGCTCGAATCCCGGACAGCTCCGCATGGGGCTGGCGGTAAGCGACCGGCCGGAGGGGCCGTACCGCGACCTCTATGCGCCGTGGTTCGACCCCGGTTATTCCACGATTGACGGCCACCTATTTGTGGATGACGACGGCACGCCCTACCTCTATTTCAGCCGCAACGGCGCCCGGGACGGCTACGGCTTCGGTCTGAACTACGGGGTGCAACTGGAGCGCGACCTCTCCCGGCCCGTGGGTGAACCGGTGAAGCTGATCGAAGCCAGCCAGGCGTGGGAGCGGGTGAACTGGAAGGAAAACCGCTGCAACGAGGGTGCGACCGTGCTCAAGCACAACGGCCGCTACTACATGACCTATTCCGCCAATCACACCGGGTATCCACACTACGGCGTGGGCTACGCCACCGCCGATAAACCGCTGGGGCCTTGGACAAAAGCGGAGGAAAACCCCATCCTGGCCACCCGGCTGGAGCTGGGCATCTCCGGTCCCGGGCACAACTCCATCGTGCGCTCCCCGGACGGAAGCGAACTATTCATCGTCTATCACAGCCATGCCGACCCGAAAAAGCCTTCTGAGGACCGGGTGGTGAACATCGATCGCCTGGAATTCACGGCGGACGGCAAGCTGCGCGTGAAAGGGCCAACCCGCTCGCCTCAGCCGCTGCCGGCAGGCTCCTTCACCAATCCGCCCCTTGCCCTCCGCAACCCCCTGGATTTTTCATACCCCTATTTCGATGGCGTCCGGGAGCGGACAATCACCGAGCTGCGCGACCCGGCCATCCTCCGGGAGGGCGACCGGTATTACCTCACCCACACGGCGTTCCCCTTCACCCATAGCGACAGCCGCAACGCGGACAAGCCGGACCTCAACTCGGCCCCGGGCATCATGCTCCATTCCTCCACGGACCTGAAGCACTGGAAGTTTGAGCAGTGGCTGGTCAAATCCTCTGACCTGCCCGAGGACTGCCCCTACAAACACCGTTTCTGGGCGCCGGAGATCCACCGGATCAACGGCCGCTTTTACCTGGTCTTCACGGCCGATAACTGGCTCAAGGATGAGTACAACCGGGGCGGCAAAATCGGTGCCTACGTCGCGTTTGTCGGGGTGGCGGACCGGGTGACCGGCCCCTACCGGCACATCACCTGGCTGAAGGGGGCGGGCTGCGATACCACCCTCTTCGGCGACGACGACGGGAAAACCTACGCGATCATGCCCTTTGGTAACGAATACCTCCAGGAAGTCGATCTGAGCGGCATTGAGCGGGGCGATATCAGGCTGGTGGGGGAACGGACCCTCATCGTCGCCCGGGATAACCGGGACGTCGGCAAGGCCACGAGCCCGGATTATCTGGAGGGGCCTTGGATGATCCGGCGGCAAGGGAAATACATCCTCTTTACAGCCGCCCCCTACCAAAGCCCGAAACGCACCGATCCATCCGTCGCCCCTGCCGACCTCGCCCCGGGCTACTGGGTCGGCGCGGCGGTGGCTGACCACATCCGGGGGCCTTACCGGAAACTGCCGCAGCTGTTTCTGGGCGGCCACATCGCCGTCTTCACGGGTCCGGACGGCAGGGAATGGTTCTCCTATCGGGGCGAGGCCGGCGGCAAGGCCCAGGGGCGCCTCTGCCTGGATCCGATCCCGTTTGCCGGGGATGGCTCGGTCCTGCCGTTCCAACCCTCCACCAGCCCGGGCAATAACCCCTGATCTTGCATTTTCCGCCTCGCCACCCTCGCCCCGTCAGGCTATGGAAGAGGCATTGAATGAACACCACGCGATGAAGACCACCCTGTCTTTTGCCTTGGCGGCGTTGGCTGCCAGCCTGATCCTGTGCCCCGGCAGCACCGCGGCCGCCCCGGCGCGCTCCCGCGAATCCTTCAATCAGGGCTGGCTCTTTGAGCGGTTCGGGCCGCTGCCCGACGGCTCCACCAGGCCGGAGCCGGGCACCCCCGGCTGGAGCATCGCCGTCAGCGCGGCCAGCGAGGAGCGCGACAAGGGCAACACGGCCAGTCTCGCCTTCGATGGCGACCCGGCCACCCGCTGGTGCGCGGCCGGCGCGGGATTGCATCAGTGGCTCCGGCTTGACTTCGGCGCCCCGCAAGCCCTGGGCGGCGTCGAGGTGGAATGGGAGCTGCCCGATCAGCCCTACACCTTCGTCGTGGAAGCCAGCAGTGATGGCTCCATCTGGAAGGAGCTGGCTGCGGGCGACACCCGCAAAGGCCCCGGGCGCCTTGCCTTGGCCGGGCCAACCCGCTTCCTCCAGGTGCGCCCCACCAGCCTGCCCGCCGGCAAATGGGCCAGCATCCGCGAACTCCGCCTGTTTGACGCCGCCGGGTCGCCGGTCAGAAACCAGCCGCTCGCCGCCGGTAAATCCACCCCCAGCGATGCCGGATTTGACGACGCCCGCTGGCGCCGCCAGGACGTGCCGCACGATTGGGGCATTGAGGGGCCGTTCCGCGAGGACCTCCCCAATGACACCGGCAAGCTCCCCTGGAAAGTCATCGGCTGGTACCGCAAGCACTTCTCCCTCCCCGCCGCCGACCAGGGCCGCCGCGTGTTCATTGATTTCGACGGCGCCATGGCCAACGCCAGGGTCTGGCTGAACGGGCAGTACGTCGGCGGCTGGCCCTACGGCTACCAGGCCTTCCGGCTCGACCTGACCCCGTTTGTGAAATTTGGCGCGGAGAATGTGCTGGCGGTGCGGCTGGATACCGCCAAATGGGGATCCCGCTGGTATCCGGGCGCGGGCCTTTACCGCAATGTCTGGCTGGTGAAGACCGCGCCGGTGCATGTCGGCCTCTGGGGCGTGTATGCGACCACCCCGGTCGTCTCGGCGGCGCGCGGGGAAGTCAATCTGGAGGTGACGCTCGATAATCAGGGCCCCCGGGCAACCCAGGCGACGGTGCGGGCGGACCTCCTGGAGCTCGCCGCCGATGGCACCCCCGGGAAGCCGGTCGCCTCCTCTGCTCCCGCCAACCAGTCCGTTGCGGAAAACGGCTCCGCCAAAGTGAAGCTCTCCGCCGCCGTCAGCCAGCCCCGGCTGTGGGACATCGCGGCGCCGAACCGCTACCTGGCGCGCATCAGTGTCACCGTGGACGGGCAGACCGTCGATGTTTTTGACCAGCCCTTCGGCATCCGCAGCCTTGAGTTCACCGCCCGGGACGGCTTCAAGCTCAATGGCAAACGCGTCCCCCTCTACGGCACCTGCAACCACCACGACCTGGGCCCGCTGGGCGCGGCCCTCAACGTGCGCGCGCTGGAGCGCCAGCTCGAAATCCTGAAGGAGATGGGCGATAACGCGCTCCGCACCTCCCACAACCCGCCCGCGCCGGAGCTGCTCGACCTGGCCGACCGCATGGGCTTCCTGGTGGAGTGCGAGGCCTTTGACTGCTGGCGTGGCGGCAAGACCGCCAACGATTATAGCCGCCTGTTCGACGAGTGGCACGAGCGGGACCTGCAGGCCATGGTGCGCCGGGAACGTAACCACCCGAGCGTCATCCTCTGGAGCATCGGCAATGAGATCCACGAGCAGAATGGCCCCCAGCTCGCCCAGCCGCTGCGCGATATCATCCACGCCGAGGACCCCACCCGGCCCGTCACCGCCGGGTGCAACAATGCCCGGGCCGGCTACAACGGCTTTCAGCAGGCCGTGGATGTGTTCGGGCTCAATTACAACCTGGGCGATTACCGCAAGTTCCTGAATTTCCCCGCCAACACCAACAAGCCCGCGCACGGCAGTGAAACCTCCTCCTGCATCAGCTCCCGTGGCGAATACTTCTTCCCCGTGCGCCGTGGCAATGACGCCCGCGTCAACTTCCAGGTCTCCTCCTACGATGTGGATGTCCCCGGCTGGGCCCAGACGCCGGATGAAACCTTTGCCGCGCTGGACAAAAATCCCGCCTTTCTGGGCGAATTCGTCTGGACCGGCTTCGACTATATCGGCGAGCCCACCCCGTACAACGCCGACGCGAGCAACCTGCTGAACTTCCAGGACCCCGCCCGGCGGGCCGAGATGAAAAAGCAGTTGGAGGAGCTCGGCAAAATCAGGGTCCCCTCGGCCAGCAGCTATTTCGGCATCCTGGACCTCTGCGGCTTCAAGAAGGACCGCTTTTACATCTACCAGGCGCGCTGGCGACCTGAGCTGCCTATGGCCCACTTGCTGCCCCACTGGAACTGGCCCGAGCGCGTGGGCCAGGTCACCCCCGTCCATGTCTATACCTCGGGCGACGAGGCGGAGCTGTTCCTGAACGGCACCTCCCTCGGGCGGAAGCAGAAGGGGCAATACGAGTACCGCCTGCGCTGGGACGAGGTGGTGTATGCCCCGGGCGAACTGCGTTTGGTGGCCTATCGCAAGGGCAAGGAATGGGCCCGGGACACGGTCAAAACCACCGGCCCGGCGGCGCAAGTCCTGCTGGCGGCGGACCGGGCGGTCATCCGCGCCGACGGCCAGGATCTCTCCTTCGTCACCGTGACCATCGCCGACCAGGCGGGTCTGCTGGTCCCCCGCACGCACAACCTGGTCAAATTCGCGCTGACCGGCCCCGGCGAAATCGTGGCCGTGGGCAACGGGGATGCGGCCAGCCATGAGCCGTTCCAAGCGAAGCAGCGCCGGGCGTTCAACGGGCTCTGCCAGGTGATTGTGAAGTCAAAGACCGGCACCCCGGGAGCCATCACCCTGCAAGCCGCGTCCGCTGGCCTGACGGGGGGCAAAACCATCATCACCGGGAGGAACCCATGAACCCGGACAAACTCCCCTCCCCCCTTGAAACCGGCATCTCCCGTCGGCAGGCGTTGGGCCTGATGACCGCCGCCGCCGGCCTCGCTGGAACGGCGGCCATCCGCGCCCAGGATCCGGCCGGCGGCGTGTCTGCCTTGACGGTCAAACCAGCGCCATTGTTTGAACTCTCGCCCTATCTCCACATGCAGTTCATGGAGCCGCTCGGCACCACCGATGGCTCGGTCGAGGCCGCCTGGGACCACCTGCATGACCGCTGGCGCCCGGATGTGGTCAAGGCCACGCGCGACCTCGCCCCCACCATGCTCCGCTGGGGCGGCATCTTTGCGGATTTCTACCGCTGGCGCGAGGGTGTGGGCCCGCGCGCCCAGCGGCCCCCCATGCTGAACCTCTGCTGGGGCGGCATGGAGTCAAACCAGGTCGGCACGGCGGAATTCGTGGACTTTGCCCGCCAGGTCGGCTCGGAGCCGCTGGTGTGCGTGAACTTCGAATCCGACGGGCGCAAAAACTACCTGCAGGCCAAGGGCAGCGTCCGCACCGCCGATGCCCGGGAAGCCGCCGAGTGGGTCGCCTACTGCAATGCCCCGGCCCACGCCGAGCGGCGCGCCCACGGTTCTGAGCAGCCGTTGGGGATCAGGTATTGGCAGATCGGGAACGAGACCTCCTATGACCGGAATGGCTTCGACCTCGAAACCGCCGCGAAAAAGACCGTCGAGTTTGCCAAGGCCATGCGGCAGGCGGATCCCGCGATTCAACTGGTGGCCTGGGGCGACAGCGGCTGGGCGGCGCGCATGTCTGAAATCGCCGGTGAGCACGTCCAGTACCTGGCGTTTCATCACATGTTCGATCCGGATAATGCGAGCCAGCCGGTGCTGCGCGGGGAGCTCTACCGGCGCGATCCCGAGGCCACCTGGCACCAGCTGATGGCGGCGTGGCAGATCAACGACCGGAAAATCCGCGAGGCGCGCGAAAGCAGGGGCCGCAGCCCCCTGCCGCTGGCCCTCACCGAATGCCATTTTGCCATTCCGGGACGCGACCGGTGCGACGTCCTCTCCACCTGGGCCGCCGGGGTGAGCTATGCCCGGATCCTGAACAACCATCAACGCCACGGCGACGTCCTCAAGATCGCCACCGCGGCCGATTTTTGCGGCACGCGGTGGCAGGTCAACGCGGTGATGATCCCCGTGCCTGGCGGCGCGGCCTACCTGATGCCGGTGGCGCGCGTCATGCGCCTGTACCGGCATCATCTCGGCAGTCACGCGTTGGGCGTTGCGCAGACGCCGGAAGGCCTGGACGTGGTGGCCAGCCGGCGCGGCCAAAAGGCTTTTCTGCATGTCGTCAACACGCGCCAGACCCGTGCGGTGCGGGCGCAGCTCGGCATTGCGGACGCCCGCATCACCGGCGGACGCATCTTCCAGATCGCCGATGACCCGCTGGTGGAAATCTCCCCGCTCAATCGCGCCGAAGTGATGAAGGTGGTGGAAAAACCGCTGCCGCCGGACGGCGTGTGGGAGTTCCCCGCCGCCTCCGTCTCGGCGGTGGAGGTGGATTTTTCCTGAGGCGTGCCGGGTAAAAAACGAGGTTGGTCGGGTTTTCCGACGGGTCCGGCACCTCGCAAAAGCCAATGATTGACCCTTCAAAGCGTGAATGACGGGTGACCGTCAGGCGTCGGTATATCGAATTATGCATCTGCCCATTGGAATACTGTTCCTCCTCAGCGTAGCCGCTGCCCTGGCCGGGCCGATTGGCCGCGTTAATCCAGATACCCTGATCACCCCGCTTTACACGGTGGAGGGCAACGCCCTGGTGCGGCACAACGGGGAGCGCTTCAATAACCGCCCCCTTTACTGCAATCAGCTGCCCGCCATCGTTCTGGCCGGCGACCGGCCCCTGCTGCGCTTCGGCAGCGGCTCCGGCCAGTGCGGCACGTTCATCGTCGCCCTGGCGCGGGGCAACCAGGCCAAATGGCTCTTCCATGCCTCCGACATCACCGCCAGGTACCGCCCGGGGCGCATGGAATGGCTCATCCGCGATGCCGCTTTTGGGGCGACCAGCGTGACGCTTGAGGCGGTGCCAACCGAAAAAGGCGCCGGCATGGCCGTGCGGGCTGGCATTGAAAATGCCCGGCCCGGCGACCAATTGGTCTGGGCCTTCGGCGGGGCCATGCCGCTGCCCAAAGACAGCATGCAGGGCTTTTGGGATGTCACCACCGCCGGGCGGGAGCAGCGGATGGAAATCAGCTTTGTCCCGGCCGATTGCCGGAGCAACCAGGTCACCGTGTCAGGTTCTCAATTCACCCTGCTATCGCCGCCCGGCCAGCGCCGCTTCAAGGTGACCGGCCAGTCCAGCATCCCCGGCCAGCTCCGCGTGGTGGATGCCGGCGCCTGGACAAATCCTCTGGCCCTCGCGGAAACCCCGGGCCGCGATCTCCCCCTCGTGGCCGGCACGGTTTCTCTGGCTGATCAGCGTGAGGTTTTTTGGCGGTTTGAAACAGCGGAAGGAACCCCGTCAGCAACCCTAGCCCGGGCATTTGCCGCCGGGCTGGCCAGGGCCAAAGCCATTGAGAATCGTGTGCGCGTGGAAACCCCGGATCCCTGGTTGAATGCCGCTGTGGGCGTCTCCGGTTCGGTCATGGATGGGGTGTTCCGTTCCGGCATCTACACCCATAGCGGCATGCGTTGGGGCGTGCCCTTGCTCGGGTGGCGAACGATTTATGGCGGCACCGCCTATGGGTGGCATGACCGGGTCCGGGCTCAGGCTGAACGTTGCCTGGCCCGGCAGATCAAGGAATCCGACAAGCTCGTGCCCAAGGCCGACGCCAAAACCGGATACGCCTGCCAGGGGCTGGACTCCCGCCTCTTCGGCAAGGGCCGCGTGGACCTGCACCACCCGTGGCACTACGACATGCAGAGCCAGTTTTTTGACCAGCTCATCCACGCCTGGCGCTGGACCGGCGATGCGGACCTGGAGAAGCTGCTGCGCCCGGCCCTGGAATTGCACCTGGAGTACCTCCGGGATTGCTTCGATCCGGATGGGGACGGCATCTACGAAAGCTACGCGAACACCTGGCCCACCGATGACCAGTGGTACAATGGCGGCGGCACCACCGAGGAAACCGCCTACGCCTACCAGGGGCACAAGGCGGCCCTGGATCTTGCCCGGCGGGCCGGGGACCAACCGTCCGTCGCCTTTCACCAGGCGCAGCTGGCCAAAATCAGCCAGGGGTTCTTCAGCCTGCTCTGGATCCCTCAGCGCGGGCATCCCGGCGCGTACCGGGAGCAGACCGGTCTCCGGCGGCTGCATGAGTCCTGCTGGCTTTACGGGATTTTTTGCCCCATTGACGCCGGCCTGCTGAACCCCGGACAGGCGGTCCAGGCCATCCACTACACGGAGTGGGAGCTGGAGCGCGTCCGCCTGCCCTACGGCGGCCAGCAATGCTGGCCCTCCACCTGGGTGCCCTCCGTCTGGTCCGTTCGGGAGATGTGGCCCGGCGACAATTATCACCTGGCGCTGGCCTGCTTTCAGACCGGCCTCGCGGCCGAAGGCTGGGAGCTGCTGCGCGGCACCTTCCCGCAAATGATGTTCTTCGGCCCTGTGCCCGGCGACCTCGGCTTCCCCAACGGCGGCACCGACTTCAACGATTGCGCCAGCCTGTTCTGCCGGACCGTGGTGGAGGGCTTGTTCGGATACCGCCCGGATTATCCGAACCGCCTCGTCACCGTGGCGCCGCAATTTCCGGAGGCGTGGAACACCGCCGCCCTCCAGACGCCGGACGTCGCGCTCAAGTTCCAGCGCTCCGGCAACACTTCCAGCCTGCGCGTGGACCTGACCCGCCGCGCTCCCTTGCGGGTCCAGCTGCCCATCCGCGCCAGGGAGGTCGCCGGAGTGAAGGTCAACGGGGCGGCCGTCCCGTGGCAATTGCAGCCCGGTTTTGGCGTAACCCTCGTGGAGGTGCGCCTGGCCGATGCCGCGTCCGCCCTGGTCGAGGTGGAAGTTATTGACCCCCTCCCCTCCCCGGTGGCCGCCACCTTGGCGGGCAACAGCGGCGAACCCATCACCTTCGCCGCCCCGGCCGGCCAGATCAGCGAATACCAGGACCCGCAGGGGGTTCTGAGCTCCCCGGTCCTCCAGGCGGGCAAACTGCTGGGCACCCTCAGCACCAACGCCGGCGACCACCTGATCCTAGCCCGCGTGGCGACCGGCAAGACCGAGCATTGGCAGCGGTTCAAGGTCAAAGTCACCGACCCCGGAGCCGAGGCATTCCGCGCCGCCCGGGTGCTCCAGGCCGTTCCCGCCGGCGCCACCTGGGACTGCCTGGATCTCACCCCGGTGCTCAACGGGGATGTGCGCTCCATCTTCAAGCAGCAGTACCTCTCCCCCCGCCCGGACACCTGCTCCCTGCGGCTGGCGGTCGATGGCTATTCCACGTGGCAGATGGCCTTGGACCCCAAGCACAAGCCGCCGGAGATTGATCTCACCCAGGTCCCGAAGCTGCAGCATGGGGAGGGACAGTTGTTGACCCGGCAGGGCGTGCCGTTCCGGTGGGGCAACCGGGCAACGAACATCGCGTTCACCTCCCAATGGGACAACTGGCCCCGGCAGGTCACCCTCCCCGTCGGGCGTCAGGGCGACGCCCTCTGGTTCCTGGTCTGCGGCTTCACCACGCCCATGCAGGTGCGCATCGCCAACGCCGAACTGCGTTTCGTATATGCCGACGGCGTCGAGGAAAAGCTGGAGCTCGTGCCGCCGTTCAACTTCTGGAGCCTGTGCCCGTACGGCCGGGCCGATTACAACTACCAGCGCGATGCCGCCTGCCTGCCCAAGGAACCGCCGCCCACCGTGCAGTTGGGTAACAACTGCCGCGCCATGCTCCTCAACTGGCGGCTGCGGTCCGGGGTGCGCCTGGCGAGCGTCACCCTGGCAACCCTGTCACCGGAAACCACCGTGGGCCTGATGGGTCTGAGCCTGATGAATCCGCGCTAGCGACCCGCTCGCCGGTGGCAGCCCAGGGTTTGGCAGCCTCATGCGTGTGTATCAATCCACCGTTAAGGTCAGCCACCTGGCGCAGCCACGTTGGCTTCTCCGTCAATTTAGTCGCTGCCCGAGTGATCAGGGGCCGCCTCAGCTTGAACTGAGCCGCTCGGTCTGCGGCGCGCAAATGAAAACACGGCCGTCACGAGGCAGACCACGCCTGAAAACGCGGCGAGCATCATGCCCCAGCCGATGACCACTGGCCACCAGCTCTCGGCGCGTGCGCCGTCAAAGTCAGCCTGCCGGTAGGCGGTCACCATGACGAAAGAGGCGACAGCAAAGAGCGACGCCAGTCGACCAGCCCACAGTGAAGTTTTGCTCATAAATATCGATCCGCCCAGAGAGCAAGCCGGAGGCTTGCCAGCGTATTGCGTAAGCAGTGGGGCCCAGCCGTCCCTTTCTGCTTTTTAACAATCAACTATAAACAATCAACCACTTCAGCCTTCCGCCTTTATTTTTCTGCCCCCTGTTTTTCTGCTATTTTCCCATATCAGCATTTTGCGTTCTATTTTCCGCTTTGCCGTTTTTCGATTGTCTTCATTTCAGCTTTTCAGCATGTCAGCTTGTCAGCATTTTCAGTTTGGATTTCTGCTTTCTGCTTTCCCAATTTCTACTTTTCACCAGGTCCGTATTCCTTCCTCTATGTGATCTTTGCGACCTTTTGCGGCTAAATCATCCCCCTGTTTTTGCCGTTGCACCAACCCAAGCCCCCTTGCGATTCCGCCCTTGCCCGCCGCCACTTTACGGTGCCAGCAACACCTGCAGCATCCGTTGCGGACTGGAGAGAAAGTCGCGCGTGACCCGGTAGTGCTCCGTCTCCTGGTACGCCACGCGCTCGATCCCCCTCGCCGAGAACACGTAGATGTACGCCTCAGGGTAGGCCATCAATATCGGGGAATGGGTCGCGATGATGAACTGCGACTTCTGCCGCACAAGATCGTGCATCCGCGTGATCACCGATAGCTGCCGGCTGGGGGAGAGGGCCGCCTCGGGCTCATCCAGCAGGTAGAGCCCCTCCCCGCGAAACCGGTTGACCATCAGCGCAAGAAAGGATTCGCCGTGCGACTGCTCGTGCAGGGGCCGCTCCCCGTAGGATGAGCCGACGTCCAGCTTCTCAATTTCGGTGGCCACATTGAAGAAGCTCTCCGCCCGCAGGAAGAACCCATCGCGCGGACGCTCGACGCCCCGGGCGATACGGAGGTAGCGGTGCAGCTCGGAGTGGGAGCTGCGGGTGTCAAATCTGAAGTTCTTCGACCCGCCCTCGGCGTTGAAGCCGCAGGCCACTGCAATGGCCTCCAGCAGCGTGGACTTGCCGGACCCATTCTCCCCGACAAAGAACGTGACCGCAGGATGAAGCTCCAGCCTTTCAAGGGGCCGCACCGCCGCCAGTGAAAACGGATACCTGTCGAACGACTCCACAGCCTCTCGTCTCAACCTGACTTCAGCGATGTATTGCTTCGAGATCATAGGACGGAACGCTTAGGTGCCCATACTGGACAGGCAATCCCCCATTGGCAAGACTTGCCTTTTATTCGCTTGTCACCCATTCGCTTGTCAAACAATCCGTCTTCTGCCTCGTCTTCATTTCCCCCTTTGCCGTTTTTCGATTGTCTTCAATTTCAGTTTTTCTGCCTGTATATTTCTGCCCCTTCGTTTTTCTGCCATAAACCACGTTTTCACGTTTCAGCTTTTTGTCTTCATTTCCCGCCTTGTTTTGCCATCAACCATCAACCATCAACC
This sequence comes from uncultured Verrucomicrobiota bacterium, assembly GCA_903930345.1. GTDB lineage: Bacteria > Verrucomicrobiota > Verrucomicrobiia > Limisphaerales > CAIYYI01 > CAIYYI01. Next base: position 43,408 of record CAIYYI010000636.1, read on the forward strand.
ATCTCAGCGCCTCAGCGCCTCCGCGGGACACCATTCTTCGTCGTAAATTCTTCCCCTCTTTGCGATCTTTGCGATCTTTCGCGGCTAAATCATCCCCGTTTTCCCATATCAGCATTTTGCGTTTCATTTTCCGCTTTGCCTTCGTGACTTTGTGTCTTCGTGTGAGATTTCTGCTTGCCCGGTCCGCATTGTCTGGTCCGTAGTCAGTGGTCCGTAGTCAATAGTCAGGGTCAGTGGTCTGTATTCGTGTGCACTACCCCATTCGCTTGTCCAAACTCCCCGGCATGGGTGTCCAGTGCAGTGATCGGGTTGGACCGTTTTGGGTTCATTGCTCCTTCCATTTAACCTCGGCGCGATCGCTGAACAATACCCCCTCAAAACAGCTGCCGCACCGCACCCAGCCCGACCGCTCCCGGTTCTTGGGATCACGCACCGTGACCAAGAAAACGGTAGTCTTGCTCGAAGTGAGCCAGCAAAATGGCCCGGAGGCAAAGCACCGTTCGGAATGCAAAAGCTCAAAATGGTTCTCGGCCGCCCACTTCCGCAAAACGAAGTCCGATCTCCGCTTGTGGAGGGCGATGAAGCCAAAGCCAGCTGCAATTGCAACCGGGCATGCCAGCAGCGCAATGTAGATCTCGTTAATCATGCGTATCGACAGCCGCCCAACAATGCGCCTCAGCCGCGCGAGGCGTCGGTTGGAGGCGACGGATTGGCCGTGAGTTTCATGTTGGTTTCGTGTGTCCCAAAAAGTCGATTATGGCAGCCCACGGCAAAACCAGAGCGATGGCCACCATGAAACCTAGGGCGACAAAATAGAGCGCTGCAACTGCGGCGAACAGGCCGGCGCAGTCCGAATCCGGGGTGCCTTTGCGTAAGGCGAGCGCCAGCCACGTTACAAAAGGCACCGGGGCTGCCAGGAGCCATGCCCGATGCGAAAGACAGAACCAGGTAAACTCTGGGACTGGGTAGTCCTTCGGATAGTGATTCTTCAATGCCGCCAGCCCCAAATGCAGCAACAAGAAAAGCCCGAAGCAGCCGCTTATCAAAGCAACGGCTACCGTTATGAGAGTCACCTTGCGCATAACGAAATGTTTCCTCGTCTCATCATGCATTGTTGAACGACATTTTCGCTCATCGTTACCGGTGACAGTGCTTTCATTAGGATGCCCATACTGGACAGGCAATTCCCCATTGGCAAGGCTTGCCTTTTATTCGCTTGTCACCCATTCGCTTGTCAATAAATCCCCATTTCCCCCTTTGCCGTTTTTCGATTGTCTTCATTTTCAGCGGTTCCGTATTCCGCATTGTCTTCGTAGTCAGTAGTCCGTGGTCAATAGTCAGTAGTCCCGCAGAGCGGAACCCACCGGAGACGCGGGCTGGGGGGTGGGATGGGAAAGTTGAGCGGACCTTGGCCAGGGTGAATTGACCCTGTTCCAAGATAGCGAACCGGCCTGCGGGTTGCGTCCGCTATGGCGATTATTCCGCGCCAAACCCTGGGTGCCCCCTTAACGCCATTGAAACGTCGCTTTGAATAGGTGCCCCCTTTTCCGTAACGACTCCTGGCATCGGCTTCCACCAGAGGGAACGCCAATAAGCACGATCCGTGACGTACACATCCACGGAATCGCGGCTGGGATTGAAAGTGCCGGGCAGGATGCCGTAGCGCTTCATTTCGCGGATGTAGGGGAAGTTGGGTTTGAAATCGGCCATGTCAAAACGCTTGATCTCGTTCAAACGGTCGTGGGCGGCGCGAATGGTTCGCAGCATGCCCACATAATCGGGGCTTTTGGTATCAGGGAACACCGGTTTGCCCTCGGCCGTAACGCACTGCCCGTACCCGCCAGCCGCCCGGGCCAACGGGGCAAGCAGGACAAGCGATTTTTCGGGCCGGGTCAGATTGAAAGCCAGTTCTCCATCTCCCACCAGCTCGCCCTTGTGATGGCAACTGTTGCAGCGGTTGGTGATGCCGGGATCAAGCCTGACGCCGACCATTCCGCTGCCCAGGGCGGCATAGGTTCCGGCATACGGCGCGCCGCTGTCAATCCAGAGCCGGACCCGGCTGATTTCGGCGGGCGAAAGCCTGGCCTCACATTTGCCCGCAACGAGATGTTTCATCAGCGCGCTGGCCGAGCTGCCAATGCCGCGCGGCGGCTTGTTGCCATCGGCATCCCGTCCGTGGGTGACCAATCCCCGGGACATGATCGACACGTATGAATGGGAAAAGATGGGCCCATGGTCCCCGGTCAGGACCAGTTTACCGGAGCGTTTTTCATCGTTGTGGCACGGGACACAATGCCGGTCGAGGATCGGCTGGATATCGCGAGGAAAATCAAACACCTCGGGCATGTCCGGAATCGGTTCGATCCGGCTGGGCGGTCGCCGAAGCGCTGCCGCCACCAAAGAGGAAGGACGGGCGCGCGCCGTTTCGGTGCGGTTCTCGTGGCAGCCGACGCAGGAGAGGGTCTCACCCGGCATGACGGTCAGAAAACTTTGCATGCGTTTGACCGAAAGATCGTTCGCATCCAGCGCCACGAAGAACAGGCTGCGGAGCGCGGGCAGTTCGATATAGGCCGAACCATCAGGTTCAACGGGCACGGTGCCCAGAATGCGGGGCAGGGTGAACGTGCCATCGTAGCTGATCGGCTCCATGGTGCCGGAATGGTTGATCGGTTTGGGCAGCGTTTCCAGGACCAGCAGCTTTTTGATTTCGCCCGGCTGCACGCCCTTCATGCTGCGCCCGTGGAGGATATCCTGGAGCACCACGTAGCCCGTTTCCTTGGCCAGGTTGACCTTGGCGGGGATGATCCGCTCCCCGGCCCGGGGCAAGACCGGCCGCGGTTCCTGGAGCCAGGCCGCCCCGGAATCCGGCAGCCGGTACAAGGCCTCCGTGCGCCCCTGCCCATCCGTCAGGTAAAGGCCGGAGCCGCTGGCAAACAGAACGCAGTTATCCGCCAGGGGATAAGGATCACGGCAATCCTCCAGGAGGTCGCGAGGAAAGGTTTGACCGAGCGCCAGCGCCCGGGCGCTGGCCCGATCATCCGGGCCGTTATTGGGATCGACCACGGTCAAACGTCCCCCATGCTCCTTGCGCCCGTGACCGGGCGAAAACACCGCCAGCACTTTGTCTGTTCCCGGGATCGGCTTGGCATCGAGCATGACGATGCCCGGATGCTGGTTTCCGTAATAGACCATCTGGCCGGTCCCATCCGGATTCATGGTCCAGAGATGGTGGTACTTCACACGGCTGCGATCCACATACTCCCAGCGCATGTAGAGCACCCGTCCGTCGGGCATCATCCAGGGGGTGTTGTCCTGCTCCACGTTGGCGGAAAGAGCGCGAATGTTCCGGCCCTGGGAATCACTCCGGTGCAGAATCGCCACCTGCGTAAACCAGCATTGCACCCAGCGAAAACAGCGGGAGGAGCAGAACAGGAGATCGCCATCGGGCAGGTAAATTGGCTCGAGGTCATCATAAGGCCCCTCCGTGATCTGTCGCAGGCCCGTGCCATCCAGGTTCATTTCGTAGAGGTGGAAAAAGGGCGTGCCTCCTTTGCGATACGAAAACAGAACCCGCTTGCCATCGTAATGGACCTGGGGATCGCGCAGGGAGCCGGTGGCATCGGCCAGCAGGTCGGTCACCTGCCCCGTTTTCAGGTTGAGCTTGCACAGGCGCGAGCCATTTTCCGTGTACATCGGGCGGCTGGCATCCCCGGATTGATAGCCAAAATTGGCGTACCAATGGCCATCGTTGCCCGGGGTGCGCACAGTGAAAACAACCTCTTCCACCCCGGCCAAAGGCCCCTGACGCAGCTCGGTAAGGAGCATGGAGGGGGATGCCCCCAAAAGTCCGGTGGCAAGACCCACGATGCCCGCCAGCAGGACCATGAAACAACAGCGGGGCTTGATCCGTGCCACGTTAAGGTCAGTGCTAAGCATGGGCCCAGAATGTCACAAGCCGCCCGGACGGCAAAGTCAAATGTTGTGCGAGGGATGGGACGAATGCGGGGGGGCCGGTTAGGCGGTGATCGTTGCATGTGTAGAGGCTGCCTGATCTGCGATCACCGCCCCCAACATGAAGGCAGTGGCAGTCAGCCAAGACGGGTCGGGAACCTCAGACGGAGGACAGATGATCACTCCGTCTGCCCAATCTTCGTTCGACCAATACCCGAATGTGCTCAGATTCGCTTGTCAACACTCCCCGGTTTTAGCTGAGCCACGCTCCCCCGGCCTACCATTTCGGGTTAGCCTGCACGCGATCAAACCTTGGAAGTCACTCTCCACCCATCATCTGTCTTGACGAGCGGGGTAACAACTCTCCAGCCGTTTGCTGTCTTTGATGTCAAGATACGCTGGCGGAATATGCTCCGATCTGGTCCAACCGCAACCTTATTCACAACCACCAAACCGTCGCCGTACGGCGTGCGCTCAAGAAAGTAAGAACGCGCTTTATCCCAATCTGGTACCGTATACTCCATGCCTTCCCGGAAGGATTGCTCCATTGTCTTCGTCAACGTTATCAGCATGGTCTGATTAAACTCCTCAGACAAACTCGCTTGGCCACGCTCTTGAATCCACAATCTCGCCTCTGTCGCGAAGTCCCGACAGGCGACGGCTGCTTCGATATCTTTCAAAGGGTAGGTGGCCTCAAGGCACAATATGGCGCCCTCGGGCGTGGTGAAGTCACGGGATACGGTTGGTAACTTTTCGAATTCGGCAATCTCCCTCTCGCGCTTTCGGCGGGTGGCCAACTGTCGGCAGGCAAAAATCAGCAGGCCTCCAGCACCAAGCAGCAGGCCAATAGTGTGAAGTTTCATGGGAGATCTGTTTTCTTTGTCGCTCGTGGCCTTCGGACTGCGCACCAAATCCCGCATAGGAGAACTGGCGTCGCGAGGAGCAATGCAAACCGAAACTCTTCCCAAAACCGCGACCAGGCAAGGCTGCCGGTGGTGGGAATGCTCTCCGGACCAAGTCCATCGCGAAGGAACCAGCAAATCCACAGTGCGTACAGAAGGAACAATGCGGATGAACCTATACAGAAGTATCCAAAAGCTTTCATGCCGCCAATCGCACCGGCACGCTGGGCCAATGTTTTCCGCCGATCAACCGGGATCCGGTCCCGGCGTTGCCAGCAGTCGGTTTGTTGGTCCGCGTCTTCATCGCCAACTAAAAACCATTGCAGCGAGTATCGCAAACGAAAGCAACACGAAAACTCCCGCAAAATTCCGGCGCGAGCTGGCGATCCTGCGCCCGATGCAACTCTGCGGTCCGACGGCGTAACGCAAGCCGAGCAGAATGAAAAGGCTGCCAACGATGGAGTACGCCTCAGCGAGCAAAAGAAAGCCGCCATCCCAACTGTCGTGGCCTCGAGTCCAGCCGTGGGCATGGAACGCGTAAATGATGCCTGCTCCCGTAACGAGCAGCACCAGACCGACAAAAACCTGAAAAAGACGTTTTGCCACGTTCATGCGCCGTGCCCCATCGTTACTGAACGACCGCTTCGTCCATTGTTACCAGCGACAGTGCTTTCACTAGGGTGTCGATATTGGCAAGGGCATCCCACATTGGCAAGGCCTGCAATTGATTCGCTTGTCACCCATTCGCTTATCAAAACTCCCCGGTTTTAACCGTACTATCCCCCCACCAGGTTGCGACCTGTTCTTTGGGGTCACCCGACCGGCAACGGACTGTTGCTGACTTCCCGGCCGCACCGGCATACACTCAACCCATGAACCGATTTTTCGCGCGGCACACTGGCTCGCCTGCCTGCTGGCCAGCCTCCTGCTCGACGCGAATGGCCGGGCCGAAATGCGCAGCCTGCCCCCCCTGCGCCTGCGCGGCTACGGAGAGCTTTCCGCCGAATTCACAGCCGATCATTCCCGGGCCGTGCCGTTTTCCGTGCTGACCATCACGTGCGAGAACCAGGCCAAAGCGGAGATCATGCAGGCCAAATTTGTTTTTGCGAAGCGCAACCATGGATTCGGCTTCGTCATCTGGAACCGGGCCTGCACAACGAGCACCACCTGGATGCGGTCAGCCTCCACGATTTCCGCCGGGCCATCGCTGACCGCTACAGTGCGGTGTTGGGCACCGTCACTTTCCTGAACGTCACCCCCTGGATCAAGTTTGGGCAGGAGAACGAGATCCACACCGTGCGCGGATCTCCCGGCAAAGGGGTGGTCAAACGGGTGGCGCTCCAATTCCAATGAACGCGTCCCAAAGGAAGTCCCCTGCCCCGTCCGTCAGGTGGCCATCACGTCGCCGTATTGGTTTTTCCAATCAAGCACGACTTTGAACCCCCGGAATCCCTTGGTTTCCAACACCGTGATCCCTTCGATCATGAGCTGATCCGCCAGATCCCCCAGCTCCGCGCGTCCTAGTTTGATCAGATCATAGGCCATCCCCCAAGGCATGGTCAGCAGCGTGGGGGGAGTCTTGGGGGATTTGCGGCGCTGGTTTTTGAGCGCCTCAACAATGCTTTCAAATGCTTCTACACCGGTCATAAATTTATTGGTTTTCCGCAGTTCAACGTTAATCCGGCCAACCGGTGCTCCGCCATGGGGCATTCACCCCATGCGCCGGCTCACGGGGTTCACTCCACTGACCACCGGTCGCCATCCTCGTCGCGATCATCCTCCCGGATCCCCAGGTAGGCGCGGGCCTCCCGGATGGCGCCCTCATAGGTGCGGGCATCCAGGCGCATCTGCTCCTTCCGGCCCAGGGTGTCCTCGTATTCAAAACCGAAACTGTCCTCCTCCTGATCCAGGATCCGCCCGAATTTGACCCGGTCGGCCTCCGTCACACCCGGTTGGACCACCTCAGGGGTGCGGGGACTCTCCGCCGGGCCTTTGGCTGGGGGAAATGCACTCATTGCGGTGGCGGGCTGATGGTCTGACGGGCGACAAACGCCGCGGCCCGCTGGTTGCCCGCGTCCACTTCCGCGCGCGTCATGGTGATCGTCAATCGTTGCCAGGCGGTGAGGGAATCCTGATACCCCTGCTCGGTGGCGAGCTTGAGCCACTGGTAGGCCTCAATGCGGGACTCCGTGGCCCCGCCCTGAAGGGGATCCACACTGGCCCGGTGACAGCGCACGCCCAGCAGGTGCTGGCCGCCGGCATCCCCACCCTCGGCGGCTTTGCGGATCCAGACCGCTGCGGCCGCGTCGTCATGCGGCATGCCCTGTCCGCGGGTGAACATCACACTGAGATTGAATTGGGCCAGGGAATGATCCTGCTCGGCCGCCTTGGTGTACCACCGGGCGGCCTGGGCGAAATCCAGGGCGTTTCCAGTCGCGCTGCCATAATGCAGGCCCAGGCTGAATTGGGCGTCGGCACTGCCCTGGTCAGCCTGCGTCCGCAACGCCGCCAGGGAGGTTTCCATGGTCGGGGCGGATTTTTGGTCATCAACAGAAGAATCCATGCTTCCCACCATCAACTATTCCCCAGGGAACACAAGGCTTAATCTCTCCCGCCCGCAGCGTCCTGGCGGTGTGCCATGGCATTTTTCTGGTCAAACCGCTGGCTGACGCTAATTTGTTCCCATGAACTCTCCCTTGTCCCGGCCTCCCCGGCGGACCACCTCGGTCCTCGCCGGCCGGAAGTCCCGGCCGGCGGTCCGCGACTCGCTCCGCTCCTGGCCGCTCGCCCTCCTCTGCTGCCTGCTGGTGTCTGGCACCCCGGCCACCGCAGGCGCGCTGCAGACCAGCCCGGACGAGCTGCGGCAGGCGCGCCAATGGGTGACCGCCAGGTTCTCCGCCCCGCGCCCGCCAGCCCCGACCGAGCCCGGCCTGGAGGTGCTGGCCAACCACGACGCCATTTCCCTCAATGCGCGCCAGGGCAAACCGTTGCGTCTGGCCGGCCAGTCCTACACCAACGGAATTTACTGTCATGCCTTCAGCCGGATCAGGGTGCGTCTGCCCCGGCCCGGGGCGCAGTTCACCGCCTTCGTTGGCGTAGATAGCAACGGGCAAACCAGCGGCGGACGGGGGAGCGTCCAATTTTCCGTCCGCGCGGGGGAGACCGTGCTGGCCCGGACCGAGACGCTGCGGGAGGGCATGCCCGCCCACCCGCTCCAGGTGGCGCTGAACGGGGCCGCCGAATTCATCCTGCAAGTGGAGGAGACTCCCGATGGCATCGCCTGCGACCAGGCCGCCTGGGCCGAGGCCCAGGTGGTCTTCGCGGATGGCAGTCGCCTTTCGCTGTCGGCCCTCCCCGTGCGGGAGGCGGCAGTCGCGGATCTGTTCGCGGCCGCCCCGCCTTTTTCCTTCCAGTATGACGGGCGCTCCTCTGCGGAATTGCTCCCGCAGTGGGAGCTGCGCCGGGAAGTGCGCCCGCTCGATGCCAGCCGGGAGCAGCACACGCTGGTCTGGACCGATCCGGCCACGGGCCTGCAGGTCCGTTGTGAGGCGGTCGCCTACCGGGATTTTGCCACCGTGGAATGGGTGCTCCATTTCAAAAACACCGGGGCCACCAACTCCCCGGTGCTGGCGCAGATCCAGGCCCTGGACCTGTCCTGTGCCCGGCCCGCCGCCGGGGAATTCCTGCTGCATCACAACGTGGGCTCCCCGTCCAGCGGCAATGATTACCAGCCGCTGGAAACACGGCTGCTCCCCGGCAGTCAAAAACGCATCGCCGCCGCCGGCGGCCGCCCCACGGACACCGATTGGTCCTACTTCAACCTGGAAATCCAGCCGGACCAGGGCTTGATCCTTTCGGTGGGCTGGCCGGGGCAGTGGGCCATGGACTTCAACCGCGATCAGGGCCGGGGCCTGCAACTCCGGGCGGGCCAGGAGCTGACCCGCTTCAAGCTGCTGCCGGGCGAGGAGGTTCGCAGCCCGCTGGTGGTGGCGCAGTTCTGGCAGGGCGATTGGATCCGCGGCCAGAACCTGTGGCGCCGCTGGATGCAGGCGCACTCCATGCCCCGCCCGGGCGGGCAGTTGCCCCCCCCGCAATGGGTCGCCTCCAGCTCGCGGCAGTATGACGAGATGATCAACGCCAACGAGACCAACCAAACCTTCTTCATCAACCGCTACCTTGAGGAGGGGCTCAAGCTGGATTACTGGTGGATGGATGCGGGCTGGTACGAACATCACGGCGGCGGCTGGCCCCGGGTCGGCACCTGGCAGGTCGATTCCAACCGCTTCCCACGCGGGCTGCGCGCCGTCTCGGATTATGCCCACCAGCGGAACATCAAGATTGTCACCTGGTTCGAGCCGGAGCGGGTGACCGCTAATACCTGGCTCACGCAGCACCATCCGGAGTGGATTCTGGGCGGCGCCCAGGGCGGCCTGCTCAACCTCGGCCATCCGGAGGCCTGGCGGTGGCTCGTGGACACGGTGGACCGGATGATCACCGAACAGGGCATTGACCTCTACCGGCAGGATTTCAACATGGCGCCCTTGGGCCATTGGCGGGCCAACGACGCCCCCGACCGCCAGGGTATCACGGAGATCAAACACGTCACCGGCTATCTGGCTTACTGGGATGAGCTGTTGCGCCGGCATCCCCGGTTGCTCATTGATGCCTGCGCCTCCGGCGGCCGGCGCAATGATTTGGAAACCATGCGCCGCGCCGTACCCCTCTGGCGCAGTGATTACGCCTATGAGACCACCGGCCACCAGTGCATGACCTACGGCCTCTCCCTCTGGCTGCCCTACCACGGCACCGGCACCGTGGCCGCACGCAACGCGGGCTATTACGGCAGCGGACGCACCCCGGTGGAGCCTTACGCCTTCTGGAGCAACGGCAGCCAGCTCAGCCTCGGCAGCGGGATCGACCTGCGCGTGCGCGACCTGGACTACGCCACGCTGCGGAAACTGGTCAACCTGTGGCGCGAGGTGGCCCCCAATTACTATGGTGATTTCTACCCGCTCACCACCTGGTCCCGGGACAACACCGCCTGGATGGCCTGGCAATTTGACCGTCCGGAGCAGGACGCGGGCCTGGTCCAGGTGTTCCGCCGGGAGTCCAGCCCGTACGAGACCGCCCGCTTCAAATTGCGGGGCTTGAAACCCGACACCACCTACCGGCTGCAGGCTCATTACGGCGGCACGGTGACCCGGATGCGCGGCGGGGAATTGATGACCAACGGCCTGGCCGTGGCCATTGCGGAGCAACCGGGAGTGGAAATCCTCACCTATGCGGAAAACCGGTAACCGGGTGAGAAGCCACGAACATTAGTCAGACCAACACCGCTCCCCAGGCGGGGGCTTTTTCCCGGGCCTGGTTCCGCACCAGCGATTCCGTGATGAAAAACGGCTTCTCCGTGACCGTCACCCGCAATTCCCGCCCGTTGACCGCGTACGTGCCTTTGGCGCTGCAACCCGCAAACGCGCCCTGTTGATCATCCCCGGTGAATTGCACGCCCGCCTTTTTGCCCTCCGCAAACAGCTTGGCCAGGGTGGTGGCGGGGTCGGCTGTGATATTGAATGTCAATGTGAACGCCATATGCGGAGGCAGTATGGATATCCGCCGCCCCGACGCAAGCCTGCGGTCGGCGCCGGAAATATTTGGATTCCTTGACAACTCCTGATTTTCGCGGGATAAACGAGCACCATGAAAAGCCGGCTTATCCTACTCGCCTCGGTGTTGTTGGCTGCCTTATCCTCCCTGCCGCTCCAGGCGGCGGCGGTGGTGTCGCTGGTCAGCCATGAGGACCTCTGGCAATACCGCAAGGGCACCAATGCCCCCCAGACGGATTGGAAGGCCCCCGGTGCCGTGCTGGACAGTTCCTGGCGGACCGGCCGGGGTGCGTTCGGCTGCGGGGCGACCGCCCAGGAGACCAACCAGTGCCAGACCCTGCTGCCCGACATGGTCGGCAGCGCCGCCAGCAATTACACCACGCTGTATCTGCGCAAGACCTTCACGGTGACCAATGCGCTGGCCCCCAATCTGCACCTGCTGCTGCGCATGGATTGGGACGATGGCTACATCGCCTGGCTGGACGGGGTTTTCCTGACGCATTTTGCCTCCCCGGGGGCTCCGGCGGAACCCGCCTACAACGCGGTGGCCAGCAACTCCGGCACCGGCGGCCATGAGAGTTCCGGCGGCCAGGCGGCCAACAACCCCCAGCCGGCGGTGACCAACGACCTGGGCGTGATCGCCGGCCGGTTGGGCGTGGGGGAGCATGTGCTGACAATCATCGGCCTCAACATGAGCAAGACCAGCGGCGATTTCATCCAGGTGGCCGACCTGTCTGCCGGGGAGGTCATTGAACCACCCCCCGTCATCCTGACCAATTGCGTCAGCGGCACGCTGGCAACGGATACCACCTGGTATTCCACCAACGGCATTTACACCATCACCGGCCAGGTCACCGTGGCCACCGGGGCCACGCTCACCATTGAACCGGGCGTCACGGTGTGGACCCGCAAGGGTTTCGGCATCACCGTCCTCGGCCGCCTGCTGGCGGAGGGCACCGATGCGCAACCAATCACGTTCACCCGTCATCCGGCCGACTTGAACTGGGAGCGCATCCAGTTCATCAAGGCGGCGGACAGCCGGTTCCGGCACTGTGTGATCCAGTATGCCAATTGCGCCGGCGACCATAAAAACACCTATTACGCCACCAATTGCGCCTACCCGCTCAATGTGGCGCCCCGGAACTATTTCGAGGCCGTGGTGGCGCTGGCCTGCCACGTCGATTTTGAGGACTGCGTGTTCACCAACCTCTACACGGCGGATGGCACGCTGCCGGAGGGCGATGCCATCGGCATTTTTTCCGATGACCTGGTCCATGGCGGCCCCGCCTCGGCCCACGTCCAGCGCTGCCAGTTCCGCTACATCGGCCAGGGCGTCCATGCCCGCTACGCCTACGTGCTGGTTGAGGACTGCTATTTCATCGGCAAGACGGGCGATAACGACGACGTGGAGATGCATGGGGAGAGTTCGCTCTTCGGCCTGCCCTCCCCCCACGTCCGCAACAATGTGTTCGACACCCCGTGCTATGACGACCGCATTCATCCCACCCGCTGCTCGGCGATCATCGAGGGCAACATCATCTACGGCGACCCCAGCCATGGGGACCACGCCATTGTGCTGCGCGACACCTGCTGCCCCATTGTCTTTAACAACGTCATGTACAACTGCCCCAACGGGGGGATCACGGTGCAAAACGGGTGCGATGCCCTGATTGTCAACAACACGTTCGTGGGCATCAATTCCGCCATCAAGCTCTTCGACCACACCTCCCGCCTCACCTATCCCTATTGCCTCTCCGCCCAGAGCGGGCGCGCCACCGTGCTGAACTGCATCGTCTGGAACGGCAACAACGCCATTGATGTCTCCGGCGCCTCGGGCGGACCCATCCAGGAGTTTCGCGTGAATGTCTCGTACTCCGACATCCAGAACGGAACCAACAGCATCTACCACGGCTCGAACACCCGCTACAATGTGCAATGGGGGCCCGGCAATCTCAGCACGGATCCCCTGCTGGTCAGCGTCAGCGCCCGGGATGCCCGCCTGTCCCCCGGCTCCCCCTGCATCAACACAGGCACTACGAATCTGGGCCGCTTTGTCACCACCAACACGATGTTCGTGGGCACCAACCGGGTGCTCTACACCATGACCAATGATCTGGACGCCTTTGTGACCCATGACCTGGCGCAGTTGCCCCGCCCGTTGGATGGCACCGGCGGCGGCGTGGCCCGCTTCGACATGGGCGCCCATGAATACCTCCTGCCCACCGCCGACTCCAATGGTGACGGCATCCCGGACGGCTGGACCCGGCGCTACGGGTTTTCGCCGCTCGACCCGGGCCTCGCCACCGCCGATCCCGACCGCGATGGCTGCCCGACTTTGCACGAGTACGTGGCCGACACCGACCCCACCAACGCGGCCTCCCTGTTCCGGCTGGAAACCCTGCCCGATGGACGCCCGGCGGTGGTCGGCTTTTCCAGCTCCTCCAACCGGCTTTACACCCTGTATTACCGCACCAATCTGACCGCCGGAACCTGGGCCATTGTCCCCGGCCAGGCGGACATTTCCGGGGCCGGTGGCACCCAGTATCTGAGTGACACCAACCAGGCCGCCGGCAAGTATTACCGGGTGGGGGTGCGTCCGTAGGTGAAAACGGCTTTACAAAGGAAAGCCCATCGCGGTGAATACGGCCACCGTGATCGGCCGCTGATCCGGTCAAAACCATGAAACGCGCTTTTCAACACCTCGCCTTGCTGATCCTGTTTTCCGCAGCCCTCCGGCTATCCACGGCGGTCGCCGCCCCGCCGGTGCAGCTCATCCTGGATACCGACATGTCGGGCGATTGCGACGATGCCGGGGCGCTGGCCCTGCTGCACGCGCTGGCGGACCAGGGCGAGTGCCAGTTGCTGGCGGTGGTCGTCAACCGTAAGGACCACACCGGCGCTTCGGCGGCGGCCTGCGATGCCATCAATACATTCTATGGCCGCCCCGATCTGGCCATCGGCACCGACAAGCGCGGCCCCACCGCCCTGCAGCGCACCAGCGCCTTTGCCCGCGCGCTGCGGGACGAATTCCCCAACGACATCGGCCCCGATGACCGCGCGCCTGACGCGCTGGACGTGTATCGCCGGGTGCTGGCCTCGCAGCCGGATGGCAGCGTGGTCATTTGCAGTGTCGGCGCGTTTTCAAACCTCGCTGAACTCTGGCGGAACGCGCCGGAGCTGGTGCGGAAAAAGGTCCGCCAATTGGTCGTCATGGGCGGGCAGTTCCCGGCCTCCAAACAGCCGGAGACGAACATCGCCACCCACCGGGATGCGGCCCGATTCGTCGCGGACGAGTGGGCGGGCGAAATCGTCTGGCACGGCTGGGAGGTCGGCACGGCGCTCATCACCGGGGCGGCGTTGCGGCAGGTGCCCGCCCACAATCCCGTGCGGAGGGCGTACGAGTTGAAACCGTTTGCCGGCCGCCCGGCCATCCAGGGGGGCCAGCCGAGCTGGGACCAGGGCGCGGCCCTCTTCGCGGTGCGCGGCGCCCAGCCGGAGCTGTGGGAGGTGGTGCGCGGTGGCAGGGTCCGGGTGGACGCCCGTGGTGACACGGCATGGGCAATCGACCCGGCCAGCCACCATTGCTTCGTCAAAATCAAGGGTGACCCCAGGCGGCTGACCGCCGTCATTGAAGCGTTGATGGTTCAGCCCCCCAGGCCGGGCCCGGCTGCCGGGCGGCCCTGACCGCCGTGCCGGCCCCGGGTAA
>CAIYYI010000637.1 GCA_903930345.1 uncultured Verrucomicrobiota bacterium
CCCTGCATCTGCGTGGCGATCTGGCGATAGAACGGCTCGGTCAGTTTGAGAAAGTCCGGGTCCGCCGTCCGTAGTTTGTTTGGAGACACCAGTTGCAACGCTCCCATGCTGCCTTGCCCGCCTCCGGCGGCGGCAATTTGTTGCAGCGACTTCTTATCAGGCCGCTGCAACCAATCCGGCAAACCGCCGTTCCGCGCTTCACCATGACACCACGGTCCCATGCGGACAAAAGCGTACAGCCCGAGGTCATGACAAAGCTGGAGAAATTCCCGTAACGACCGTTGGCCGCTCCAGTCATACTGGCCGCGAACTTCCTCGTGATGAATCCAGAAAACATAGGTCGCCACAACGCCAATCCCGCCCGCTTTCATCTTGAGCAAGGCATCGCGCCACTCGTTGGAGGGGCAGCGTGAATAATGAAACTCACCCATGACGGGAATCCACGGCTTGCCATTTCGATACAAGCTTCGATTGTCCGCCCACAAGGTTCGGCCGTCAGGAGCGTTGGTTTCGCCAAGGCCAAGATGGCCGATGTCCGGACGTGGCGGCGCCGAAGGAAGTTGGATTCGCAGCGGCGCATTGCCGACCAACTCGGGAAAATCCTTTCGGAACCGCTTGATCGCCTCCTGCGGACCGCCACGCGAAACGTACAACCGACCGCGCACGGTCACGCTCTGGCCGGGTTCGATGCGGCCGAACCAGGGGAACAGGTGAAAGCAGGCGCGATCATCGCCGGTGTTGGACGACGCCCAAATCGCCCGCTCGAAAGCAAGCGCGATGGTTTTCTTCCCATCTCGACTCGTCAGTGCGATCAACGGCGGATCAAACCTCTCGGGGCTGTTCACCCACCAACCCCACTTCACGGGAGTGTAGCCGGTTTGCATGAGTGAAAGGTGCGGTTCGGTCGCAGCCAGCTCGGTTTCTGCGAACGTGAAGCGGCGATCCTCGGACCAGACGTGCAGACGCTCGTAAAGCTCCGACCAATTCGTCTGCGCATTGCTTACGGCGGGCGAAGGGAAGAAACCGGGCGCTTCGGTGGTTGGGATGCAGGTGTGGAGTTGCACGGCATCGAGCGTGTTGGTGCCGACATTCTCCAAGGTGTACTTGAGCTTCAGACTGTCGCCGTCCGGTTCGACCGCGATGTGAACGGTAACCCCCTGCGCGTACGGCCAGGAGTAGCTCCAGACATTGGCGTCGCGCCGCCAGGATTTCTGACCATCGCCGAAGGTTGCGGGCAGTTTCACTTGGAACAGGCCAAAGTCCTTCGAGCCGACGACGACTCCTTCGCAGGTGCGGAAGTCGAACACGTCACCCGGACAGTCAGGCGACCGTACATTCAGTCCTCCGGCTTCACTGCCGGAGCGGATGAAGATGGCCAGTTGGCCACCCGTCGCGGTGGATGTGACAAGCAACAGGGCGACGAGGAGCGAAGGGGCGGTCACCCGCCTCTGGCCCCCCTGGGTTCGATGTTTCAATGGGACGCACATCAGGGTTGTAGTTGTCTTGCCCGGTAGAACTGCCCGCCATTTGTTCGGGCGTTCGTGATGTGCCAATTCCCGCTCTGCAGGAGATTGGTCACCCCAACTTGCCATGATGTTAAGTCTGACGATGTCTCCAGTGCGACGATCGCGTTGGGTGAACTGACGAGGTCGAACGCGAACATTCCTTCGGCTGTCAGGCGGGCGTTTTGCAGCACGAGATTTCCGGGAGCGGCCAGGGGATCGATATCCCTAAAACCGGCTTCCAATCCCGCAAGCGTCATCAAGCTCAAAACATAGCCGGGCCAGTCAGGGTCGGGATTGAAGGTGTTTCCCAACAGGGTGTTTTGCGCGGAAATGCTGCCGAGCGGGCTGTTGTAGAAATTCTGTTGGAACGTGTTGCCATAGTTCGGAGGGTTGCTGGCGAAAAACGCTTCCGGGATCCGGTCACAGATGTTGGATTGCACGGTCTTGTAGCAACTTCCGTTATCCAGGTAAATTGCGCATATGCTGGAACCGCCGTGATACGCACTGGGGTTGATCCCGCAGATATAGTTGCCCGCGATCATGCCGTTGGTCATGCGCCCCAGGCTATAGATTCCTCCGCCATCGTCATGCAACTGCATCACATCGTGGATCAGATTAGACTGGATGGTGTTGTCGCGGCAGATCTGGTCGGTGTCATCCCAAGTCCATCCAATGCTGATTCCGGTGTAGGGGCAATTTCTGACAACGTTATTCGCGACAAGGGCATTGGCAACACTCGGCAGAAAGATCGCAACGCAGTCGGAATAGACCTGGCCAACCCGCTCCACCAAATTGTTTTCGATCGTGTCAAAAGTGCTCGCGCCCGGCCAAGATGCCGTGCTGAGATAGATGCCACCCCCGGCCAGGTTGGTAAGGGTGTTCCCCACAAACACGTTGGAACTCGTAATGTGAATCGTGGTCAGCCCGTGCGCTCCGGAATGACGGAAAATGTTGCGTTCAATCCTGATGTTGCGGGCGTAATCGAGTTGGACCATACCGGGAACCAGGCCGCCGCCGTCCGTCTGCAGGGCCACGCCCGCCTGCCCATTCATATAGCCATGCGTGTTGGGTTTGGACCAATTGCTGTGCTCAAAGAGAATGCCTTTGAACTGGACGTTGTGGATGTAATCCGATGGCGTGCCCGAGAGGCTGACGAGCGTTTCAACGGTCGGCACCACCACTTCCAGGGTGGCCGGATTTTCCCCCGCCCGAGGTTTGTAAAAGAGCGTGTGCGTGGCCGGGGACAGATACCACTCAGCCTCTTGGTCGAGGAATTCAAGAGCGTTTTCGTAATAGTACCAGGTGTAGTAGCCGAGACTATTGTCGTTGGGAAAGTGATTGAGCACCCAACTATTCGCCTCCGGCGACATAAACGTCAGGGTCGCCTCCGGGGTGTTGGAGGTGACCAGGCGATACGACACCGCGATGGAATCAATATCCACCAGCCCATTGGTCACGCCGGCGCTGTCAATGGAATCCACTCGCAGGCCGGTGATGGTTTTACCGACCCAGTTGGTGTTTCCAGACAGATTGATTTCGTACGACTCAAAGTTGGAATCATTTTTGGTGATCGTAAACCTGACCATCTTCGTGTCGTCCCAGTTCGGATCGGCGCTGGTGATCCAGAATATCTGGCCACGGTTGGCGGCCGTTTGATTCCGCTGATTCAAATAAACATACGGATTCTTGGAGCCGTTGATGTTCAGACCGAAGTGGATGAAAAACGGATCCGAACCGGTGATGCCCAGATGCAGCGCGCCACCACTCACGGTGGGATTCGTGATTTGATTCCAGTTCTCCCAACCTTCGACGTTTCCATCGCTGTTGAAATTCCAAACCGTGTTGGCCGGCACACCGTTCCAGTAGAGAGCCCGATGGATCGTGCCGGACAGGCTCTTCGTCAGGTCCGCATCCCAAGGCACGCCCACGTTTGAGCCTGCGTTGGCGCCCGCCAGGCCGCCGATGGAACTTCGGACGGAAAACGGCCCGACCGTCAGCGAACTATTGCCAGCCCAGTTGGCCGGCGTTCCCGAGATGGCAAAACTGTTGGTTGTAAGCGTGCCGCCCGACTGAACATCAAACTGAAAGCGCTTGCCAGTGTTGTCCCAGGTGAATCCGATCGAGCAGGTCTGACCGGCGCTCAACACGCCAAAGCTGCTTTGGGCGGCAACTACACCCGAGCTATTGGGTCCACCGGATTGGTCGTATAAGTTGAGGTCCGGCAGGGTGTATTCGGGGATGCGATCATCGGCCGATCCCTGCTTGCTGACGAAAGTGGGAACGCCTTCCACA
>CAIYYI010000638.1 GCA_903930345.1 uncultured Verrucomicrobiota bacterium
AAACGCTTGACGTCGGAAACCGCCGTTACCGCCGCGGCCACTTTCGGATAGCTGTTGGCGATGGTGACAAGGTGGGTACGCGTGTCGCCGCGAACCTGCTCGCCCCAGGCGGTCGCATACTGTCCCCCAGCCAGAAGATCCTGGATCCACGCCGAAATCCCACCGTTCATTTCCAGCCGTCCTGCCGGGTTGGGCCTGAAAATCTTTAGCGTGCCCGCGTAGTGGCTGCCGTATTGTCTGGCGAATCCCGCGATCTCCGACTCCTTAGTCGGATAGCCGCCGCGCGTCGTCCGCGCCTCGGCCGGATGCCAGGTCCAGTTGCACCCCATCTCCCCGATGGTCGGGGTCAATTCAGTGACGATCGCCATGTCCTCCGAGTGTGTGAAATGACGGATCCGGATTTCGCCCCGGTCGGTGGTGATCGTTCCCGCCAACTCGGCATTCCACAGATCCTTGCGCCACTGACAGCCAGTGAGCTTGCCGACAGGGTGGAGGGAGAAATAGCCGATCTGCAGGCGAGGCCGGCTGTAGGCAGCCCAACCCCAGGTGTCGTCACGATGGTCCTGAACATCCGCGCGGAAGACTTGTAGCCGGATCGTGTCGTCTGTCCGGTAGAGCATCGAACCGAGCATGGCATTACCGAAATGCGGGGCTTCGGTCCAACCGGACGGCAACTTGTCGTAAGTCATGTCGTGCTGCCCCATGAAAGCCTGCCAGTCAATGGCTTCTGCGGTTGGACCCGGAGCCATGGCCGACACCGCGTCTGCGAGCAGCAGGGCGGTGAACGTGATGAGGATACGATTCATAGTTCAATCACGGATATTCTTCAGCTCCCCCCACGGTTTCATTCCATTGCGGCCCAAAACTAGGGCAGGTTTCCAGCCGTCATCCTTGAAGCCGGGCGTTTGCCAGCCTGGGGTTTCTCGATCTGAGGTCTTCCATGTTCCATCCGTGAAACAAATCATGGACGGTCCCTCTTTGAACCCGATCTGCACGCAACCGATGAGTCCAGCGACGTTCAGGCCCTTGTAGGGGGTGTTCACCGCTTCGACCGCCAGCACCACGTCACCGGGTTTGAGATCTGACTGGAGATCCAGCGTCACCGGTTGCTGCCAGTTGGTGCCGGTGCCAACCGGATGGCCGTTGACAAACAAGGTGAACTGATTGTCGGCGCAGAAGGTCGCGGTGGCATGTTTGATTTCCCGCCCTGCGGGAAGGTCCAACACGCGACGGAACCAGCGTTTGCCAACCGGAGCTTGCAGGGCGGGATAGCCGGCATCGGGGAACCAAATCCAGCGCGCGGCGGGTGGGCTGGGGCGCGGAATCCAGGTGACATATTCGGATGTGGCATCCCACGTATTGCCAGCGGAGGCGAAGTCCACCACGGGGAAGGTGCCACCGGTTGTGGTGGGCACGGCAAATTGCATGAGGGCAGGAATGTTCGTCACCAGCATTGTGAGCGGGACAATGCCGTCCGCGGCCGCTTGAATTTCCACTTCTTCCTGAATGTCCCCGCTCAGCCGTTTGTCGCGCGCCAGCACGACCGGCCCTCGCACCAAGGCGCGAAAACCGTCGGCAGACCTCGGACTCCCCGGTGGCGAACACACCAGATGGCAGCGCATGTCCAACGTCAACGAAATCTTGTCTCCCGCCGACCAGATGCGATCAAGGCGCAGGTAGGAACCAGGCTTCGCCTCATGTGACTCGCCATTAACGATCACAAGCGTCGTTGCGCTCCACTCAGGGATGCGAAGTCGGATGGGGAACCGCGCTGCCTTGGCGGGACGAACGAGAATGTCGATGCTTCCTGTGCGCGGATAGTCGGTTGCTTGTTCAAGGACCACCTCGTTGTCGGCCACCAGTTTCACGCGCGCCGTCCCTGGAATGTAGAGGTTGACCACCGCCCCTGCGCCGTCGCCCATCACAGCGACGGTGGGGATCATGGCGAGACTATCCGTGACGTTGTAAACGCAACAGGTGATCACCTTTCCGTTGAAGGTCTTGCGGTAATTCATCTTCGCTGGCCGGGTTCCGTTGAGATGCGTGTGGTAGTCCACCATCCGGCCATCGGGTCTGATGCTGCCAAGAAACGCGTTGTAGAGGGTTCGCTCGAACTGATCGGCGTATCGGGATTCTCCAGTGAGCAGCAACAGTTGGCGGTTCAATCCCATCCAGCGGGCATGGGTGCAGCCCTCCAGCCCGTCCTGCACGGGACAGGTCTGATAAAACGCGCTATGGCTGAATTGCTCCGTGGGCGCGAGCCCGTCATTCGGCCCCAAACCACATTGCGCACCGATGATGGCGGTCTCCTTGGCGGTGGTGTTATCATACATGTTCAAGATCGCCTGCTTCCAATGCTCGCTGCCGGTGGCGCGATAGAACTCCACCAAGCCTTCAAAACAGGAGATGATGCTGTAGGCATGGGCGACGTTGTGCCTGGAAAGGCCGTCACCGCCGAACTCCCGCACATCCCGGCCGGCGAAGGCCGCCTCAAAAATGCTCCCGCGTTTCGAACCGCCCTCTACCTCGACGAGGTAGCGGGCAAATTCCAGATACTCCTTCTTTCCGGTGAGGCGGTAGAGACGGACGATGGGTTCGAGGATCGAGCTGGATTCAATGCCTTGAAATCCACCCTCTGGTCTGGGTGGGCCGGTGATATAGGCAGTGTCCATCACCCGGACCTTGGGCGGTGGTCCCAACTGGGTGAGCAGATGGTCGGCCGCACTCACGGCGGCATCGAGCACCATCGGATCGTGCGTGATTTCGTAGCCGTTGATAAGTCCGAGAAGCGCATACTTCCGGTCCCACACGTCCGTGTTGTAAGGCTGCTTGTCCGGTTTGTATCCGCTGATGCAGCCATCCTTGGTCTGGGTGCTCATCAAATCGGCGAGCGTTTGTTTCAACAAGTCTTGGAGGCGTGGATCCTGTTGATATTCTGATTGGTGGCAGAGGGCGCGGACGGCCTTACCCCAGAACTCGCCGTCAGCGAATCCATTGGGCCGCCTGCGGAAGATATCCACCATCTCGGCCAATGTTTTCTCGTCAAACCATACACCGGCCATGAGGCGGATCCGGTCATCTATATATCCGCTTAGTCGCACGGAACCGGACGGCAATAAGTGATAGCGATCCGGTACAACCGGCTTGACCGGCCCAGATCCCACGTTCGGGTCACCACCGCGCGCGATGGCCGCAGCCAACAGCAAAGCGATGCCAAATATCGGGGTTAGTAGCGTTCTCATCTTGTTCCTCAAACCTTGTAGTACGGCAACTTCCAGGGCTGGCGATACTCGACACCCAGCAAGCGATTCGCGTCGGGGTTGCCGACAATCTTTTCGGCTTTGGCGTCCCAAGTAATGTCATGCCCACAACGCAAAGCAATGTTCCCCAGGAGTGC
Organism: uncultured Verrucomicrobiota bacterium; assembly: GCA_903930345.1. GTDB lineage: Bacteria > Verrucomicrobiota > Verrucomicrobiia > Limisphaerales > CAIYYI01 > CAIYYI01. The sequence goes on from CAIYYI010000638.1 coordinate 3,398, forward strand.
AACACTGGAGACGAAGTGGCCCACTTCCAGGTTTTCCACCGGTGCCTGCCGGGACTTCAGGCAGTCGAGGAAGTTCCGAATGTGCGTGCGCCGGGGATCGTCGGTGCCCGCAGGGAATATTTTCGATTCGAGAGTCTCGTGCTTGCGTTCGGCGAGGATTTCCCAGCCCTTGTCGTTGAGGTTGAGAGTGGCGTGGTTGCCGCTGAAGGAAACACCCCAGGACCGACCATTGGGACCGACACTCCCCCCCAGTTTGTGCTCCCAGATCATTGTGTAAGTGGGAAACTCATACACGGTGACCTGGGTGTCCGGGGTCTCCGAGTTGTCCTTGAACACAAACTTACCCCCCTTGGAACTGATGGTCTTGGGCGGTTCGGATCCCATCGCCCACAGCATGATATTAATCAGATGCACACCCCAATCGGTCATTGCCCCTCCGGCATAATCCCAGAACCAGCGGAAGTTAAAGTGGAACCGGTTTGGATTGAAGGGGCGCTTTGGTGCTGGACCGAGCCACATGTCGTAATCCACGCCCGGCGGCGGATTGCCATCCGGCGGGTTGCCCACGTTGCCGAGCCAATCGTGATACGCCCAACCGCGCACCAACCCGACGGTGCCGAGTTGGCCGGATTTCACAAATTCCACCGCATCGGCCCAGTGCTTGCCGCTGCGCCATTGCGTGCCCATCTGCACGACGCGCTGATGTTTTTGCGCGGCCGTGAGCATGGCGCGACCTTCGGCGATGCTGGTGGCCAGCGGCTTTTCGACATAGACATCCTTCCCAGCCTGACAGGCCAGCACGGTGGGCAGTGCGTGCCAATGGTCGGGGGTACCAACGAGCACGGCATCCACGTCCGCGCGGTCGAGCACGCGCCGGAAATCTTTCACGGTGTCGGGCTTTTTGCTCCGGTGTTTCCCCACCAACTCAATTCCCTTGGCAAGGTGGGCGTCATCCACGTCGCAGATGACAGGAAAGTCAACCTCGGGATTTAGAAGGAAGTTGCCAAGGTTTTGCTGGCCTTTGAATCCGGCGCCAATGAGGCCGATGCGAATCTTGTCATTCGCCCCCACTCCGGCCGCGCGGGTGCCTGGAACGACCAGGCCGCCGAGAATCGACGTGCCAGCTGCGACGATCGCGGATCTGGCTAGGAAACGGCGACGGGCCAGGGTGTTGGCGGAGAAACCTTCAATGTGCATTTTCGAGTTCATACATGGCAAGTCAGGAGGTCGAATCCGGACGGACGTTGTCCTATTAGGGTGTCTTGAGGTCTGATTTCTGTCAATTTCATTGAGTGCTGACGGTTCATTTCAGCCGGCTTCGGCCGGATGCCTTTGATTGGTCGAGCAAGGCTTTCATTTCCTTCACGATCTGTGGTTGATCGAAGTAGAGATTCCTCGTTTCGCCCGGGTCCGCTTCGAGGTTGTAGAGTTGGCCAGGAGCACCGGGCGTGGTGTCGGGGCGGAAGAACGACTTGAGTTCGGGATTGCTGTCGTAGCGGTTGCCGCCGGAACCGGGGTGGTCGAGGTATTTCCAGTTGCCACGCCGGATGGAGAGAGTGCGCGGCCCGCCGAAGGCCTGCTCTAGCAAGTAGGGACGGATGGGGCCGTTGTCCTTGCCAAGCAGTGCGGGAAGCAGGCTGAAGCTATCCTCGGCAGCATCCTTGGGCAGGTCAGCGCCCGTGATGGCGGCGACAGTGGCCATCACATCGGTCAGACTGGCAAGCTGCGCGCTGGTCGAACCGGGCTTCACATGTCCGGGCCAGCGGACGAGGAACGGCACGCGATGTCCACCTTCCCATTGGTCTCGTTTCATGCCGCGCCACGGCCGCGCGCCGTCATGGCCAAAATCGGCGCGCATGTTGACCACAGCGGTAGTTTCAGGGCCGTTGTCGCTGGAAAACATCACCAATGTCCTATCCGCCATCCCGAGCCGTTCCAGAGTCTTGATCAGTTCCCCGACGATGTGGTCGAGTTCTTTGATGAAATCCCCGTGCGGCCCCGCTTTCGTGCTGCCCTGAAACTGCTTCGAGGCAAACGAGGGCAGATGCACCGCATTCATGGAGTGCAGGAGGAAGAAGGGTTTCTCCGGATGGCTCTTGCCATGTTGTTCGAGAAACTCCCGGCTCTTTTTCAGGAAGACCTGGTCCAACTCCTCGAGGTCATAGTCCGGCGCGATCAAACCGGCACGGTTGTCGAAGGCATACGGATGTTTAGGCAACTTTGACTTGTCGAGTAACGTAGCGGGAGGCACCGGAATGCGATCGCCATCGATGAAGGCATAAAGAAAATCCGTGGCTGAACAGCACGCCGTGCCGAAGAAACGGTCGAAGCCATGGTCCACTGGTCCCCCTTCGATACGCCGCGAGCAGTCCACACGCCGGACCGCTTCGACGCCGTGGCTGAGGATCGGTTGACCGCCCATGTCGAAGAAGGTCAGCCCGACATGCCATTTGCCGACGCAGGCTGTGGTATAACCACTGGCGCGGAGCATGGATGGCAGCGTGAGCCGTCCGGGCGCAATAAGCGACGGGCCGCCGACGCCCTCGAAGACCGTGCCGCCACGAGGAACGCGGAAGGCCATTTGCCCGGTCAGCAGGCTGTAGCGCGAGGGCGTGCAAACGGTGGCCGGGCTGTGCGCATCCGTGAAGCGCATCCCCTCTCTTGCGAGGCGATCAAGGTTGGGCGTGGGAACCTTTGCCTGGTCGTTGTAGCAGCCCACGTCGCCGTACCCAAGGTCATCGGCAAGGATGAAAATGATGTTGGGCTTGGCCGCCGGGCTGGCCGAATCGGCGGCGTGCAGTGCAGTCAGCGGTGCGAGCAGCAGCGCGCTGAGAAGTGCGAAAGTGGATCTCATAGGGTTGGTTGAATTACTCAAGTTCACTCCAGGGTGAGCAAAGCGGCACTCGCAGCAGGCAATGCCACCTCATATTTGCCATTCACGCAAAGAACCAGCGTGCCGGGCTGGGGTTTCCAAGTCCCGTCCTCGGCCACCGCACTGCCGGCCAGGGTGACGCCCTCCGTGGACGCGGGCGAAGGGGCGCTCAGCCGAATCACTTCAGCCTTCGTGAGCGGCGTGCCCGGCAGGATGGTCGCCAGCACCGAATTCGTCAGGTCCTTGTTGATGAGCACCAGGCGCAGCTTGTGGTCGTCGCCCAAGGCAGCATGGGCGGTAAGGTTGGCCGCCGTCTGGCACTCCACCGGAACGACCCGGCCTCGGGCCGCCTGATGAAACAGCAGCATGCTGTAATAGATCGGGTTGGCAACATAGCGGTTGCGAAGATAGCAGAACGGCGAATAGCCGGGCCGGGAACCAAACCCGCCATGATAATTGATCCCTGCCCCACCCTGCCCGGCCACGGCAAAAAGGAAATCAGCGCTCCAGAGGGCCGCAGCGAAGGCATCGCTGACCCCGCGTTTGCCGCCCCCCGAGGCCGAGTTGCACTCCCCAATGCGGAACGGGAGGTGCGCGGCACTGGCCGCCTCCAGCTGCGGTTGCCAATTCTTCGCCGTATTTTGGGCGCTTTTTGCGCTCAACAGGTTTTCGATGGTGGCAAACCGGGGGGCCGCCGGGTTTTCCTCCTTCGCCGACAGCACATAGGTATGGGCGGTAGCCAGCGTGAGGCGGGCTTTAAAATCGGCCAAAAACTCCTTGTACCACCCGAAAGCCCAAGTCGTCGCCGGACCGGCCAACGGGGCCTCGGGCAATCTGGCCCGGATCACCCGATAGTAATTCTCCACCTCAGCCCGATACTGGGCATAACGGTAGTTTTCCGGCCGGATGGATGCCTCGTGATAAAGGTTGGGCTCATTGCCAATCTCAAAGGCAAGCACCAACGGCCCGCCGACCTGCAAAGCGTAGGCTGCCTCATCAGCGGCCATGTTCGGATCGTTGGCTCCGAGATTCAAACAGTGAATAACCCGCCAACCGCTCTGCCTTGCGAACGAATAGAGATTGTCCATAGACAACGGGCCGAGGGTCAGCGGCTTCAGGTTATAGCCGATGTTCTTCATGGCCGCCGGCGGATTCGTCTCGCTGCGGGACCAATAGGTGGACTCCACCTCGTTGCCGCCGATGCGCAGCACGCCGCCACCCAGGTTCCGGTACAGGTTTACCACCACCGAATTCCCCTGATGAAAGCATTCGATGGACAGAATCTTTTTCTCGCAGCTGAAGCCGAGAAAGTCCGGGGGAATCTTCAACCCCGGTTTGTCCGGATGGAGGGTGACGAGCGCCGTTGGCTGGGCGGGCGCAGCAGCGGCAGGCAGCGCAGCCAACGATGCGAGCAACAGGGAAGCGAGGAGGGTCAAGGTGTGTTTCATAGTCGGAGTCTTCGTTTGCAAGCGTTTGGCATGGTCATCGCCGGTTCTGTGGGTTGCTCATTTCTTATCGCCGTTTTTCGGGGCCGGGGCAGACAAACCTACGGGAATGTGGGTGGTCAGGAAAACCACTCCGCTGCCGGGCAATTGCACGTTCAGGCCTGCCGCAAGGTTCACATTCCGGTGGACGGCCGAAGGGATCGGAAAACCGTGCTCCTCCACGGGCCGATCAGCCATAAAGTAGCGATATTCGTGCAAGGCCATCGGCTGGCTGCCCGGCATGGCCAGGGAGACCACGCGCGGGGAACCGGACGCATTGACAATGGCAAAGGACCAACCCCGGCCTTGCGGCAGGCGGGCCGCCGCGACCCGGCAGGAGGAATCGCCAGTGACGCTGGCTGCGAGCGTTTGCGAGCCGCGCGGAAAAAGGCGGCAGAGCAAGGACCAGGTGTAGAACCACGGGCGCAGCTTGAAGTCATCGGCCGGGTAGCCCTGGCTACCTGCCAGGCTGTTCCAGAAGCCCCAGCCCTTGAGGCCCGCCGGGCCGTAAGAACCCGAGGTATGCATCGCGTCGTCCATGTCCCAGGCGATAAGGCCGGCCTGCCCGGCCCGGATGGATTGAATGCCGTAGTCAGCCATCCAAACCCCATAGGCAAAGCTGAACCGGTTGGTTTGGTTGTCACCCTGGTTACCGTCATCAATGCCCGCCTCGCCCATGAAAAAAGGCTTAGCAGATCCACCCGGGTCGTGTGCGTTCACCAGTTGCCGCCGGGGCTGCAGTTCGCCCGTCTCAAGCTTGCCTTCCAGCAGCGAAGGCAACCACTTGTCCGTCTGCAAGTGGGCATACAGGTGATACTCGTAAGCGCCGAGACAGCCGCGTAGTTCGGGATCCCGGGCGGCCTTCTCAATCCACCGGTTCCAATCGCCGGGACCATCCGTGCCCACAATGCGCACCTTGTCCTGCAGCCCGCTTCGCCTGAGGGCGGCGTGCAAGTTGGTGAGGGCGGTTTTCCAGGTAGGGAAGTCGAGGCGCACCCCGGGCTCCTTCTCCAGGCCGGCCGGCTCGTTCATGAGATTGAAATAAACAATGTTGGTGTAGCCCCGGTGCTCACGCAGATGGAGCAGAAAGGGTACGATGAGCTCATCAGACCAGCGCGGGCTGGCGATGCCCCCCAGCGGCTTGGAGTAGGCACCGGGCAGCCACCATTTGCCGAACAGGACGGGGATCTCCCGGCTCCTCGCATATTCGAGCAACCGATACATTGCCTCCATGCGCGGCGACTCATAGTCGGGAACCGGACGGTCCCGCTCCAGCCGGGTGTACATCCGGGCGTCGTGCATAACGCGCAGGATGGCAGGCTGCATGAAGTCCACGCGCCGCACCATTTCCGGCCAATGGTTTGTCCAGGCGGGATTGGCCAGGTTGAGGTCGGGCCGGTTGCCCTCGTATTCCCACTGGACGCCGAAACCGAGGAAGCGCTGCTCCAAAACCGTGTCCGCCGAGACAGTGGCCGCAAGCGGCGAAGCGGGCCACGCGGCCAGAGGGGCGAGCAGCAGGGCGGAGAGGAACGTGGAAACGTGTCTCATACGCTAGTTCACCGGTTGGCCGTTAAGATAGAGGCGCGGTGCGCCCCGGTCAAACACCACCGCGACGTGCTGCCAGACTCCGGGCTTCAAGACATCCTTCACGAGCTTGCTCTGGCCACCGGCAATCACGCGCAGGCTGAGGCCAGGATGGGTATCCCAGAGGAAACCGTCGTTCTTGCCAGCCGTTAGTTTGTCGAGGATGCGACCGGCTTCCTGCACGGCAGGATAAATCCACGCCTCGAATGAAACCACATGGGCAAAATCGTCAGCGCTGGTCGGCAACACGTCGCCCGGCTTGGGGCTGAGCCATGAGCCGACCAGCGGTTTGGTCCGGTCGCTGGCGGCTAGTTCGAGAATTGTCGACGGCTTCAGCTTTTCGCGGAACAGCGTCACGCGGCCAATGCGGCCCTTGAACTGGTTCGCGCCGGTCTGGTCGGCGCCAGCGCGGAGGGGGTGTTTGTTAGCCGGGATGGCGGGTCCCGACGGTTTGGCCGGCTGAGGCTGGCAAACCGTTACGTCCTTCTTCCGTGAGGCGGGCTGGATGTCCCAGGCGACAAGCCTGCCGTCTTTCACAGAGCCAGTGAGCACTGTGCGCTGCGAGAGGTGCAGTTTGAAATCAGCGTCCCAGGTCGCCGGCCACGCGGGCAGCAGAAAGATCTTGTCACCGGCTTCCTGGACAAGCATCCGCTGGAGCGCGACCGAACCGGCGCCGAAGTGATCGAAGTCGGGACAGGAGTCCGGGCCCTCACGACCGTAGAGCGGGAACCGGCACATGGGCGAAGCGATGCGGAATCGCTGGACCAATCCTTCGGCGGCCTCCGTGGCGTCGCCTGCACATGCCCAGTGAATCTGGTCCTGGGTCCAGCAACCGCAGCCGAAGGCGTCTTTGACGCTGCGATGTTTCAGCGTCCAACCGACGATGTCGGCACTACCCAGCGCGAGGCCGAAACAGCGGAAGGGAAAGACCGGGTAGAGCTCGCCATTCTCGGCGTTCTTCTTCAGGTCCCACTTGGCAGCGGGGGCAATTGCCTGCCGGCCTTCGATGGTCTGGAGGGGAACGTCCGGGATTTCGGAGCGGAACTTTCGCCAGCGGGCCTGGTCCTCGGCGGCTCCGGCTTTCAGCGCGAGCAACCCATCGAGACAAAACCGCAGCCCGGCGACGTCGGGCGCAGGGTTGATGGCGATCCACCACGTTTCCAGCACCATGGCCGGGTCGAGGCGGAGCTTGCCGTCGGGATCACGAGGGTAATGCTTGTCAAAGAACAGCAGGACTTCGTGGGCGAAAGGCACGAGGACGCGATCGCGGAAAGCGGTGTCTCCAGTGAAGTTAACATAGTCGAGCATCATCGCGGTCGTTTCGAGGCCGCTGGTGAAATAGAAACTATGGTAGTAGCCCTGCCCCCTATTCTCGCCGGGCTTGATCTTGAGGGGCTTGCCGTGTTCACCGCAATCGCGCTCGGCGCCGGTCGGCTCGATGTTTTCACGGAAGTAGGCGCCCTCGTGGACGAACCACGCCTTGGTGATGGCCTGGCGCATCGGGAGCAAGTTCGAGTAGTAGTCGAAGAACGGTTTCATTAAGTCGCCGTCGCCGCTGGCCAGGAGCGGCCAATAGAGCAGCCGCTGGTTCTGGTACGTGAACCGCCGGCCCCAGAGCCTGTCATCTTCATGGGTGAGCCACAGGCCGCCGGGTTGTTCGACGGCATGGGGGCGCTTTGATTGCGGGTTCGACTTGAGGAGCAGCTGCTGGGTAAAGAGGCCGCCGTTGAATTTGGTCTGGACGCGCCCACGGCTCTGGCAGGCCATCAGGAAACGGAAGACGTTGTAGCTTTGCGCGACCAACGCCGCGCCATCCTCTTCTTCGCGTCGGCCGGCAGTCGTCTCACCATTGAGCCGCTCGCGTACTCCGGCGGGGACGGTGTTGTCGGAGCAGAATATCCAGCTTCGGCTCCAGAAAGCCGACCACCAGGCGAGGTGTTTCTCCCAGTCGGTTGCGGTATCCGATGTTTGTTTCTGGATGGTCGAAATCCAGGTCTCCGGCTGCGGTGTCTGCATCGTCAGGGCGTGAACACGGATGTCGAAGTCCTGGCCGGTACCACACAGGGCGCCGTCCTTGAGTTTGAGCGATGGACTTTCCAGCAGGTTGCCGAAGGTGTTGAAGCGGTACGGGTCGGGGAATTTTTCCCGCATGTGCTCGACATCGTAGTCCTTCAGGTCGTCGGGATAGGTGCTGCGGTCGCCGACCGGGAAGTACCAGAGGATTTTCCCGTCGCGCTCCAGACGCACGTCCTGTGTTGGCTCGGCACCGGGCTTGGAGACGTTGTAGCTGCAACCATCGAACCGTTTCCAAAATTCCGGCTGCGCGGTGACGGCGATGGCACGCGGGGAATTGATCTCGACGTGATAAACAGGGCAGCGGGCGTCGGCCCAAATTCGCAACCGCACGCCGTCCGCTTCGATGCGAAGCGAGCCGGTGAGCAGGTCGAGCGTCTGGCGGAACGGCTTGCCGGCCTGAAAGGGGTTGGGGCTGAGTGACACGCGGACGCGGCCGGTTTTGAAGAGGTCGCCGAGGTAGGTGTAGGCATCGTTCTTGGCGAGCAACAGGAAGAGGTCGCCGTTTTCAACGACGTAAACGCCGGCGGCGATGTCGCCGTTGCCGATGGGCATAACGCCAGCCGGGTCTTTTGATGGCGAATTCCAGATGACGTTGTAACGGCTGATGTCAGCTGCAGTTGACGCGGCCAGGGAGGCGAATAGCAGCGCGGCGAGAATGGCGAGGAGTTGTTTCATGGTTTGGGCTGTCTGGTCATGCTTGTCGCCGAATTCACGGCTGGGTCAGCGCCGCCGGGCGCAAAAAGGAGCCCGCCAACGGAAGGAGTCTGACTTTTCGATGTATCAGAAGCTTGCGCAAAGCCGATCCCTTCGATGGCGACACGGCCATCGGCCTGTGCAACGCCGATGGTCACGCGCGCCGGCTTGCCGTTGGTGAAATCGTAGAAGCCGAGAAGCTGCCCGAATCCAAATGAACGCTGGTCCATGTGTTCGATGGCTGTTCCGCCGGAGTGCTCCACGACAACGCGAACGTTCGAGGCGCGGTTGGTGTACGCGGGGAAGTTCAGCCGGATGGCGTAGCGGCCAGGCGACTGAACCGGCAAGGTAAACGTCACAGTGGCATCGGTTTTCGCCTCCGCCAGCAGGTAGTTGAAGCTGTACAGACCCCACATCCCGACGGCGGTTTTCCTCTCCCAGGGACCGTTGATTTCCACGCCTTGCGGCGAATCCCAATTCAATACACCGCCCTTGCGCGCCATCGCGGAAAGAGCGACACCGCTGCTCGCCGTGCCGACAGTTCCAATCTGATTCACGTCAATCCACGCAAAGCCAGCGGGATAATGCGCGTAGTCGTTCGCGAGCGTGAAATCTCGACGCGCTGGATTACGCAGAGGCGAAGATGCGTTCTTCGACTTCACGACAAGGTTGCGTTCGTCCACCGTTCCCCGCGCGTTAGCGCCCCGCCATTTGATGTCCCAACGCGTCGTGTCACCAACGACAATGTTGTTCACGAACTCGTTATGGTCGCCGGCATTGAACTGCAGGCCGCCGGAGAGGGTGTTGAAGATGATGTTGTTCTCGATGCGCGTGGAGGCGGTGAACCAGTCGAGGTAGATGCCGCGTGCGATGTGGCGTTCGCGTCCGCCGCCGGGCAGTTGCCGCCAGCCCCAGACGTCGGCGACGAGGTTGTTGGCGATGAGATTCGGCGCGGCAAGCTGGTTCATTGTCGCGAAATGGATGCCGCCGCCATCCTCGGTCGCGAGCATGATGTTCTCGATGCGGTTGTACTCGATGATGTTTCCGCCCTGGTTGCGGAACGCGAATATGCCGTTGCGAGACATGTCGTGAATGAAGTTGTTCGCGATGCGATTGCCCGCGGCCAGCGCCGTCTCCGCGGGCCGGGAGTCGAGATGAACGCCGCTGTTGTAGTGGCGAATTCTGCCGCAATGGTGAATGTGATTGCGCGTGATCTGATTGCGCAGCGGCGCGACCTTCGCCGCGGCCGCGCCTGGCGTGAACAGCTTCGAATCGTCCATGTAGCTGAAGCGAGCGGACGTTAGAAGGACGCCGCCGCCGCCCGCATCGGTGATCGTGTTGCCATCAATCGAGTTCTCGCAGGAGTCCAGGTGCAGCCAGATGCCGTAGCCGCCGAGGTTCTCGAACCGGCACCGCTCAATGCGGCAGTTTGCCGCGTTCTCCAGCATCACCGCCGCGTCAGTATGCACCCGCGCCTCGATGTGCCCGAGCGTGTAGGTTGTGTGCCGGAACTCCAACCCGCGCAAGATAACGTGCTCCACGTGCGTGCCCGCCTCAACATCGCCCTTGAAATGGAAGATCCGGTTGAGCCGCGGCGCGACGATTTCCAACTGGTTGGGATCCCGGCCGACTTCCGGCCAATAGAAAACGCGCCGCGCATTCGCGTCAAAAAACCATTCCCGTGATTGATCCAGTTCCTCGCGCACCCCCTCGATGTGAAACCATGAGCCGTCCGTGATCCGCGCATGCTGTTCCTGGGATCCAAGGAGAATGAGTGAGCGGGCCGCATCCACGCCGGAGACGGTCTGAAGCTGGTTGAAAAACCGCCACTCCGGCACGACATGAACCTGCGCGTCCCGCGCCGCGCCCCAACACGCCTTGATGGTCCCCGCCGCCACCGTGATCGAATCCATTTTTCCTCCACCGCCGAAGAGATGCGGCGGCGTTGCATCAACGTTCGGAAACCTGGCACGAAGTTCGCGCCGCCCGTTCACGAAAAGCTGACGGAAGTTCCAATCCCGATCCGACCCGGGCAAATCCGTACTCCAGATCGCGTCCTCATCTCTCTTCCACGGCCCCCCGAGCTGCCATCCGCCGCTGAGCACGACGCGTTCGCCATCGGCCGCACGATAGATGACCGGCGCCTTCTCCGTTCCTGAATCCACCGGCGACAACAGGACCGTCTCCGGCAGAAAATACGTCCCGCCATGAATCACCACTTCAATCGGTCCATCGGGCATCCGCTGCCTCTTTAATTCCCGCACCGCATCGCGAGCGCGCGTGAGTGTGGCGAACGGCCGCTTTTTGGTGCCGGGAGCATCGTCACTTCCATTGATGCCGACATGGATTTCAGCAGCGTCCAGCGCCGTCAGCGGAGCGAGCAGCAGGGCGTAGAGGATGGCGAGGAGTTGTTTCATGGTTTGGGCTGTCTGGTCTTGCTTGTCGCCGAATTCACGGCTGGGCCGCGCCGCCGGGCGCAAAGATGAGCCCGTCAACGAACTCGTTCGTTTTGAAAAACTCCGAGTCGCGCACGGGCTTCCCAGAGAGCGTGAGGTTCTCAAAGGTGAGGTTGCGGATGCGGGCATCGGCCTGGCCCCAGAGTATTTGCGGTTCGCCGAGTACGCTGGGCGCGGCGATGGAGATGTTCTGGAACAGGATGCCTGACAAGTCTCCGGGGCCGCGTTTGTCCGCGTCTTTCGAATAGGGCTTCGGCATGGTCATGCAGATGAAGAACTGCTGCAGCGTCGGCCGGGGGTCCTCGATGTTGATGTTGCGGAAAATCACCCCGGCACCAGCGGCGCCCTTGCCTTCCCCGCGCATGTTGAAGACCCGCCCGCCGCTCCAGTGGTGCCACTTGGCGCGCGCATAGATCACATCGCAGTCCTCCACCACCAATGTGCGGCCAGCGAGCTGCGGCAGGGCGCTCAGGACGAAGGACGAGCCGTTGGCGTCGTTCCACAGCACGGTGCGGCGGATGCCCAAGCCGTTCACATAGAGCGAATCGTCCTGGGTGCGGAGGAAGCAGTCCTCGATCAGCGTGTTGCCGAAGGGATTGATTCCGTCGCCATTCGCGCGCCAGGTGAAGATCTTGGTCCACAGGACCTCGTTGGGATGACCCGCTTG
>CAIYYI010000639.1 GCA_903930345.1 uncultured Verrucomicrobiota bacterium
CGGATATTCCGAGGGCAATTCACTAGGCAAACAGTAGGCTGACCGCGCCGGGTTTTCAAACTATTTTCGTTTCCAGGCTGTCCCTGCGGGTTACTTTTTAGGCTGACTCAGGTTGTCCGGCCGCTGCGTGACGAGACTTTGGCCATAGGCTTCGACGGCCGGAAGCACGTCTTTGGCAAACGACAGGCCGCCACTCCTGCTGCGGTTGAAGTTGCCCCAGAATGCAAAATTCAGCTTCATGTCCTTGATGGCGAAGTCCAGCAATTGGTTGGCCGTGAACTCGCCCTTGTACGTGTCCCACTGCGCGGAGAGTCCCAAAGGCATTTGTCCGGCGTTCGCCCGAATGATGTCGTAACCCCAGATGCTCTTTCCCGGCAAGAGGTCGGGGCCACCCCATCCCACGCCAACCTCCTGCGCGCATTTTGACAGGTCAGCAAGCCCTTCCGGTCCGCGATACGGATACCAGTTTCCGTACACGATCACCGGCGTGCGTGGAAATGCCTTGCGGCTGGCCACCACCAGGCGGCGCATTTGCGCATGAAAATCAGTGCCACTAAAATCCTCAAACCCTGCGCCTTTGTTCTCCATCGCCGTCTCAGTATGAATCAAACCGGCGAAATGCGGATCACGGTCAAACCGCTTGCCCAAAGCCTCCACGAGGAGAAGGTAGCGGTCCATGACGGCCGGCACCCAGCGTTTCGTGCGAATAACGGAGGACGATTTCTCCGGGCGGGCGATCCCGCCTTTGTAGTCAGGACTCATCAGATAATCCGGAACAGGAAGCGTGCGTCCATCAAAGGTGTTGTCCCAGACTTCCAGAATCAGCCGTTGATTCTGCTGCCGGAGGCAAGCCAGGTCGGCTTCGAGGGCCGTAAAATCGTACTTCCCCGCCGCCGGCTCCAGCTCCCGCCAGGTGTATATGCGCTGCCCGCCCGCGAACTTTTGCTTGCCCGCGATTACCTTCCATCCTTCACGTGGCTGGTTCAAGCCCAATGTCAGGTAGTGGCCCGGATACCACTTTACTTCGTCCGCGGTGCCGCCAGGAACCGCCGCCGTGACCAATTGTTGTCCCCAAGTGCCATGAGCCAAGATTACCAGCGCCCAGATCGCGAAGAACGTTGCGGGAAAGAAGCTCGGGGGGCAAAGGTGTTTAAGCAGCGCAGGAGCACTCAAAACGGATGATCTCATATGAGCATTCAAGGGTTCAATTACAGGAGCCATACAACCACGTTCGTTGTGCTTGAGCAACAAAAGAGTTGTTCGTCGCAAATTAAAAGACACGGAGGTGGGAGCCAAAAAGGACGGATGAACCCGATGGAGAAAACGTGGGGAAGCCGATGGGAAAGGCCCCAATGAAGACAGACTTGTGTTTGTTAAACATCACTCGTGCTTGCTGTGGACACCCCGGACAAAAACCGGAACGAAAAAGCCTCCTCATCGGCTGGTCAACTCTCGTTCAGTCTTCTTCCGAGGTTGAGGCGGCCTCTCCGCCGGGCATTGATACCGTCAGTCCGGGGTGGCGGTCTGCTCTCTACTTTTCCAATTTCTGCTTTATCCCTGCCTCATGCAGCCCACTGCTACGGTGCAGATCCCCATTGCTTATGTCGTGTGGTCATCTCGTTCGTGGGGCAGGCCGTTGATACCCTGATCGGCGACATCAATCCACCCGCACAGCTCATGCAGACGCACCCCGGCCGCAAGATCGCCGAGGTGCAACGCAGCCGGTGGGGACGCACGCTTTTCGTGTAGGCAATGGGCGGTCGTGACAAGGAGCAAGAACTTCCAGTGAGAACTTCATGGAATATTATTGCACCTTCTTTGTAGGCACTGTATCAATATGCAAGTCCTTATGAACCAAAACTATCCGGATGCCATTTCGCGGACGCATCCGCTCCACAGCCTGGCGTGGGTGAATTCGAGCATTCGGGCTGCCGGGCAGCTCGGCCGGCATGGCATCGGTGCCTTCGGGCGAAGCGTCCGCGTTGGCCATCGGTGCCGTCCGATCCTTGCCGCAGCTCTGTTGTGCTTGGGGCTCTTCGGCATGCCCCAGAGGTCTGCCGCCCAGTGGACGGCTCAAACATTTCAACTGCAAGCCGGCTGGAATGCCATCTACCTTGCTGTGCAGCCATCTCCGGCTTCCTGTGACGCGCTGTTCGCCAATCTTCCCGTGGAAGGCGTTTATCGGCACAATGCACGCCGCACCCTGGCTCAGTTTGACACCAATCCAGACGACCTGTTTTTCCGCCCTGACGAATGGCTTCAATGGGTGCCGGATGATGGCCAGTCCGGCTTTGTGCGCACCCTGAACAACCTGCCCGGGGACGCAACCTATCTCATCAAAGCCCGGACCAATTTCGTCTGGACGGTCGTGGGGCGACCGGTGTTGCCGCGCCTTGAGTGGGTGGAAGGCAAGGCGAACATGGTGGGCTTCCAGGTGAATCCGGACCCTGCCCAGCAGCCGGTGTTTGCGGATTTCTTCCGGTACGAGCCGGGCGTGGATGCCACACCCAACCCCGGCGAGGAACGCATCTATGAGATTGGCCCCCAGCTCCAGCACACGAACATCACCGGACGCACCAGCCGCCAAAAGATCCTGCCAGGCCGGGCCTACTGGATTTACGCACAGGGCCTGAGCGATTTTGTGGGTGGTTTGGAGGTGTATGCTGGCGCGTCTGAGGGGCTGGTTTATGGCACGGAGTACAATGAACTGATTCTGCGTGTGCGCAACCGGTATGGATCGCCCGTGACTGTCAGCGTTCAGCACATGCCCTCTGCGGCGCCGCCTGCGGACACACCTCGGCAGGCGGGTGAGACGCCACTCCTGTGGGCGGACCGCACCGACGGGGGGTGGGTCTGGCAGCCGTGGGCGGCGGGCACCAAGTCTGCCACACGGCAACTGGCCACCAATGAGCTTTGGGAAATCCGGCTGGCGCTCAACCGCAGCGCCATGACAGAGCCAACCTTGACGAATGCCCTGTGGCAGAGCCTCGTTCAAGTCAGCTCGACCTGTGGCTCGTTTCATCAAGTTCCGGTTTCAGCCGCTTTTGCGCGGGGCACGGACCAGGCCGCCGCGTTCCCTTATGGGCTATGGGTTGGCCAGGCCGATATCACCCATGTCAGCTTCTCCGGCTTCAGCACCAACGCGGCTGGCGAATCCCCCACGGAGCCGCTGCGCGTGTCCAGCCCGTTCCCGCTGCGCTTGATTCTGCACGCGAGCCAGGACGGCACCATGAGGCTGGTGGATCGCGCGCTTGTGGCCACGCTGCAGGAGTCCGGAAACCTGGCGGTCAACCGCCTTTTCACGGACGAAACCCGCGTCCCCGCTGGCGCGAACGTCAGCATGCGCCTCAGCTCACCGGCGTTCGGGCGGATCACGCCCGTGACGCTTTCCGGCACCGGTTTCCTGCGCAGCCTTCAGGGCGTGTATGCTGTCGGATATGATGATCCGACGAATCCGTTCAAACACCTTTACCATCCCGACCATGACAACAAACATCCTGTCACCGGGGCAAAACTCGCCGAAGGAATCGAGGGTTTCTCAATCACCAACCAAGTGGTTTTGACCTGGAGCACCAACTCCATGAGAGGCCCCTTCACCGCGCTTTGGAACCCGGACGAGACCACCACCGGCACCTATGAGCAGGTCATCAGCAATCTGCGCCACGTGCCGATCCGGCTGCGTGGCGAGTTTGTGCTCAAACGCGTGAGCCGCGTTGCTCGAATCGATTAATTGTGCAGCATCCCCTTATCCCAATCATCATGAAAACCGCGCATCGAACCGTCTTTTTTTTCACCCTGCTGGCCTGCTGTGTCTGGCTGGCTGCCCGGCCGACCGCCCTGGCCCAAAGCGTTCCGGAACTGCTCAATTATCAGGGCGTCCTGCGCCAGGGTGATGGCACTCCGGCACCCGCCGGTTACAAGGACATCGAGTTCCGCATTTACGATGCTGCCACGGGCGGACATTTGCTCTGGGGGCGCACGCACCGGGTTCACTTGGACAACAACGGGCTCTTCAACGTGGTGCTGATGCAGGGGGGGGTGTTCATCACCACCGGCAATCCCTCCTACACGAACCTGAGCACCGTGTTCACCAGCGCGGGCAGCGAGAACCGATTTATTGAGCTGACGGTCTCTGGCTCGACTCCGATCATGCCCCGCCAGCGGTTTGTCACGACCGCGTACGCCTTTCTCGCAGGTGACGTGGCGCAGGCCCGGCAGAACTTCACCGTGCAAGGCGCTCTGACCGTCCAGCAAAGCGCACGCGTGCAAGCCCTCACGGTGGATCAGGACACCACCGTCGGTGGCAGTGTCACGGTGAGCACCAACCTCACCGTAGCCCGAAGTGCCACCATCGGCGGCAGCCTCACCGTTACCAACGACCTGACGGTTAAACAAAACGCCTTCATCGGCCACAACCTGACCGTCACCAATGACCTGACAGCGAAGGGCCAGACCCTGCTCAACGATACGCTGACCGTCTGCGGCAACTCCCGCGTGCCATCCCGAGTCATCGGCAATGCCGTCTGGTCCGGCGGTTATCTTACGCCCCACATTGGGCGGCTGTTCATTGGGGACGGCACGGGCTGGCAGTTTCATTTCAGCAGGCAAGTTGACGGTGCCGCGACAGACGTGGTCTCCATCTCGGACACCGGCACCATGGACGTTGGCGGCAACGTTATGGTTCACAGCAACATGGCGGTTTTTGGCGGCATGTCGGTCAACGGCGCAATGTTGGTTGGCAGCACCATGATCGTTGGAGGCACATTGATCAAGGCCGCCGGGTCGTTCAGAATTGATCACCCCCTGGATCCGGCCAATAAGTATCTGCAGCACTCGTTCGTCGAATCGCCAGACATGATGAACGTGTACAACGGCAACATCACCACCGATGCGCAGGGCGATGCGACGGTGGTGCTGCCCGATTACTTTGAGGCGCTCAACCAGGATTATCGCTACCAACTGACCGTGATCGGTCAGTTTGCGCAGGCGATCGTCGCCACGGAGATCCAAAACAATCGCTTCACCATCAAGACCGATAAAACAAGCGTCAAAGTTTCATGGCAGGTGACGGGCATCCGCCGTGATCCTTATGCCAACGACCATCGCATCCAGGTCGAGACCGATAAAGCGACCGGGGAGCGTGGCAGCTACAGTTATCCGTCCGGATACGCTCAGCCTGCATCGAAAACCCCATGACCTCATCATTGAAGCTTGGTTTGGTGCTGGCTGCGGTCGCCCTTTTGGGGCACCAAGTGGCTTCCGCCGCGTCGCACTTCGGCTACCGGATGGATTTTCCCGATGATCCCCTGCCCGTTGGCCTGACCAATGACTGGGCTTTTGATAATCTGACCAGCGTGGCCAATACAGCGGGTGGTCACGGGGCGATCACCAACCTGGCCAATAATCAGCCGATCTTTCCGACCAACGTCCCCGCTCAACCGTATCCCGGTTACGTGCCGGATTACAAACTGGTCCACAGCTCGTTTGGCCACGGGGTCAGCGGCGACAAACCGGACCTCTATCTGGGGCAGCCGATTTCGCCGCCCACGGATGAATTGCCCGCGGGTTGGTTTGTTCACTGGCCCGGCATGACCAACGCCCTGATTGATCCTGCCGGACATGCCTTCTACGAGCCATCCGCCCAGCAGGTTTACACCCTCGCCGGAGGTTCTGTGACGGTGCGCTGGGTGATCACCGATGGCCTGAGCATCAGCAATCTGGACCACACCTACCTGGTCAGCAGTGCCCCTGCGGGACGCCCCTTCCGCATCTACTGGACGGAGCCGCCTTACAACGGCCCCACGGTCAACCTGCGCGACCGCCATGTGAAGTTCCACTGGAATGAGGACATTCCCGCCCCGCAAAAGGGTCCCGTCGCGGTCAACGGCAGCCTCATCACCAACATCGTTCAAGGCCTCTGGCTTGATGAGGGAGGCCAGTTGCACGTCACGCCCGGTTCCGCAGGGTTGCAAGGACTGGTGGTGATGCAGTACTTCAAGACCGGCGATCTTGAGGGGCAGGTTCCGGGCGGCCTGGTCGTGGTCGAAGTAGCCAAGCCGCAGGTGAACGTCCTGCCCGGCACGATGGGCCAGCGTCTGTTGCCCACGGACGGATCGTTCGGCCATGAGGGGCTGACGGCCCGCATCACCCGCGGCCACGAAAACCCCGCCCACGTCTATCAGCACCAGGGCCAGTACACCCATAGCCCGAAGCAAGGTTGGGTCTTTCCAATCCGCCGGACTGTGGATTCGCCCTGGAACATCGAGATTTATTGGGAGGAGTCGGACTCCATGGGCACCCTCTGGCCCTATGAGTTGGATTGGTACGCCGTCGAATGGCCCGCGGACGCCCAGGTGTTTGTTCGTGGCACGGGAAGTGATTTGGGCGCTGACATTCCCATCGCGCGGGAGCTGGCGCCAGCCCTCATGGATTTTCAACAGCCGCCCGGGCATGCCATGCTATCGCCAGAAGCCGTTTTCAGCACCACCGGCGAAGGGTATTCGTTACTCCGTTTTCAGGCGAATGACGATCTGTGGTTCCTGGCGGTTCGCTCGCTCTGCCACACTAACGCCCTGTTTGACCGACTGCCTCGCCCATGGACGATTGGCGCTGAGATGGGTCCCAACGTCAGCTCGGATGCCCTGGAATTCAACGGTGTCTCGGATTACGTGGCGGTCACAAACCTGCCGCCGCTCACGAACGGATTCACTTTCGAGTGCTGGGTCCAGATGCCGCACCCGAATGATAACTACGAGAAACCCCTGGTAACGCGCGCCAAGCCGGCCGGAGATCCCTCCCCGCAGGGTCTGGAGTTCATGCTGTCAGTCACCGGCAACGGCAGTCTGCGGGCCTGGCTGGGGATGCAGTTGGATGGCTTCCGGGAGCCGTGGGCTGAACTGCTTGGGCCACCGCTGGAGGCTGGACGGTGGTACCATGTGGCGCTGGTGGCCGCCCCGGGCAAAGCCTCGCTTTACGTTGATGGCCAACGGGTCGAACTCAAAGAGACCGTGGCCTGGCCTGCCGCCTCTTCCGCGCCGCTGTGCCTGGGGTGGAACGCGCGGTCTGATGTGCCCGCGTTTCTCCGGGGCCGGTTGGACGAGATTCGCCTTTGGTCCACGGCGCGCACCGCCGGAGAAATATCCGCAGGTCTGGAAAACTTTTTACACGATTATGCCACCGTCAATGGGTTGCTGGCCTATTTTCCGATCGAAGCCAGCCATGAGGGGGAGGTGCTGGATCTCCGTCACGGCCGCCCTGCCACTGTCTTTGGCTGCCGCCATGTGGAACCCGGCGCGACGGGACTCCTTGAGCGCGAGGGATTCTCGGAGTATCACGGCTATATCCATGATCCAAACGGACGCGCGCCTTACAACGCCGCGCTCTACCATTACCCCACCACACAGAATCCCGAGGCTGAAAGCTATATTTTCGGCGTCAACTCCGGGGAATTGGAAGTGTGGTGGTCGCACAAGGTGCAATTGCCGGGGATGGCGCATGCGGTGTATTTTCCGGCCTGGGCGCAAATATACACCAACATTTGGCCGGCCAACGCGGCCCAGATGGTGCTTGCGTCGGGCCAGGGTTCTCCGGACTTCCAGTCAGCCACCCTGCCGTCAATCTACGTTCAAAACGATCCCACCCTGCCTGGTTTCAACCCGAACGAGGAGCACGCGCTCCTCGGCCAGGAACACGGCGCCTATGCGGCCTTCGCGTTGCGGAATGACCTGAACGCGGCCGGCCTCTCGCAGCCTTTCGTGCTGGCCGATTACACCGATCCCCTGTCAGGCAAGCCGGCGATGCATGTTTTCCAGGTGGTGCGCACCAACGCCCAGTACCCGGACTTCACCTTCCGCACCAGCGTCGGCCTGCCTTTGCAGGGGCCGCATCCGCTTGATTTTCTCCCTTACGTGGAGCCGACGTTCAGCGGCAGCCCGTTCGCCTGGCGTGACCGCAAACGTGTGTGGTGGGCTGTGGGGGCCGGGCCGGGGGACGAAGACGCGGCGCAGATCGAGAAATATGATTTCTATCCCATGCAGGAAGGGTTCTGGTTCCCCGGTTTGAACGCCAGCCAGCAGCCCGTGTTTGGCACCCCCATCCCCTGGCTGCCCCGGACAAACATTGACTTCAGCAACCTCAGCTACCCGACGATCGGCACACCCGTACCGGTCACTTGGATAGTGAACTGGCCCGTGGATGCACCTTCCATGCAGGTGGGCCAGACCCTCACTCGCCCCATCAACGGCCTGCCTGAAATCTGGGACCAGCTCAGCGTCGATGTTGTTTTTCAGCAATCGACCAACCTTGGCCAGGGGCCATCCGTGAAGCTGATTGATCCCACCATGGAACGTGGAGCCAATCTGTTGCGGCCGCTGGCCGATTACGGCTTTAGCACCGGTCCCCATGGGACGATCTACGACCGCAGCGGGCACGTCTATTTCTACAACCTCCCCCCCGACTTGAGCGGGCGTCTCTATTACGACCCCAACCGAGCCACTGACAAACTGCGTTTTGTGGGCCAACTGGTCGAGCCGCGAACCGGCACCGGCTTTCTGCTGGTCAATCATCTCACCGACCGCCAGCGGGCCGAGATCAAGGCCATCTGCACCGTCGGCGACACCGGCAGAAAGGGGGAGTGGGACGCGGTGGTTGACACCCTGGCCACAAACACGGTCGAGGCGGTTCCGAACCAACCCTTCGATCACCTGGCACTGGCCGCCGCGGGCCGGGGCGCGGGCCACGTGACCCTCGCCTTCAACAATGCCAGCAATCCGGCGCTCGGCGTCCATGAGGGCGACCCGATCTCCGTGCAGGTCATCCGGGTGTTGCCGCAGTTATACCCGGGTTTTCTCATTCCCCTCAGCGATGAGTTGAACCTCCTTTCCGAGCAGATGAACATGCTTTTCAGTCAGAGTTTTGGCGGTGAGGCGGGGCGTTTTGAGTTTCAGTGGCGCGCGCAGGAGCCCACGGTGCAGGGCGGCGTGCCCCAGGATCCGGGTGCCGCCCCCTTGTTCGCCCAGGACCCGGGTCTGACCCGCATCCGTATCGGCGGTCAGGGCGCATCCCTGGTGGACATGGTGAACCGTTTTTTCACCGTGCGCTACCGGGCGCTGGATCCCGCCGTGGCGGCGATCGTGGGCACGAACTGGAGTTCCTACACTGAATTCAATCTGGCGGAAGGCTGGGTGCAACGCGTGCTGAATGCCCTCACCCCCTTCGAACAGCGCATGCGCGATCTCTACAGCAATCCCGTCGAAACCCAGGCGGGCATGATCGCCCTGGCCGGCCCCCCCTATGCCGGGGATGTGGCGCTGAACATGGAGGCCATCTCCAGCGTGGGCCTGATCCAGCTCTATCAGACCATTCTGAACCGCGCCCGTCATCTCAGTCTTGATCTCGGCATCAACAACCCTGCGGTGAACCAGCAATTGATGCTCGCCGCCAGCCGCCTGCACGCCCTCTACATGCTCCTCGGCAATGAGGCCTATGCGGATGCCCTTGATCCCACCATCGGATTCGGTTCCCAGACCGTCATTAACAACGCCGCTGTGCTGCCGGTTGATTATGGGGCCTTCGCCTCGTCGCTCTTCTGCTTTGACAACCAGGTGCCCACCCTGCTGGATGAGGAGCTGGCCCTGCTGCGCGGCCGCGGCGACACCAACCTCGCCCCCGGTGTGAACCATTATCCGTATTACAACCGCCTGGTCTGGAATTTCACCAAGGGCATTGATGCCGGCGAAGTCGCCTACGCCGCGAACTACAATATTCGTGATCCCCAAGCCGTCATCATCAACGCCGAAACCGCCGCCGGACTCTACCCGCAGGGCCACGGGGATGCCTGGGGCCATTATCTCAGCGCTCTCAAGGGCTATTACCATCTGTTGCGCAACCCCCACTTCAACTGGGGCGACCCCTCCATCACTCCCATGCTCATCGGCTACCAGGTCATCAGCTCCGAGTCCAGGGATGAGGCCCGTTTTGCGGAAGCCGCTGCGGCCATGGTTCGCACCGGCACTGAGATTGTGCGCCGCGCCTACCGCAAGACCTACACCGAGGATGACCAGAGTACCGTCACCGAGGGCGTGGATGCCGACCGGCAGCGCGCCTGGGGCGTGAGCGAATGGACCGCGCGCGCCGGTCAGGCGGCCTTTTACAACTGGGCTGTCTGCCAATCCCTGCTGCCGGCGGCCAGCACCAACCAGTCGGTGGAGGCCGATCTCACCCGGATTGATCGTTCAACCGTCAAGGCCATGGATGAGATCGCTGTGAATTATCAGGCCATCCAGACAGAAGCCGATCATGTGGACCAGGGCCTGAATCCGCTCGGACTGGCCCGCCACACCGTCCCCTTCGACATCAGCCCGTCCGAGATCGATGCCGGACGCACCCATTTCGAGCAGATTTTTGACCGCGCGGTCATCGCGCTGCGCAACGCCCAGGCGACCTTTGATGGCGCGCAGGATGCCGCGCGT
Organism: uncultured Verrucomicrobiota bacterium; assembly: GCA_903930345.1. Taxonomy (GTDB): domain Bacteria; phylum Verrucomicrobiota; class Verrucomicrobiia; order Limisphaerales; family CAIYYI01; genus CAIYYI01. Next base: position 10,470 of record CAIYYI010000639.1, read on the forward strand.
CTGCTGCGCCAGCAAAGCGAGAGCGCGTTGAACTTTGAGGAGGCTGTGCTGGACCAGGAAGCCGACTTCAACAACCGGCTGATCCAGTTGTTCGGCTCCCCCTATCCGGAGGACATCGGCGCCGGAGCCACCTACCCGCAGGGTTACACCGGGCCGGACTTGTTTCACTTCGCCTACGCGGACCTCCAGACCCTGGGATTCGATCCGAGCACAGAGATCGGCCAGATCACCATCACGAACTATGTCTTCTCATCCCCAGCCATCTCTGACAGCCGGCAGGGTTTCCTGGATTTGCTGCAGGACGCGGTGCTGGGAGGAGGCGAGGATGGCACCTCGTTGCTCGCCACGAATTTGAACGTGGCCTTCCATTTCGCCGTCAACGGGCTGATGTCGAAGCCTGCGGCCTGGGGCCAGCGCGCCAGCCCGGGGGAGGTGCAGCGCGCCTATGGTGAGTATCTCACCCGGCTGCTCGAATGCCGCGTGGCCCTGCGCGAGTTGGACAACGATTCCGGACGCCTGATCGACCGCTATGAGTGGTATCACGCGGACACGGTTGGCTTCCACGATGTCAAGGCCTACGCGGAGCAGGTGGCCCTCACCACCAACCGTGCCGCCATTGTGACGGCGAGCATGGATGCCTGGGGCAAGATGAAGGCAAACTACTCCACCAGCATGGCCGCGCTGGAGCAGCATTTCAAGGAGGTCGCCGCGCAGGCCCTGCCCACCTCGCTCATTGTCGGCATGGCCAACGGCGGCGATACTTTCTCGGGGGTCAAGGCGACGCTCTATGGGGTTGGCTATACCATCCAGCACATCGCCCGGATCGCCTTCATGGTGAAAGAGAACTACCTTGAAATGTTCAAGCTGGCGGCCGCCATCAAGACCATTGAGGGCACCATGGCCAACCTCCAGCACGAAAACCGGCTTCAGGACGCCGAAATGCGGATGACCATCATGGACCTTGCGCGCAGCCAGCAGGCCAGCGTGGCCAGGCTCTTGGCGGTCTTTCAGCAACTCACGTTGGCCCGCGAACACTGCCTTTCCGTCATTGGCGAGGGCCAGCGCCTTTTGGCTGAGCGCGAGCGCGTTCGCACCTCCGCCGCCAACCGCATCGCCTCGGGCCGGTACCAGGACATGACCTTCCGTATTTTCCGCAATGACGCGCTTCGCCGCTATGGCGATGCCTTCGAGCTGGCGGCGCGCTACACGTATCTCACGGCCAAGGCCTATGACTATGAAACCGGCCTGCTCGGTTCGGCGAAGGGTGCGGGGTCCGGCGGTGTGGTTTTCAATGAGATCATCCGCTCCCGCACCATAGGCCGCCTGGTGGACGGGCAACCCACCCTCGCCGCCGCTCGCATCGGAGAGTCGGGTCTGTCGGACATTCTTGCCCGGTTGAAGGCCAATTTCAGCGTGCTTGATGGCCGGCTTGGGTTTAACAATCCCCAGAGTGAGAGCAGCCGCTTCTCACTCCGCACCGAGCTGTTCCGCATCGCCTCCGGGGCTTCCGGCGATGCCAACTGGCGTGCGGCGCTTGAAAAATGCAAGGTGGACAACCTTCTGCAACATTCCGCCTTCCGCCGGTATTGCCTGCCGTTTGCCGCCCAAGGCGGACTTCAGGACCGCGAGCCCGGCCTCATCATCCCGTTTGGTTCCACCATTGACTTTGCCAAGAACTTCTTCGGGCATGACCTGGCGGGCGGTGACAGTGCCTACGACTCCTCCTACTTCGCGACCAAGATTCGCAGCGTGGGTGTCTGGTTCAGTGATTATGATCGCATCACGGATGGCTCGCAGCAGGTCTATCTCGCTCGCCAGCCCCACGTGTACTTGATCCCGGTGGGGCTGGACGTCATGCGCTCAGCCAGTGATCTGGGGGAAAGCCTGCGTCTCTGGCAGGTGCTTGATCAGGCCATCCCTGTGCCGTTCCCTGTCACCTCGAATGAACTCGGCCAGCCGGATTGGATACCGCTCTATGACAGTCTGGATGCGCCTTGGGCGCAGCTCCGGAGGTATCCTTCCTTGCGGGCCTACCACGACAGTGGCTTTAACCCGGGGGAGATGACCCACAACTCACGTCTGGTGGGTCGCTCTGTTTGGAATACACAATGGCTCCTCATCATTCCTGCTGGCGCCCTGCACAGCTCCCGGGACCACGCCCTCGACTGGTTCATCTACGGCAACGAGGGACAGGGCGGGGCGAGCGATATCAAACTGTTCTTCCAAACGTACTCCTATTCAGGCAATTGAAGGACTGATGGCGCATTGCACATTCAAAACGACACCGCTATGAACCCGAACCTTCCGCCCGTTCTCGCGCCAGCAAAATCCACCCTCCCCCGGCCCGCCTTGGTTGGCCGTGTGCTCCTGGCGCTGGCCTATGCGCTTTGTCTGGCACCCGGCCCGGCGGGTCTTCCTCACCCTTCTTTCTGCTACTACGGCGAGATCCTCAGCCCCTACGGGCGGCCATTGATGCAGTCTGATCAGGCCCAGTTGGTGGTGCGGGTCGGTGGCCGTGAGTGCGGGCGTACGCGCTTGCATGAAGGCATCGGGCCAGCCATCAACTACCGGATTGAAGTGCCCCTTGATGATGGGCGAAAGACCAATTACGTCACCTACGCGGCACGGACGGGCGACCTGCCTGAGTTTGTTCTGCTCCTTGGCTCCCAGGAGTATTCACTCATTGATTTGGAATCTGTCCAGCCCATCGGCAGTCCTGGCCAACTCGTCCGTCTGGACATGGTGCAGGATCAGGATGCCGACAGTGATGGGCTGCCGGACACGTGGGAGTTGCTTATCCTGGCGGCGGCAAACAATCTGACTGATATCCGCCAGGTTCGGCCTGAGGACGACTTTGATGGGGACGGCCTCAGCAACCTGCAGGAATTCATGGCGGGTACCGACCCGACTTGGGAACTCGATTTTCTCGGGATCGAAAGAATACTGCGCGACGATCAGCATGGCTCCCTTTGGTTTGGGTTTTACACGGTGCCGGGTAAAACCTATGAATTGCAGGCTGGCCCGCTGCCGGGTCCGTTGCCGGCGTGGCAAGCGGTGCCGTTTCAGTTGAATTCGACGAATGCGCCGGCAGTCTCCTACCTGCGCGGAGACGGTTACCTGAACTGGCTTTCCGTTCCCCTCGGCACCAACACCTTCACCGGATTCCGGCTCCGTGTGCGATGAAAACGCGCTGCCTCATCCTCCCGGCTCTGGTTTGGGTTTTCTTTCTCCACACCGTGGTTTGGGCGGAGACTTGGACCAATGCGGCCGGCAAGGTGCTGACGGCCAGGCTTGAGGGGGTCAGGGATGGCAGAGTTTCCCTTTGCCTGCCCAGCGGCCGGTCCTTATCCCTGCCGCTATCCAGTTTAAGCCTGGCCGGACAGGAACGCGCGCTGCGCCTGACCGGGCAGGAGCCACCCCCAAAGGATGCGGACCTGTTTTTCAAGCAGGCAAAACAGGATTTGCATCAAGCTGCCCTCTTGCGACAAGCGGGTAAAATCACGCCCACACAGTACAGCCAGCGCAGCGGCCAGATCCTATCCCGTTTTGAGTGGCTCACACGGCACGCCGCCACCCAACGCGGAGGAAATATTTCCACCACCGAGCTTGACCGGTGCAAAGCATCCCTCCGCATTATGATTGACGCTGCCGGGCAGATTCCATTGCAGCCCGCACCCTGAAAGCACCCATTGGTTGACTTGTTCGTGGCTGGTTCTGGCGGTTTCCGCCCTGAGTGTGTCCGCCCAGCCGGCTCCGGACGGTCTCATGCCGGTGTTCGACGGCAAAACCCTGAAGGGCTGGCATGCCAGTGCGAAGACTGGCCACAGCGCCGCCAGCCAGCACAAAACCGGTGGGTGCTGGGTGGTGGAGGAGGGTGCGATTTTGAGCCAGTCAAAGGGGGTAACCCAGGGTTTGGGGCGTGTATCATGCAAGGTTCCCTTCAGGTGCGACTGAGATTGTGTGAGCATTGATACTCGCCTTCTTGTTCTCTGATTGTTTGTTGCCATGTGCCCCCCCGGGGTTGTGCTATCATTGATAGTGTAATTGGGAATTAATGCGGTTATGCCGCAACTGATCGTCAGACGAATCGAAGATAAAGCCGTCAGGAAAATCAAAGCGCGAGCCGGTGAGCACGGGGGGTCTCCACTGTCACCGGAGTAAAAATGTTGAACCCCTTCGCAGCTTCGTAGGCCGGAAACCTGCGCGGATGATGAGACCCGCACGCTGGTTCGGCTGGAAAAGGTTTTGGTCGCTTCATTCGCCTGTCGAACTGTCTTCCCCATTTGGTGGGTTTTCCCAATCCAAAGTTTTTATCCTGTCATCCGCGGTTAAATCTTCCGCCTTTCCGCCATCCTGCCCATCCCCTTGGGCCGCAAATAGCTCCCCTTTGGATTTCTGCTTTGTGCTTTCCACATTTCTGCTTTTCCCCCGTTTTTCCCCACAAAAACCCCACGCAAGCATTTTTCAAAATATATTTATGATGCCTCCTGATACCTACTGATACCTACTGATGCCTTGTGATACCATCCCGCGACCAGTTTTTATGAGCCGCTCCCGGCCCATTTCAAAACCGGGTGTATAGAGGAGACGCGACGCGAACCCGGGATGGCTGCACCACCCTGGCCCGTCCAACAAAAAATGAATGCTATGAAAGAAAACGACAACATCCGGAGCCACCCGGCGGCGCTCCCAAGCGCCAATAATTCCGGGTCAATTTCTGCTTTCTGCTTTACCAATTTCTGCTTTATCCGCAACCGAAGCACTGGCCTACTGAATGCCCCACGGCTCCATATTCGCGTCATTCGTTTAATTCGTGGTCAATCACAGCTCCTGCTTCTGCGTTTCCGATCTATGCGCTCTTTGAGTTCTTTGCGGTTAAACCATGGGGCCCGCGTTCCGACTTCCGCGTTTATTTTGGTCGCCACGCCACGCTCCGCCATCCCAACCCCCGTCAAATTATTTCCGCACCAAAAATGCCCCGCATACTCCCGCAACGACGCGCAAACTCGCGCAGATATCCGCACCCGGTTTTTGCCCGCGCACTTTCGCCTCAAAACCTGTGCTACGGTGAGCCTTGCATAAACCATGAAACTGAAAGGCCCCGTTATGAATGAAGTCCGAACCACCCGACCGTTTTTTGACATTGCTCTTGGTGGCACTGCGCCGAAGTTCCGGGAGATCGTTTGCCCCAGCAGGAGGGAAAACCCAAAACCCGGTGGGGAG
>CAIYYI010000640.1 GCA_903930345.1 uncultured Verrucomicrobiota bacterium
CACCAATGTCCCGGATGATGCTCCAATTTCATCTTCTTCGCCCTGAGCCCCGGCGATGCCCTGGTTCCAGGCACCAATATCGTGGCGGTGGAAATTCACCAGAGCGGTCCTGCCTCCTCCGACCTGAGTTTCGACCTGGAGCTGAATGCCACTTTCCGCACCAACCGTGCCCGTGGTGTCTGGCTGGTGGCTCCGGTGTCCAACACGGAGGTGTCTCTGCCGGGCAGCGTGGATCTCGCGGCGGAGGTGGTGCTCGGCGGCACCCTCGGCGTGCGCGAGGTGACGTTCCTGGCGGGCAGCACCCCCGTGGGTACTGTGACCCAGGCGCCGTTCCGGCTCACCTGGGCTACGCCTCCCGTGGGGCTCTCTACCCTGCGCGCGGTGGCCACGGATTCCAGCGGGCTCTCTTTCACCAGCGCGCCGGTGGTCATCCACGGCCGTGTGCCCAATGACCGTTCGGCGCTTATCTCGTTCGGCGACGTTTGGAAATACCTGGACGATGGCTCGGACCAGGGCGCGAACTGGACGGCCAACGCCTTCAATGACTGGGGCTGGCAGGCCGGTCCCGCCCGCCTGGGGTACGGCGGCGACGGCGAGGTTACCACGGTCAGCGCCGGCACCAACGCCTCGCAGAGGATCATCACGACCTACTTCCGCAAATCGTTTGTGGCGCCCGGCCCCGTCCAATACAGCGCCCTGCTGCTGCAATTGGTGCGGGATGATGGCGCGGTGGTCTATCTGAACGGGCACGAGGTCTTCCGGGACAATCTCAAGGCCGGGCTGGTCAGCTTCAATTCCCTGGCCACAAACAACGTGGGCAATGCGGATGAGGTCACCCCGCTCGTAGTGGAGCTGCCGCTCACTTGGCTGCAACCCGGCACCAACCTCCTGGCTGTGGAGATTCATCAGACCAGCCTGACTAGTTCCGACGTCGGCTTTGACCTTGCCTTGAGCGGGTTGGCCACCACCAACAGCCCGCTGGCGCTGCGGCTGTACGCTCCGGCGCTGGGCGCCCATTTCAATGCCCCCGCCCAGGTGCCGCTCCTTAGCTTCCTGGACGGCGTCGCTTCCGTGCAGCGGTTGGAGTTTTATGCCGGAAGCGTGCGTTTGGGGCGGGTGACCAATGCGCCCTATAGCCTCACTTGGACCAATCCGTCCGTGGGTACCCACCAACTGACCGCCCAGGCCGTGCTGGCCGGGGGTGCGGTGCTGACCAGTGCCCCGGTGGCCATCACCGTCACCGTTCCGCCGCCGCCCATTCAGCCGGTGCTGGCCACATTGATCCCGGCGGAGGGCACCTGGAAATTCTGGGACGCCACCAACAGCCCGGGGGCGGATTGGGCGCAGGGGAAGTACTCCGATGGCACCTGGCTCGTCGGTGAGGCCCGGTTCGGCTGGGGCCTGGACGGCGAGTCCACCACCCTGACCTCCGGGCGGGTCACCCATTATTTCCGCCGCTGGTTCACCGTCACCAATCCGGCCGCATTCACCGAACTCATAGTCCAGTTGTTGCGGGATGATGGAGCCGTGGTGTACCTCAACGGCCGCGAGTTGTTCCGCAGCAATCTCCCCTCTGGCACCATCACCGGGACCACAGTCTCATCCTCTTCGGTGGACACTCCCGATGAGACCACCTATTTTGAGACCGTCATCCCCGTGCCCGGGTCGGGTCTGGTGGCGGGCAGCAACCTGTTGGCGGTGGAGCTGCACCAATCCTCCGCCAGCAGCGGGGACGCCGGCTTTGATCTCCAATTGCAGGCCCGGGGCACCACCGAGGGGCGCATTTACTTTGCCAGCCCCGTAGCCGGTTACTCATACGCCTCCACCGCCACGTTGCCGGTGCAGGTCCAATTCCAACTGCCGGTCGGCCGATCCCTGATGCGGGTGGAACTGTACGCGGATGCCGCCAAGCTGGCGGAGCTGCGCAATCCGCCCTACAGCTTTGACTGGGAGGGGCCTTTGCCCGGCACCCGTCAGCTCCTGGCCCGGCTGGTGGATGACACCGGTGCCCGGCTGGATTCCGCCGTGCTGCCGGTGGTGGTCACGCCGCCCGCCAGTTCGGCCTTGCTGGTGGCCTCCAACTCCACCTGGAAATATCTGGATACCGGCGTTTATCCCGGGGTGAACTGGAACCAGGTCTTTTTCAGCACCACCGCCTGGAAACAGGGTCCGGCCCGCCTGGGCTACGGCGGCGATGGCGAGGTGACCCCCGTCGGCTACGGGACCAACGCGAACAACAAGTACATCACCACCTACTTCCGCCAGTCCTTTGTCATGCCCACCAGCCTCACCTGCACCAGCCTCACTTTCCGGCTGCTGCGGGATGACGGGGCGATTGTGTACCTGAACGGGGGGGAGGTGTTCCGCAGTAACATGCCGACTGGCGCGGTGACCTATCTCACCACGGCGCCCGCCAATGTTTCCGGCGGGGAGGAGCAGACCTTTTTCACCACCCAGGCTGGCACCAACTACCTGCGGGCGGGGAACAATGTGCTGGCCGTGGAATTGCACCAG
>CAIYYI010000641.1 GCA_903930345.1 uncultured Verrucomicrobiota bacterium
GCGGGTGACGGATGTGCTGCCGGAGCATATCGAGAAATACCTGGCGAACCGCCCGGTGTCGGCTAACACCAAGGATGCCAATTGCCGGGCCATCTCGAGTTTCTTCACGTGGTGCATGAAGGGGAAGCGACATTGGTGCATCAATAATCCGTGCTATGCGGTCGAGATCGAGGGGGTGTCGGAAGACGATGACCGGGAACCGGTAGTGCTGTCGGTGCCAGAATGCGAGAAGCTGCTGCGGGCCGCCGAGCGGCATGAGCGAGGCCGGCTGGTGCCGTACCTGGCCCTGTGCCTGTTTGGTGGGCTGCGGCCGTTTGAGACGGCGCGGCTGAACTGGGAGCAGGTGAACCTGGTGGACGGGGAAATCCGCCTCAAGGCGGCCCAAACCAAAACCGGCAAAGGCCGGATCGTGGAGATCCACCCGACGCTCAAAGCGTGGCTGACCCGCTACCAGGGGCGCGATGAAATCTACCGCCCGTCGTTCAAAGGGGAACTGCATCAGTTGCGCGCCCGCCTGGGGTATGGCGACCCGACGCCGGAAAATCCGGATTTGAAGCCGTGGGTGCCGGATGTGTTGCGGCACACGGCGATCTCTCATTTTTTCCGGTCCACGGGCAGCTATGGCCGCACGGCCGAGCAGTTCGGCAACTCGGAGGCGATCATCAAGAAGCACTACCAGAGCCGGGTCAGCAGTGCGGAGACAAAGCTGTTTTACGCCATCCACCCCAAGTCGAGAGCCAAACAATGATAAATCAAAAGACTAACCAAACCAAAACGACGAAAACCCCGGCTGACGCTCCCCAACCTAGGGAGAAACCCCTCAAGCAAGGGCTCATCATCAAGAGTGATTATCGGACCGAGAGTTTCGAGCATTGGCCGCGGCCAAGCGAACTGGAGCTGGCCGCGCTAGCGGCGCGACTGGCGCGTGCGGAGCAGATCGACCCCAAGCGACTGGTGGACGAGGCGTGGGACCTTTACCGGGCCAGCTGCCAAAAGATCCAGCAGGATCACCTGGAGGTGGAACGAGTACTGGCGGCGTGGGAGGCTGTGCCTGATGACGGGCCGTTCGATGACGGCAGCGCGCTGCCGCAACCCGAGCAATACCCGATCACTTTTCAAGCGATGGAACTTCTTTTACTGCCTAAATTGAAAGGGCGCACGGCAGAGCGCGCGGCTCTGATGCGGGAGTACATATTTGCGGAATTATTGGGCCAATGTTTCGACATTCGCAATGGGTTCAAACCCGTTTCGTATTGGAATCTTTCGCCGGCCAACCTGGAGATCATGCGGGAGCAGCTCAAACCGTCCATCGTCAAGAAGTTTGGGTTGTGGCGGGCCAGTCTTTATGACGCGCAAGCCTACGCAAAGTTTGCCGCTGCGTTTTTGCAGTGGCATGGCCAATGGACCAACGTCAGAAACAGCGAAATCAAAGCCGCCAATGCGATAAAGGGGTGGGAGAAACGGCGCAAAGCCAAAACCGCAAAAACTGGGCCCCGGCCTAAATTAGCCGTCTTAAAGGAAATCATGGAGCAGCCACCAACGGGGGCTTGACCGGAGCAGAGCCGAGAAAAAACCGTAAATTGCATCCGCCGCCACGCCTTTTGCATGGCGGCGTTTTTGTTGGCATCGCCTTTTGCATCGGGACCGTCGCGTTTTGCATTTTTGGCATCGCGTTTTGCATCTCCGCCTCCAAAAAGGAGGAATCCGCCCATATGGTATGGATTGGGCATGCAAAAGTTATGCAACTCTGCACGGCTCGCCTCGCTGGACGGGCTGTTGCAAACGGTGATTCCAGCGTACTTCGACCCCGTGCCGTCCCGCGAGACCTTGCGGGACTGGTTCGACCAGGCGCGCATTCCGCGGTTCAAATCCAACCCGGCCGCCCGGCGGGGTGGTGGCACCGTGTTTTATTCGGTGGCGGCCGTGGAGAAGTTCCTGCAAAGCCGGACGCTGCCCTGCCGGCTGCCACCCGTGGTTTTCGGGGCTGCTGGTGCCGATAAAACCTTCAACCCCGCTGCCAATTGAAATTCAGTGCCCCACAACCGTCGTGTTCCGTATTGGAGCGAGCACAGCGATACCTGGAACGGTGCCCGCCAGCGATCAGCGGGCAGCAGGGACACAGCACGACATTTCGTGTTGCGTGTGTCTTGATGCATGGCTTTGCCTTATCGGAGGCGGATGCACTGACGGCATTGGCACCATGGAATTCACGGTGTCAGCCACCCTGGTCGGAAAGTGAGCTGCGCCACAAATTGTCTTCCGCGGCGCATGCGCCGTCCAAACGGCCGCGTGGATACCTGACCGGTGGAAGATCCAAACGGCGCATTACGGGCAGCGTGCCTGGGGATGCTTCCCCAGCACCAGCACCTGCGCCACCGCCCAGCAAACTCGAATTTCAGCCAGAGATTCTGAAACGGGTGGCCGCCTTGGTGCCGGGAGTGGATGCGCAGTATGTCAAAGATCGCTCACCGATCTGGCCGGAAACACAGACCCCAGCCAGTTTCTTACAACGGATCTACCAACCGGGCGAAACGGTGATCGTGTTTGATCGGGAACAGTCGCAGGGGTTGGTCACCTGCACCATTGGCGAAGGTCCTTTTGATGCGCGTTGTCTGGATTATCTCATCCATGGCTGCAAGGAAGGGGTTTACTTCCTGTGCGCCCCGACAGATGGGGAGTATCACCCTAATCCCCGCGAGGGCGACAAGTTGTCACGGCGTAGCCAGGAATCAGTAACCGACTGGCGCTTCCTTGTGCTGGAGTCGGATAAGGCGGAGGCGGCGGATTGGCTGCCCATGATCGTGCAATTGCCCCTGCGCATCTCAGCCATCTACACCTCGGGCGGGCAGTCCATTCACGCGTTAGTGCGGGTAGACGCTACCAGTAAGGCGGATTGGGACGATAAGGCGCGGAAGCTCAAACCGTTGATGACAGTGTTGGGAGCAGATCCGAGAACGATTACGGCCGTTCGCCTGACACGGTTGCCAGGGTGTTTCCGCGGTGAGAAGGGGCCGCCCGCTCCGCGGCATCCGCCCGAGCGCAAAAAATGGGCCGCTGAACCGTTGGAGTTTGATGAGTACGGTGATCCGATCTGGATACCCAAGGTGGAACCAGAGCCAGATCCCACCACTATTTGGCAGGGCGGGAAATTACAGGAACTGCTTTATCTGGACCCGGAGCCAGATGGCAGACCAATCCGGCTCAGGCCGACCAGACAGGCGATTTACGAGGCTTGGCTGGCTGAGAAACGGGCACGGAAGGAGGAGGATGAATCATGCTTATGACAGCGAAAAACGATCCCTCAGGGGATGAGGACAATCAACTTGAACAGCTCGGTAAATGGGGGAAGGAAATGCAGATTGAAGAGGCTCAGGCACTACTGGAAGAAGACCCAGCGAAAAAGGAACTGCCCTATCTGATACTTCCCAGCGGCGACGTGACCATTTCTGGCTGCGCCGAGAGTCTTTTCCGGATGATCGCACCTGCCAAGCGGTTATTTATGCGCGGCGGGGCGGTGGTCACCCTGATCAAGCGGGATGATGGACTGCTGGCACTGGAAATCCTGCGGCCATCGGCCGCGCGGTCGGTTTTTGAAAAGTATGCGCATTTGGTTGCGTGGCGCGCCGGGGCTAAAGGGGAACAAGTGCTGAAGCCGGTGATCTGTCCGCAGGAGATGGCCGAAGCCCTGCTGCAGAGTGAAGAGGCCGAAAGGTGTTTACCGCGCGTGCAGGGGCTGATCAACTGCCCGATGATGCGCGAGGTGGACGGCCAATTAGGGGTGGCCGGGCCCGGGTATGACGAAGGTACTCGCCTGCTCATTACGGGCGGTAGTCTTCCCCCCGTGGTCAGCCTGGACGAGGCCGTGGCCGCGTTATCGGATTTGATGGCCGAATTCGATTTTCAGAGTGAAGGCGACCGGACGCGCGCCCTGGCCAGCTTGATTGCGCCAGCCTTGAGACTGGGCGGGTTCTTAAAACGCCGCGTGCCGGCGGACGTGGCCGAAGCGGACCAGTCCCAGTCAGGAAAGACTTATCGGCAGAAGATTATCGCGGCATTGTATAACGAGCGAATGTCGCTAGTGACCAACCGGCAGGGAGGTGTCGGGTCGGTGGATGAGAGCTTGAGCGAACAGCTCGTGGCCGGCCGGCCGTTCATCCAATTCGATAACTTCCGTGGCCGGTTTGAGAGCGCGCATACGGAAGCTTTTCTAACGGCGGAAATCTACTTTCCTTGCCGGGTGCCACATCGAGGTGAGGTGGGGGTGCCGCCGGAGAACTACTTTGTCTTCCTGACCTCGAACGGCGTTGACACCACCCGGGACTTTGCCAACCGGAGCAGCATCATCCGGATTCGAAAGAAACCGCCAGGGTTTTTCTTCCGAAGTTTCCCCGAAGGTGATTTGCTGGATCGGGTGCGAGCCCGGCAGCCATATTACCTTGGGTGCGTGTTTGCCGTGATTCGGGCGTGGCATGAGGGCGGGAAACTCCGGACCAATGAAACTCGGCATGATTTCCGGGAATGGGCGCAGGTCATGGATTGGATTTGCCAAAACTTGTTCCAGACCGTGCCCTTGATGGATGGCCATCAGCAAGCCCAGGAACGGGTGAGTAACCCGGCCTTGGTTTGGCTGCGAAGCGTGGTGCTGGCCATCAACGAAACGGGCGAACTTAACCGGGGCTTGACGGCCACGGAGCTGTTCGGGTTGTGTGAGAGTGCCGATATTGCGATTCCCGGCCTCCGCCCTGGCTCGGACGATGCCAAAGGCAAAAAAGTAATCGGAACGATCATGGCGAAGCTGTTTCGGGACCAAAACACATTGGAGGTGGATGGGTTCATGGTGACCCGCGAGGAACGATACCTGAGCCGGGAGAATGTTACTGATGGTGGCAATTTCAAGTCCCGGATCTACACTGTGACAAAAACATGACCACGTTGCCCCCCTCCTCCCCCCAACTCCGCAGCCACGCAGCCACGGCAGTAAGGGGTATATCTCTCTGGAAAACGGGGTCATTTTTCAGAAAGTTATAGGGGTTACTGCGGTGGCTGCGGGACTGCGGAAAAGAGTGGGGGGGGCGCGGCAACTGGACCGCTAACAGGTGTCGACTGAGTGGGTAGTCCAAGGGTAGTCATAAAGTATACTGGGGGTTACATGTAAGTTGGACGGATGTGTGTTGGCAACGGGTGCATGTGTTTCAATGGCGGTAGGGAGGGAGTGCGGTTAAAGTGGGGTGGACTGGAAATGGCATTAGGCTGCCATACTGGACGGGGCTTAAAAACACTATACCTTTCCGCCTGTCGGAAAGGGCGCGTAGCGTGGTAGCTAAGTGCAGCGTGCAAGGAGTCCAGAGGGCGTCAGCCCTCTGGCGGTGAGGACCGGAGGCGAGTAGCCTCCGGCGGACGGGCCAATGGGATAGGAGCATGGGACGGATGGCTGATAGCGGCTGGCCGATAGTCAAAACAGGTTTTGGGTGGTGGTTTTGCGGATGATGTAGCGGAGGGTGTAGGCACTGTTTTTTCCGACGCGATCTTTGCGGATGGTGGTTTTGATCAGGCGGGGGCCGTGTTCGTGGCGCAGGCTGGTGACTTCGCATTCGGCGGTGTCACGGTCCGGGATGCAGATCAGGCTGTGTACTTGGTCGGTGGTGACGGTGTGGGTGAGCGGGAGAAGGGTTTGCATATTTTGTTGGGGAAGCCTCTCCCCTTGCGAGGAGAGGCAGGTTTTTAATCTTCGGTGGTGAGCATGACAGTTATGGCGGGCGAGGGATCATCTATGTCTCGCGGGCCGCAGGTGGCGATCAGTTTGACGGGGCGGGCGCGGTGGTTGTCGTTACGGACATACAACCCGACTGGGATGCGGTCCATGCCGGGGCGACTGCGCTGGATGGCGTGGCGTAGCATCCACACGACATCCCATAATCTCCCGGCTTCGTCTTGGCCGGATACTCCGGCGGGAACGGCGACGTAGTTATTCCATACGGCGCGGGTGAGGTATACCGGATAGCGGATGCCGGCTTCCGCGGCGGTGGTGGTGACTTCGACTTGTTCGCCGTCGGCCACGGCCATGGCTCGGGTGTAGGCGTATAATAGCTCGGTGCATGGTTCGGGGAGCACGGAGTCTAAGTCTGATTCGTGATTTGGTTGGTTGTTCATGGTGTTTTATTGGTTGGGGGTTGTTTTGATGGTTAGGGTGATTGAGTTGTAGTCGAACCAGTCTTGGGCGGGTTCGCCGAAACAGACGGGACGGCCGCTGTCCCAAGCGAAGGATAGGCCTTCGTAGCCAAGGGCTACGAGGCCAGCCCGCAAGCTCGCGGTGCGCTCGTGGTCGGTGGTGCCGGTGATGGTGATGATTGGATTTTTCATGGTGGGTTCCTCTTAGGCTTGGTCGGCTTCGGCGATGAGTTCCAGTTTGCGATCGTGTGACATGGCGTTTGCCAGGGCTTCAGCCTTGGCAAAGCTGTACAGGCGATACACGCGGCCCACGGCTTCGCCCTGGTCATCGCCCACATATACATGCCAGACCGGAATTTCATCACCGTCACGGTTCTGAACGGATTCAGGTCCGAAGAAGAAAACTCCCCGCCACGGCGGCGGCGTGGTGCTAGTGCTAGTGGTGCTAGCATTGGTGCTAACCGATAATTGCTGCTTTGGCTGCTCTGCTAAA
>CAIYYI010000642.1 GCA_903930345.1 uncultured Verrucomicrobiota bacterium
AGAAATCTTCGGTGACCAAATGACCTTGGCGGATGTAATTGGTCTAATAGAACCGTTGGACCGAAACTCCTGTCTCGTGTTGCTTGCTTCCTTGAACCAGCATTGCATGTTGGTGAATATGAATCAGAAAGGTGGATGGCACGGGGCGACGCATGAACTGGACAAGCTGATTGAGCAATTTCTTTCACCGCCGCAACGAATGAAGGCACATCTACTTGCAAACGATGAGAAGTTTGCGTGCCCAGTTATGGAAATATCTCTTCTGACATTGGCTGGTCTGGTCTGTCGATTTTCCAAGACGAGTGGAGGAATCTGTGCGGATACGCGACGTCCTCAGTGTGACCTTTTCCACGCGTTGTTGGGTGTGCAGGGAGGCATCTCGGGTAAATCTAGTAATTTGTGGAAGATGGCCGAACTGTTCCCGCGAACAGCCCAGATCGTCTGGCGAACTGTCAGCCTCCAGAATATGCTTGGGCGAGACTTAGCCAGATTGAATGCCTACCTTACAATCCCCCAAATTGGATTAGGCTTGGGCGTACCTGTTTCACTTTGGTTCGAGCGACATCTTGGCGTCTGTGGAGAGGACTATATGGCGGTTGCAAACTCACTGCACGGAGCAGCTTTGTTGCGTGCTGATATTTTCAGCCTATTGCAACGTTGTCCTGAGCTGGAACGTCGTATGTTGCCACTCATCAACCTCTGCTCAACCACACCTGACAACTTGGCATCGTTGACATCCGAGCAATTGAAGCTGGATTCCTCTGACTTGGATGCGATCAACGAAGCGCAACTTTTAGCCGATGTTTTCTTTCGTTTCCCGATCCTGCAGATTGATGGAATGGTGCTGTGCATATCCTCACAACTACTGTTCAACCGACTTCACAGAGGTTTACATTATTTGGTTACTGAATCGTATCAAGGTGATGGTCAACTCATCCAACAGGTTCGGGCAGAATGCGGAAGACTGTTCGAGCGATACATCCTGTGGCTTCTTGAACAGTTTCTCCCGAACGACAAGGTGCAGATCTTCCATTCCTTTCGCATCAGACCTGCTGGAAAACTACAAAAGGGCGTGGAACCTCCGGAGCGCGACATTGCAATCATAGTCGGTAAGCGCGCTCTCGTATTCGAGATCAAATCTGCCATTCCCAATCTCGATCACCGCAGAAGGGCTGACGTCGCAGATTTCGTTAACTTATTCAGTCATGCTGTGAAACAGGTCGTTTCGAGTTCCAATGCGTTGCTGCAGGGAACAGCCTTCCAAGATGCTGCATTGACCAAGCAACTCCCGCAAGTTGATTCTGTTATTCCCTGCGTTGTGTGTTTTGAACCACTGCCACTACGGTTCCCCCTTGCGCTTGAAGTTGAGGCGGAAATATCAGACAAAATCCAAAGCCGCCCGTTTGAATGCGAATCTGGCCGTTTGCCCGTTCAAATATTCGATGTCGAAGGCATTGAGGGATTTGGCGACCAATTTGGACTGCCAAGTGAGTGGGAATTGCTTCTCAACGCGATAGCAAAGCGCTCATCCGCTGCAGAGCTTCGTTACACGCCAATTTCTCGTGGTGGAGGCGTCATGCCTGACGGGGAGCATCAGGGATCTTCTACGCTTCCAAAACTTTTTGCTGCTGCAGAACAAGTGTCAATGAAACGTTGGCGAGAGCTAACGCTTGAATGTGTTATCAAGTGGTGTTCGGGACTCGGGTAGTGCGTGGTATTGACCCGGTGCCGGTGACAACTTCCCAGGACCGCGTTGATCACGGCACTGCACCAGTCCGCTTAGGATGGCCGATGATCAGGAAGTTCCTTTTGGTGTTCGCCGCGGGCCTGATCGAGTTACAATCGGATTGTTGTCGGCCATGACTTTTCCGTTGCTGATGTATCCGGTCACCCAAGATGAATAATCGGCAACCAAGTTAAATCGCGGCGTCTTGGAAGAATACGGATCGCGTCCAGACCCGGTCACGGTTTTTGGAGACGATAGAAAACCGCGTGACCCGTCACAGCGTTCGTGACGAGGTTCCGATCGTTGACGACCACCGGCGACGGCGAGGCAGGAAACCAGTTCGTCGTGGGCAGATTTGTCGCCCAAAGGAGCGAGTAACCCGGAACGTTCGCTGGCCAGGCCAGTACGATGTTGCCGCCCTGTCTCCATGCCGTGAGGGAAGGCGGAGGAGGAGGAGAGGGAAGCGCTGCATAGGCCACGATGAGACCGGCGGCGGAGCCGTTGACGACGGTGCCGCTCAGATCGATGGCGAGCTGGGGGATGTTGATCGTGTAGGTCAGCTTGCGGCTCAGCCCGCCCAGGTTCGTGATGGTGCCGCCGCCGGCATTCGGCTCCACAATCGGAGCCATTTCCCCGTGCAGCACGTCCGGGATCGGTTGCCCGAGTGAGAGGGGCAGCTCCAGCCCATCCACGTCCGCCAGGGAAGAGGAAAGCCCGCAGAGGGTCGTGTTGGTGGCGAAAGCGCCGTTGGTGATGGCGAGGGTCCCGCCGGTGGCGTTGGCGATATCCAACCGGACCTGACGGAAGGCGAGGTAGGCCGCGTCAAACGTCAGGAGATACGTCCCCCGCACCCGGGCACCCAACGCGCCGGGCGCGGAGCTCGTGCCGGCGTAATTGGTCGTCGCCACGCTCCAGTCAGCCGGGTTGGGGCGCAGGCTGGTGGTCTCCAGGGCGTAGAGGTTGTGGAAGCCGCCCAGAAAGCTGATCCAACTGCCATCCACGTAGTCCGTGACGATCTCGCCACCGAGCGCGGCACGCCTTCCACCCGCATCCGTCCACTGGGTGTTGCTGTTGGCGTCGCGCATGCGAAAGGTGACGTTCCCAACGTTGGTCACGTTGATGCTCTGGTCCGGAATTGTCAGCCGGATGTAGCTGTTCGTGGGGTCCACGATCCAGGTGACGGAGGTCACGCCGGTTGGAGCGGCAAACCCGCCGATGCGGAGATTATCGATCTGATAGGCATAGTCCGCCCCGCTGCCGTTGTCATCGGCCCACAGCAGGTAGAGCGAAGCGCCGTTGCGCCACGAGGCCGCCAGAACGACCGAGAGGCTGACCCGGCTGGCGTTGCTGTAGCTGCCGATGGGGTGCCAACTGTTGGCCGCCCCGGTCAGGCTGTAATAGAGCCGTTGCCCGGGCAGTTCCTCCACGACGCTGCCGGGGTCAGAGAGCCCCAGGTCGTAGTCCACCAGCAGGGTGTTGCAGTTGGTGCCGGTGTGGTTCTGGAGTTCGGCCATGAGGAGGGTGTACATGCTGCCCGTGGGGCGCGTCTGCAGGTTCTGCAGCGTGGCGTTCCAGCGCGCCACCGCGTTGGCGCTGGGGGGAGTGGTGGACGAGGCTCCTAATCCGGTGTTGATCAGCGCGGCGCTGTTGGTCTGCACGCTGGCATCCAACTGGGTGAGGTTGGAAATGCTGTTGTTATCGCCCCCCTCCACCGACTTCGTCCACCAGCCTGTGGGCGGGTTGTTGGTGATGGAAGCCAGGGTTGGAAAATCGTCGGTGTAACCGGCGGGCGTTACGGAGATGGCTGCGTGGGCGCCGATGGCCCAGGTCATCCAGACGGCCAAGGCCAGCAGAGTTCGGTTGAACTTCATAGTTTCCTGTCCGGTTGTGCTTTGTCTATGGCTGACTATTACGGAGTCTTGACTGGGAGTCAAAGGCAAAGCGGGAGGCTGCGAAGCCGGATTGTCGATGGACTGAAAATCCGTGCCTGACAGACGGACGAAGGCGTGGCATGGTGGGCGGATGAACTCCAACAGATCTGATTGCGGGTGCGATGGCACTGGGGACAATTGCGGCATGGGCCGCCGGGATTTCCTCCGGCTCGGGGGGCTGGCGGCCACCGGGTGGGCGCTTTCCCGCCTGCCGGCCATGGCGGGGCCGTTCACCCGGGCCGACTTTGGCAGGCTGGTGCCGGCGGACAAGAAACTGAGCCCGGAGTGGGTGAAGTCGCTCTTTGCGCGGGGGCAGCGCACGGTTTACCGGGGGCCGGAGCTGGAGAAGATCGGGATGCCGATCGGCGGCCTCTGCGCGGGGCAGCTTTACCTGGGGGGCGACGGGCGGCTGTGGCACTGGGACATTTTCAACCAGCACATCAGCACGGGCGCGGAGCATTACGCACGGCCGATGGCGGCGAAGTCGCCGCTGGACCAGGGGTTCGCGCTGCTGGTGGCAGGGGGAGACCAGACCCAGGTGCGGGCGCTCGACCGCACGGGGTGGAGCGACATCACGTTCAACGGGGAGTATCCCCTGGCGTTCATCGAGTACCGGGATGCGACGGTCCCGGTGACGGTCTCCCTGGAGGCCTATTCCCCGTTTGTGCCGCTGAAGGCGGATGACTCCTCCCTGCCGGCGACGGTAATGCGGTTCACGGTGAAGAATGTGAGCGCCCAGCGGGTGGAGGCCGAGCTGGCGGGCTGGCTGGAGAATGCGGTGTGCCTGCACAGCGGGCAGCAGCGGGACGTGGTGCGGCGCAACCGGGTGGTGCGGCGGGGGGGCTTCCTGGCGCTGGAAGGGAGCGCGGAGGCCGCCCCGGAGGAGCAGAGCAGGCCGCAGCGGCCCGACATCCTGTTCGATGATTTTGAGCGCGCGGCCCACGAGGGCTGGACCGCCACGGGAACCGCCTTTGGCGAGGGTCCGGTGGAGATCAGCAAGATGCCCGCATACCAGGGCAAGATCGGCGGGCAGGGCAAGCGGGTGATCAACACGCACGCCGCCGCACCGGGGAGCGAGGTGGGACTGCGGGATGCGGCGAAGGGCACGCTGACGAGCCGGCCCTTCACGATCAGCCGCAGCCACATCACCTTCCTGGTGGGGGGCGGCGCCCACAAGGGGAAGACGTGCGTGAACCTGCTGGTGGCGGACAAGGTGGTGCTCTCGACGACCGGCAAGAGCGACAACCAGATGGCGCCCGCCACCTGGGATGTGCGCAAGTGGGAGGGCAAGATCGCCAAGATACAGGCGGTGGACGAGGGGACGGAGGCGTGGGGGAACATCGGCCTGGACCAGATCGTGTTCACGGACCGGCCGCGCGCCCTGAGCGGGCCGCTGGCGGAGGAGACCGACTTTGGCACGCTGGCGCTGGCGCTGTTGAACGAGCAGCCCGGCGACCTGGGGTCTGCCGCGCTGCCGGATGCGGGCGTGCCGACGGGCCTGTTCTCCCGCAGCCTGGCCGGGGCGGGCGCGACGGCAACGCGCCCGTACGGGCAGAAGCTGACCGGCTCACTCACGCGCAAGCTATCGCTGGCGCCCGGGGAAACGGGGGAGGTGGTGTTTGCGGTGGCCTGGCACTTTGCGAACCTGAAGATGGACCGGCTGCCGCCCGGCCGGCATTACGGGACGCGGTTCAAATCGGCGCTGGGCGTGGTGGAGCACCTGGCACCGCGGCACGCGGAGCTGCGGGAGCTGACGCACCGGTGGCATGACACGTGGTACGACGCCACCCTGCCGCACTGGTTTCTGGACCGGACGTTTCTGAACACCTCGATCCTGGCGACCTCGACGTCCTTCCGGTTGGCGGA
The DNA here is from genome assembly GCA_903930345.1 of uncultured Verrucomicrobiota bacterium. Lineage (GTDB taxonomy): Bacteria > Verrucomicrobiota > Verrucomicrobiia > Limisphaerales > CAIYYI01 > CAIYYI01. The sequence goes on from CAIYYI010000642.1 coordinate 5,524, forward strand.
CGGGCGGTTCTGGGGCTGGGAAGGGGTGGGCTGCTGCCACGGGACGTGCGGGCACGTGTGGCAGTACGCGCAGGCGATGGGGAGAATTTTCCCGGAGCTGGAACGGGACACGCGGGAGCGGGTGGACTTTGGCCTGGCGCTCAAGGAGGACGGGGCGATCCACTTCCGCGGCGAGTTCAACAACATCCCGGCGATCGACGCGCAGGCGGGGACGGTCCTGCGGGCGCTGCGGGAGCACCAGATGAGCGCGGAGGGGGGGTGGCTGAAGAAGAACTGGCCGGGGATCAGGAAGGCGACGGAGTGGCTGATCGCCAAGGACGGGGACGGCGACGGGCTGATCACGGGCAACCAGCACAACACGCTGGACACGGACTGGTTCGGGCCGGTGGCGTGGCTGAGCGGGATGTACCTGGCGGCACTGCGCGCCGGGGAGGAGATGGCGAGGGAGGCGGGGGATGAGGAATTCGCCCGGCGCTGCCGGGAGATCTTCGAGAAAGGGCAACCGAACCTGGTGGGCCGGCTGTTCGACGGGGAGTATTTCATCAACCAGACCGACCCGAAGCGGGGGGACGCGATCAATTCCGGCACGGGGTGCCACATCGACCAGGTGCTGGGGCAGAGCTGGGCCTGGCAGGTGGGCCTGGGAAGGGTTTTGCCGGAGCAGGAGACGCTGTCCGCCCTGAAGGCGCTGTGGCGGTACAATTTCACGCCGGATGTGGGGCCGTACCGGGAGGCGAACCAGCCGGGCCGGTGGTACGCGATGCCCGGGGAGGGGGGGCTGCTGATGTGCACCTTCCCTCGAACGGACTGGGATTACGGCAAGGCCAAAGGCAAGGGCGCGGATTGGGCGGCGGGTTATTTCAACGAGTGCATGAACGGTTTTGAATACCAGGTGGCCGGCCACATGATCGCCGAGGGCATGGTGATGGAGGGGTTGGCGGTGACGCGGATGCTGCACGACCGCCACCACCCGCTGCGGCGCAACCCATGGAACGAGATCGAATGCGGGGACCACTATGCGCGCAGCATGGCCAGCTACGGGGTTTACCTCACCGCCTGCGGGTACGAGCACCATGGCCCGAAGGGACACCTGGGTTTTGCCCCTCGGCTCAGCCCGGAGGATTTCCGGTGCGCGTTCACCACGGCGGAGGGCTGGGGCACCTTCGCCCAGCAAATCAAAGGCGGGAAGCAGCAGGCGGAGATCGGCCTGAAGTACGGCCGACTGCGGCTGGCGACCGTGGCGCTGGCGGCACCTACCGGCAAGCCCGGCGCGGTCACCGTCAAAGTGGCGGGGAAGACAGTGCCTGCGACACTGGCCGTGACGGGCACGCGGGTGGAGATAAAGCTGGGAACTGAAACAACGCTTCAGGCGGGCGACCAGATGATGATCACGCTGGTTTAGCGGGCGGCGCACGGATCCTGGAAAAAGCATTTGAACTCAACCGAATGATCGATCGATGCATTAAAACTTCTTTCCATTCAGGGGGAGGTGAGGCATAATAGTCAAAAGGTGAACGATATTAAAGCAAGACTTCTGCAGCTTCTCGGCGAACGGACCTACATTCCAATGAACGTTCCGGAGCTGCTCCACGCCCTGACCCTGCCTCCGGACACGCAGCAGGAACTCCAGCAGGCACTGAGCGAACTGGAGCAAGCCGGCGGCATCGCCCGCATCAAGGGCAACCGCTACATTCAACCCCGCGAGGCCGACCTCATCCCGGGCCGGATCCGCATGAACCGCCAGGGCAAGGGATTCCTGCAGCCGGATGACACCGGGCTGAAGGAGATCATGATCCCGGAAAGCGCCACCGGGACCGCCCTGCACGAGGACCGGGTGATGGTGCGCCGCGATGTGCGGCCAAAAGGGTTGCGCGCCCAAGCCCCCGAGCTGGAGACCGGCACAGTGGTGCGCATCCTGGAGCGGCACCGCACGCAGATTGTGGGCACCCTGCAACGGGGCCGCCAATTCCTGTACGTGGTGCCCGATGATCCGCGCATGCCCCATGACATCTATGTGCCAGAGCCCCGCGACGTGGGGCGGCCGGCGCGCGTCGGCGACAAGGTGGTGGTGACGCTGGGCGAGTGGCAATCCCGCCACACCAATCCGGAGGGGGAGGTCATCGAGGTGCTGGGGGCGCCGGATGAGGAGGGGGTGGACATGCTCTCGGTGCTGCGGCAGTACGGCTTGGCGCTGCATTTCCCGGCCAATGTTTTGCAGGAGGCGCGAGCCATTGGCAACACCGTTTCGTCCGGCGACCTGGACGGCCGGGAGGATTGCCGGACGCACCCGGTGGTGACCATTGATCCCGACGACGCCAAGGATTTCGACGACGCGATCTGCCTGGAAAGGACCAACGGCGACCAGTGGAAGCTGTGGGTGCACATCGCCGATGTGTCGCATTATGTGAAGCCGGGCAGCGACCTGGACAAGGAGGCCCGCGCGCGGGGCAACTCGACGTACCTGGTGGATCGGGTGATCCCCATGCTGCCGGAGGCGCTGAGCAACGAGCTGTGCTCCCTGAAACCGCAGGTGGACCGCCTCACCAAATGCGTGGAATTCCTGCTCTCCAACGAGGGGGAGGTGCTGAAGACGCGCTTTTATCCCGCCGTGATCCATTCCTCCCGGCGCTTCACGTACCGGGAGGTGCTGGCGCTGCTGCAAGCGCCGCCGCTGGATCCGCTGGGGCGCATGCTACACGACGCCCACGAGCTGGCCCAGCGCATCCGCCGCCAGCGGTTCAAGGCGGGCTCCCTGGAGCTGGATTTTCCGGAAACCAAGATCCGACTGGATGAGCAGGGGCGCATCGCGCGCATTGAAAAGATCGACAACGACGTCTCCCACCAACTGGTGGAGGAGTACATGCTGCTGGCGAACGAGGCGGTGGCGACCCAGTTAATGGGGCTGAACCGCCGGGCGATCTACCGCGTGCACGAGGAGCCGGCCGAGAAGCGCCTGCAGGAGTACCGGGAGGAGGTTCTGAGCCACAATGTGCCGTGCGGCAACCTGCGCCAGCGCTCCGAGACGCAAAAACTGCTGCATCGGCTCGGCACCCTGGCCATCGGCCCGGCGCTGAAGATCGGCTTCCTCAAATCGCTGATGCGCGCGCGCTATGCGGTGGAGCCGCTGGGCCATTACGGCCTGGCCAAGGCCAAGTACACGCACTTCACCTCGCCCATCCGCCGCTACGCCGACCTGGTGGTGCACCGGGCACTGTTCAGCAAGGAGCAGGATTCCCCGGCGGCCCTGCGCGAAACCGCCGACCACATCTCCACCACGGAACGCAACTCCGCCGACGCGGAACGGGACAGCAAGGACGTCAAGCTGTACGCGTACCTGGAGGGGCAATTGCGCTCCGGCCAGCCGGAGATTTATCCGGCCCTGGTCACCGATGTGCGCAACTTCGGATTCTTCGTGGATGTGCCCGGCCTGGCGATGAGCGGCCTGGTGCCGCTCTCCACGGTGGAGGATGATTTCTTTGTGTTCGACGAGGTCCGCAACCACCTGGTGGGGCGGCGCACGCGCCGGATCATCCGCCTCGGGGATGCCGTGACGGTGCAGATCTCCAAGGTGAACAAATTCAAGAAGCAGGTTGATTTCCAACTGGCCGGTAAAACGGTGGCCAAAGCCAGGCCGGGCGCAGGCAAACGCCCGCCCCAAAAATCCGCGAGCCGCGATGCGGTCCCGCCCCGTCGCCCCGCCAGTGGCCGGGACCAGGGGCGTCCCGCTCGCAGCCTAGATCAGGGCCGCCCGGTCGTGCGAAGCGGCTCAAGACCTGCCCCTTCGCGTCCGGCGGCACCCCAAAAGGGGCGTCCGGAGGCGGCGACTGGCAGCCAGTGGGATCAGCGTCGTCCCGCGCGTGGCCGCGACCAGGGTCGCCCCGCCGTGCGAAGCGGTGCGCGTCCATCCCAACCGCGCTTGGCGGCACCCGCCCAACGTCGCCCAGAGGCACCGCCAACGGGCGAATGGGAGCCGCGCCGCACCGCTGGTGCCCGGGATCAGGGACGTCCGATATTGAGGTCTGGCGCGCGACCGTCGCAGGGGCGTCCGGCCGCACCCGGCAAAGGCCGTCCGGAAGTTTCGGCTGGCAGTGGTCGTGGCCCGCGACGTTCCAGTGGTGGCCGCGATCAGGGTCGGCCAGTGCTGCAAACCAGTGCGCGTCCAGCGCAAGGCCGCCCGTCCAGCCGGGCCCAGGGCGGGCACGGGCCTGCCGCCGACCGTGGCCGGGCGCAGGGGCGTTCGGTATTGCCGACGGGCGCGCGTCCGGCGCAGGGGCGGCCTTCGGGGCCGGCCCAAGGCCGTCCAGCGGCACCCGCCGGTGGGCGACCGGACTTTCGTGAGCGTTCGCCGCGTCGCCGCCGTTAGGCGCTGATGTCGGATCAGGTTTTGCGCGGGCTGGGGCCGGAGGCGGCCTCAGCCCGTTTGCATTCAAGCGTGATCATCGCCTGTTTGCGGGCCGTCCCCCAGCGGTAGCCACCCAAGAGCCCGTTTTGCCGGATCACGCGGTGGCAGGGGATGAGGCAGGCCACCGGGTTGTTTCCCACCGCCGTGCCCACCGCCCGGGCGGCTTTCGGCTGCCCCACCTGGGCCGCCAACTGGCCGTAGGTGGTGAGGGTGCCGCTGGGGATGCGGAGCAACGCCTGCCACACCCGGATCTGGAAGGCGGAGCCTTTGACCAGTATCCGTTGCGTCAGCGGTGTCGTTCCGACTGCTGGTTGCCCGAAGATTTGGGCGAGGATTTGCCGTACTGCACGGTCATCGCGCTGGAGCCGGGCCTGGGGCCAGGCGGCGGCCAGAATGGCCCGGGCGGGCAGGGGAGCCGGGTCCTCCAGGAAGGAGAGACGACAGATGCCTCTTGGGCTCAGCCCCACCAGGGCCACGCCAAACGGAGTCTTCCCAATTCCATACTGGATGGACCAGCCCGCGCCACCGGATTTGATCTCGTCCGGGGTGGCGGTCTCCAGGGTGACACAGAGATCATTCATCCCCGGAAGATATCACGTCCGGCTCCCCGGTCCCACCCGATTATGTCGGCCAAAGGAATGAGCGGGGAAAACCCGTGTTTTTTCGCTCGACAATCGCTGCCAGAAGCTTATTACTTAGGAACACTTATAAAAATATGACTGCACTCAGCGTGTCCGGGTTACGTCGTGCCATGGCATTGGCACTGGCGGTTTTTGTGGGAGGAACGTTTTTCTGCGCGAGCGCACCGGGGGCGGACGCAGCCGCGAAGGCCAGCCTGGCGGGGGGCGGCCAGTTGGCCAATCTGGCCCTGGTGGCGGTGCCGAGCACATCGTATGTGTCCGGGCACGAGACCATCCAGGCGCTGAATGATGGGAATGATCCGCGCTGGTCCGGGGACAAGCGCCATGGGGCGTACGGCAACTGGCCGCGCTCGGGGGTGCAGTGGGTGCAATACACCTGGACCCAGCCGGTCTCCGTCAACCGCATGGAGGTTTACTGGTTTGATGATCATTCCGGGGTGCGGCTGCCGACGGCCTGCCGGCTGCAGTACTGGGACGGGGCCCAATGGGTGCCGGTGGCCAACGCGGTGGGTCTGGGCCTGGCGGAAAACCAGTACAACGCGACCACCTTCGATGAGGTGACCACCACGCGGCTGCGGCTGGAATTTGACTCCAACGGGAAATCCTCCACCGGACTGCTGGAGTGGAAGGTGTATGACAGCGGCAAGACCGCCAATTTTCCACCGACGGTGGTGGCGGGCGAGGAGCGGGTGGTGATGCTCACCGGCAACACCTGGCTGGAGGGACAGGTGAAGGACGATGGCAAGCCGCCGGGGCAGCTGCGGGTCGCGTGGAGCAAGGTCTCCGGGCCGGGCAAGGTGACGTTTGCGGAGGCCCGCCAGATGGCCGCCACCGCGCGGTTCTCTGCCCCGGGCGAGTACACGCTGAAGCTGACGGCGCACGATGGTCAGGCGGAGGCGGCCGACACGCTCAAGGTCTGGGTGGAGGCGATGCCAGCCCAAAAGGCGCTGAGCCCGGTCAGCACGCACCCATACCAGGTGACGAGCCCACTGTGGCGTGAACGGCTGAAGAAACTGATCGTGAACTGGATCCCTCACTGCTATCGGCAGATTTCGGATCCGGCGGTGAAGGAGGGCGGGATTGAAAATTTCACGGAGGCAGGCAACAAGCTGGCCGGGCGGCCCTTCAAGCGGCACCAAGGGGCGGTGTTTGCCAATGCCTGGGTGCACAACACGGTGGAGGCGATGTGCGTGGCGCTGATGGTCGATCCGCAGGGGGACGCAGAGATCGTTGCTGCCCAGACCGCGATGCGGACGAAACTGGAGGACTGGATCCCGAAAATCCTGAGCGCGCAGGAGCCGGATGGCTACCTGCAGACCTGCTACACTCTGGGCGGATTGAAGCGGTGGTCCAACAAGGCGGATCATGAGGGCTACCTGGCCGGGTATTTTCTGGAGTCGGCCATCGCACATTATCTGCTGACCGGCAAACAGGATGCGCGGATGTACAACGCAGCCAAGCGGCTGGCGGATTGCTGGGTGGCCAACATCGGTCCGGCCCCCAAGCGCGCCTGGTACGAGGGGCACCAGGAACTGGAGCAGGCCCTGGTGCGGTTTGCCCATTTTGTGGAGGAGAACGAAGGCCCCGGAAAAGGCCGGGCGTACGTGGACCTGGCGAAGTTCCTGCTCGATTCCCGCAAGGACGGGGATGAATATGACCAGAGCCACCGGCCGGTCACCCGCCAATACGAGGCGGTGGGGAACGCCGTGCGCGCGGTTTACAGCTACTCCGGCATGGCCGCCGTGGCCATCGAGACCGGGGATGTCGATTACTTCAGTGCCGTGCAGTCCATCTGGCACAACCTGGTGAACAAGAAATATTACGTGACCGGCGGGGTGGGGAGCGGGGAAACCTCGGAGGGCTTCGGCAAGAACTTCTCCCTGCCGAACCATGCCTACTGCGAGTCCTGCGCGGGGTGCGGCGCGCTGTTTTTCCAGCACAAGCTGAACCTGATCCACCGGGAGGCGCGCTATGCGGACCTCTATGAGGAATCGCTGTTCAACGCCATCCTGGGCAGCGTGGACCTGGAGGGACAGAATTTCACCTACACGAATCCGCTGGATATGGGGTTCGCACGCTACAAATGGCACGTCTGCCCCTGCTGCGTGGGCAACATCCCGCGCACTCTGCTGATGCTGCCGACCTGGATGTACGCGCGGGCGGAGGACGGCCTGTTTGTGAATCTGTACCTGGGCAGCAAGGTGCGGGTGGGAACGGTGGCGGGCACTGAGGTGGAGATGGTTCAGACCACGGATTACCCATGGAACGGGGCGGTTTCCCTGACGGTGAACCCGGCGCAGGCGAAACGCTTTGCCCTGCACCTGCGGGTGCCCAACCGCGGCATCAGCCAGCTTTACACCAACACGCCCGCCGTGGGCGGACTGGTGGCGCTGTCAGTGAATGGGCAGCGGGTGAAGCCGGTGATCCGGAATGGTTATGCCGTGCTCACACGCAAATGGCAGGCGGGGGACAAGATTGAAATGGAGCTGCCGCTGGTCGTGCAGCGCATCAAAGCCGATAGCCGGGTGGCGGCCACTGCGGGACAAGTGGCGCTGCGCTACGGGCCGCTGATTTACAACTTTGAGGCGGCGGACCAGGATCTGAACCAGCCGCTTGGGGATGGGCCTTGGAGCACGGAGTGGCGGCCTGATCTTCTGGGCGGAGTGCGCGTGATCAAGGGGCAATGGGCCAACGGCACGCCCAGCCTGGCGATCCCCAATTATGCCCGGAACAACCGCGGGGGGCGCTCCCTCGTGTGGGTGAAGGACGGGAACAAGGAAGTCCGATGACGCCTCCGGCCGAACTGGCAAATGGGGGAACCAAGGCTGCCGTCTTCAGCTTGGTCCTGATCTGGGAGATGCCATGCAGTGAAATCGCTCACTGACACGGTTTATTCACCCACTTGGGATAGAATAAACCGCTCGATTTCAGCATCAATGAAGAATTTCGCTTCCATTCGAAGCCGCAGCAGTTCCGGCTTCAGGCTGGGGAGTGAGCCGGTCATTCTGGCGTGGAGTAATTCGCCAAGAATTCCGGCCACGGCCAATCCCACATGCCTGGCAGCCATTCGGCCTCGCTTCTCATCCATGAGCAGCACATCAGCTTTGAGTTTCAAGGCCAGCGCAATAGCGGCTGTTTCCCCGTCATCCAGTGCGATTGGCAGCCGCAGTGGATCCGTGGCGGTGAAATTTATTTCCAACCATCCGGCAGCTTGAGCCTTGGCGATGCGCGTCTTGCCGTCGGCATGCGAGAGGCGGGCCAGTTCCCGGTCAACCGTTGGCGGAATAAACACCTTCCCATACCGGTGCTGGAGCAGATCCAGGCGTCCGAGGATGGCGAGGTTTGAGATTGGTGAGGTGTTACTGACGGCGAGCATGGGCCACATCTTCCAAGGCCTCGGTCATGCCGTATTGACGCGGAATGCCGCGCTCTGCCAAGGCGACTCCAAACGCATAGTGATCCAAGGCCGCCATTTGTGCACCCTGGCCGAGCGAAAGCCAGCCGTTGGCATAAAAGCGGCAGGAAAGCTCGATCTGCATGTGGCGCTCCCGTTCGCCGGGACCCAAAGGCAGGCTGGCAAGGGCCTGCTCATCAAGATCGAGAATGATACTCATGAGTGAAGTGTCGCCCTTTTTGACCTCTGCGTCAAGAAGTTGGCAAAACCCAGACACGCGACGAATCAAAGATTCCCATGCGTTACCGTCCCCGCTACTTACTGATTCAACACCGCGCGGAAAAAACGGCCGGGGGCATTTGTAAGGGTGAGTGAGCGCGTCTCAACCAAACTGCCGTTGAGCGTCAGCGGATTGGTCAGGGCCTGCCACTGGGCAACGGGTTGGCGCAGGTCCGTGGTGGTGAAAATCTGGATCCTGGACAACTGGTCCGCCGTGAGCGGGATGGCGTTGGCGGAGTTCAGGGTCAGCGCCACTCCTTCGGTCGGCGACCACCGGGGGGTGGCCAGGCGCAGGGTGGGCTGCAGCGGGGCCAGGGAGAGGGCAAAGACTTTCTGGTCCGGGACCCCCATGGCCGGATTGTAGCCCTCATCACCATTCAGATAGAGGTCGCCATTGAAGAGGATCATCTCCGACACTTCCGATCCGTAAGGACCCGGGTTGATGTCCAGCACCAGACGGGCGGTGTCGCCGTCGTAGGACCACAATTCGCGCCCATGCATCCCGTCGATGGCGGTGAAGTAGAGCAAGCCGTCAAACACGGTCAAGTTCGCCGGACTGGAATCCATCAGGAAAGTGTCGCCGTCGCCGGGGTTTGGCGTGGGGTTGATTTCCGTCACCATCTGCGCGTTGGTGCCGTCAAAGCTCCACAATTCGAAGCCGTGGATGCCGTCATCGGCGGAGAAGTAGAGTTTGCCGTTGTACACGGTCAGGCCGTTGGGGTTGGAGGAGGCGTAGGTGGCCCCCGTCTGGATATCCGCCGCCAAAGTGGCGTTGGTGCCGTCGAAGCGCCACAGCTCCCGGCCATGGGTTCCGTCGTAGGCGGAAAAGTAAAGCCGGCCATCGTAGATGGCAAAGTTTTCGGGGCTGGACCCGTTGTTAGGGTAGATGCGCGCGGCCTCGGTGATGTTGGTGCCATCGTAGCGCCACAGCTCGGTGCCCTGGTTTGTGGTGCCGCAGGCGTTGAAGTAAAGCAAACCGTTGTACTCAATGAAGTGTTGCGGGTAGGAGCTGCCGGAGCCGGGGAACAGATCGAACGGCGTCTGGTTGGTGCCGTCGAATTTCCAGAGTTCAATCCCAATATTGCCCGGGGCGCCAAAGCGCGCGGCCCGGAAGAGGAGCTGGTTGCGATAGACCACCAGCTCCTGCGGCAGGCTGGCGGCAGAGACGGAGCCGGGTGCCAGGGTGGCTCCGGTGGTCGGATCGTATTGCCACAGTTGGTTGCCGCTGCCCGTGCTGGAGGCGCAGAAGTAGAGGCGGCCGTTGAAGGAGGTAAGGTAAGAGGGATCGGAGCCGTTGGTGGTGGGGTTGATCTCCGCCACCTGGCGGGCGGAGGTGCCGTTGAAGGCCCACAGCTCCACGTTGTTGCCATTGGGCAGGTTGTTGGCGCGGAAGTAGAGCTGCCCATTGTGTGCCGTGAGGTAGGAGGGCCACCGGATGGGGGTGCCATTGTCGCTGGTGATGCGCCGCACCGTCTGGGCGCTGCCGCTCAAAGCGAACTGCGCCAGCAAAACGATCGCCAGCATCCCTCCACAGTCCCGAAAGTTAAAGCTGCTGTTTTTCATAGAATTCAATAGATGGACCGTCCTTGCGGGTTGCCGCCAACAATGCCTCCGCAGCTGCCCAGCGATCTTTGCTTCTTATCCAAGGTTTCATCCAAAATAAGAAATTGTCAAACATTAGACTGTGACTTTTTTGTAACCGCCGGCGGGGGTGGACAAGCCGGTTACCAAGGATTGTCTGTCCCTTGGACAAAGTCCAATTGCATCCGGCGCGGTGGCTGGGTAGGCTGACGGCATGGTTGCAACATTCTGTCGTCGCATGGTTTGGGGTGGAATCTGTTTTTTAGGGCTGGCTCCGTTGTCCCTGGCGCTAAATCTCTGGTCGGCGGAGCCGGGCACACATTCCAGTGCTTCCGGGCTGGCCTGGACCCAATTTCGGGGGGACACCGGGCAGGGGATATCCCTGGCCACCAATGTGCCGGTTTACTGGGGTGCCCGCTCCAACGTCGTTTGGAAGATGGCCTTGCCGGGCAAAGGCTGGTCTTCCCCGGTGTTGCGCGAGGGGCGGCTCTATCTTACCACGGCAGTGGAGGAGGGTGGGGAGGTTCTGCTGCGGGTCTTGTGTCTCGATGCCGGCGATGGGAAAACAGTTTGGGCGACGGAGGTTTTCAAGGCTGATCCCGCCGGGGTGAAGCTCATTCACACCAAGAACAGCCTGGCCAGCCCCACTCCGGTGCTGTCGGGCGACCGGCTGTATGTTCACTTCGGCCATTTGGGCACTGCGGCCCTCGACCTGGGCGGCCGGGTGATCTGGCGTCAGGCGGGGTTGAAATACGAGCCAATGCATGGCAACGGCGGATCGCCGGTGCTGGTGGATGGACTGCTGGTTTTCAGCTGCGATGGGCAAAAAGACCCGGAGGTGGTGGCGCTGGACGCAGCGACCGGCCAGGTGCGCTGGCGTACGCCCCGTAATACTCCGGCCCGCAATAAATTCTCCTTTGGCACGCCGTTGGTCATCCAGGTGGATGGGGTGACGCAAGTGATCGCTCCCGGCAGCGGTTTTGTGGCCGGGTATGTGCCTGCCACGGGCCGGGAACTGTGGCGGGTGCGGTACGGCGAGGGTTACTCGGTGATCACCCGGCCGGTGTTTGCGCACGGATTGCTGTTTGTCAGCTCCAGCTATGATCGGCCGGTGCTCTACGCCATCCGGCCCCAGGGGGCCAGCGGGGATGCCACAGCCACGCACGTGGCATGGACCGCCGCCAAAGGAGTGCCCAACACACCCTCCTGCCTGGTGGTGGGTGATGAGGTGTATTACGTTGCGGACAGTGGAGTGGCCACCTGCGCGGACGCCCGCACGGGGACTGTCCATTGGAACGAGCGCCTGGGCGGCGGCTATTCCGCTTCTCCTTTTGTGGCCGAGGGCCGCATCTATTTCCAGAACGAGGCGGGGGTGGGTGTGGTGGTAAAGGCTGGCAAGAAATTCGAACTGCTGGCTAACAATGATGTGGGCGACCGCTCTCTGGCCACGCCGCTACCGGCCGACAACGCCCTTTACATTCGCACCGCAGGATTCCTCTTCAAGGTGGGGAAACCGTAGGTCTATGCTTAAGGGTCTTCGAAAGTGCCTTGGCTTGGGTTTGGTTGTTGGGATGGGGTTCGTCGGTACGGTGTCGGCCGCGCCGGACAGGGTGACTTTCGGGCGTGATTTTGCTCCGGCGGAGGGCTGGGTGAAAGCACCTGAGTTGCCCTATCGGCAGGAACTCTGCCTCAACGGTAGCTGGCAGTTCCAGCCCATGCCTCTGCCCAAGGGATGGCAGCGCAATACTGGTGTGCCGCCGGAAATGCCGCTGCCTGACGTAGCCCGCTGGGAAAACACCCTCATCAAAATCCCCTCGCCGTGGAACGTGAACACCTGGGGGGCTGGCCGCCACGTGGGGGAGGGGACGTCCCACCCTTATTGGCCCAGCTCAGTGTATTACCCCAGCTACCCACCCCACTGGGACGGCGTGGAGATGGGGTGGCTGCAGCGCTCTTTCCGCGTGCCCGATTCCTGGGGGAAGGCGCACCGCATTGTGCTGCATTTCGAAGCTATCGGTGGCGAAGCCCAGGTCTTTGTCAATGGCCAGAAGGCGGGCGAGCACTTCGACCGCTTCCTGCCCTTTGAACTCGACGTTACTCGCCTGGTGAAACGTGATGCTGAAAACATCCTGCTGGTGGGGGTGAAGAGCATGCGCCTGTTCGACCAGAAAAGCGCCCGCTTCAAACACATGCGGACTCCCTATCCGCCCGGTTCCAACACCGACATGCTCACTGGCATCTGGCAGGATGTCTTTTTGTTGGCCCTGCCGCCGGTGCGCGTGGCGGAGGTGTTTGTGCAGCCTTGGGTGGATCGTAATGTTTTGGCGGCGGAAGTCATTTTGCGCAATGAGACTGATACCCGGCAGGTGGTGAACCTCTTGGGCACCGTGCAGCCTTGGGTGAACCAGGCCGGCACAAACATACTGGATGCTCCGGAGCCCCGCTGGCGACTGGATGCCCCGGTGCTCCAGGTGCCCACAGTTCGCCAGGAGTTGTCGCCCGGGGAGAGCCGGGTGGTGACGGTCTCGGTGCCGGTCTCCGGCCAGTTGCAGTTCTGGTCGCCTGATTCTCCTCATCTTTATGGACTGGTGCTCTCCCTGCAAACCGAGGGGCAGACGGTGGACCGCAACTACACTCGATTTGGCTGGCGGCAATTCCGGATCAGCGGGTCCGATTTTCTGCTCAACGGCCAAAAGCTGACGATGTATGGCGACCTCCTGCATCCGTTTGGTCCCTTCGTCAATTCCCGCCGCTACGTTTGGTCCTGGTACCGGATGATCAAGGACATGCACGGCAATGCCGTCCGTCCGCACGCGCAACCGCACCCGCGCCATTACCTGGAGCTGGCGGATGAGATGGGGCTGCTGGTGCTTGATGAAACCGGAATGTTCGGCAGCTCGCTCCAGTTGAACTTTGAGGCCCCGGTGGCGTGGGATCGCTACGCCCGCCACTACGATGGCCTGGTCCGGCGCGACCGCAACCACCCCAGTGTGTTTGGCTGGAGCTGGGGCAATGAGCTGTTTGCGATCTTCCTCTATGACTCGGCGATCACAGCGGAACACAAGGACCAGTGGTACAGCCAACTGGCCCAGCTGGGCCTGCGCAGCCGGGCGCTGGATCCCACGCGCGACTGGTATTCCTGCGATGGCGATGAGGATTTGCGCGGCACCATGCCGGTTTGGAACAAGCATTTCGGGCACGACCTGCCCCGGCCTGAGTGGTTCCCTAAGGCCAGGACCAAGCCGTGGATGGTTGGGGAATCGGGCGGTTCCTACTACGCCCGCCCGGCCCAGCTCGCGGTCTTCAATGGCGATGGCGCCTTCGCCAGTTATGGCGGACGTAATGAAGCGCTGGCGATTGACCTCTATCAGGACATCGTTCAGGTGGCGCGGCCCAAGCTGGCCTTCTTTTCGCCGGCGGAGACGGCCTGGTTTGGCCTGGAGCACCTGAACCTCGGATACCATGATTACTCGCGTCTGCCGGGCACCAATGACGGGGTCTGGTTCCCGCCTTTTGTGGAGGGCAAGCCTGGCGTGCAGCCGGAGCGGATTCCCCCGTATGTCTGCACGTTCAACCCCGGTTGGGATCCGGCCCTGCCGCTCTATCGGCCGTTGGCCATGTTTGAGGCGCAGAAGGCGGCGCAGGCGCCGGATGCGCCCCAGCCCTGCCCGTGGGACCATCGTGGGGACACTAATCGCCCCGCCCCGCCGCCCGCCCCGCCGCGTCTGGAGCGGATCGGGTTTGCGGGTGCCGCCGATGCGGCCCTGCGCGCTCGTCTGGCGCAATTGGGTGTACCGCTGGCTTTGGGGACAGAACCAGCCAACCTCCTGGTGGTGGATGCGGCGTCCCTGACCGAGGGCATGCTGGCCACCACCCGCCAGGCCATGACTGCAACGCTGGCTGGTGGCGGCACCGTCTGGTTCCAGTTTCCCACCACCAATGCCCAAGTGGCGCTGGTCAACCAGTTGCTTCCGGCGGCGGTTACGCTCACCACGCGCCGGGCCACTGCCTTGACGGTGCGGCAGCCCCATCCTTGGGTGGCTGGTCGTTCCCTGGCTGATCTCTATTTTGCGGAAGATCCCGTGGATAAGGAGATCATTAAATGCGGCCTGGCTGGTCCGCTGGTTCAGTCGGGCCAGGTGTTGCTGGAGGCCGCCAACGTTGATTGGTCCCTGTTTGTCACCGCCCCAGAGAATGCCAAATGTGCCGCCGTGGTCCTGTACGAAAAACTGGAGAAGCCACCGGGGGCGGCACTCGTCCTCGTGCCCCGGGACCAGGGGCGGATTCTGGTTTCAACGCTGGAGATCAACCCAGCAGTAGTGTCTCAGGTCCGCCTCTGGCGATCGCTGCTGGCGCAGTGGGGCGTGCCGCTGGGTGAGGTGGGCAAGGTTCAACCCGGCGGGACGGGCACCAAGGCGCACGACCTGCTGCTGGACGGTCCGCCGGTAAAATGATCCGGGGGGTCACTTCGCCGGCAGCGCGCGCACCTTGATATTGCGGAAGGAGACCTGGCCGTGGTCTCCCTGCAGTGCCAGGCTGCCTTTGCCGGTCTTGGCGAAGAACGGCATGCTGCCGAACTTGCTCTTGGTCACGCGCGTCTTGAAATCATCGCTGGTCAGCGTGTACTCGAAATACCTCACCCCGTTGATTTCATGGAAGCATTTCTCCGGCGAGATCACCAGGCGCACCTGATTCCATTCGCCGACCAGCTTCGTGGCGTCCAGCGTTTTGCCCGTGGCGGGATCCACCGGCGGCTGATAGAGGGCATAGAGCCAGCCGCAGCGCACAGGATCCTTGGCCTTGGCGTTGTCCTCGAGTTGGAACTCCGGCCCGGTGGCCCAGGCGGCACCGCCCTGCTCGGTGACGTGATACATGATGCCGCTGTTGCCGCCCTCGGAGATGTTATATTCCAATAGCAGCTCAAAGGCGTCAAACTGCTCCACCGTCACGATATCCCCGGCATCGTGCGGGTCGGCGCAAACCAGCACCCCATCCTGCACCTGCCAGCCGGGTCGGATGCCCTCGCGCTTGAAGTTGTGCCAACCGTCCAGGCTTTTGCCGTCGAAAAGAAGCTTCCAGCCGGCTGCCTTTTCCGCCTCGGTCAGCCCGGTGTTCTTGGATTCAGCGGCAGGGGCGGGGGTTACACCCAGGCGCTTTTCATGCTCGGCTTTCCAGGCTGCACCCAGGTCGGCCACCGGCTGGCCAGCCAGCTCCTTCCACGTCTCCGCGCTGTAGCGGCTCTCGCGGATAGCCGTGTTGAGCTTCGGGACGAAATCCTGGCCGTGCTTCTCGCTCAGCCAGTTGAGAAAGTTGGCGGTGACGCGGTAGCTGGCGTCGTAACGGGCCTTGGCGACGTTGCGGCGGGTAATTTCCGCCCCCTTGGTGGCGGGCTCGTAGCGGTACCAGCGGATGTAGTCGGTGATGCCTTCCACCAGCCAGCCCGGCGGCCGGGTTGCATTCGGGTTGCGGGGTGCGCTGCCGTACTGTTGCACCACATGCACCATTTCGTGCAGGATTGCTCCCGTGGCCTCCCCTTGCAGGTTGTCGCGGAACCATTTGGCGGAGCAGGCGATGCGGGTGCCGCCGGTGGCCGCCACGCCGCCCATATCCTTTTTGAACTGGATCAGGTATTTTTCCGGCGCGGAGAAGCCCTGGCTCGGGAGCAGTTCCACCAGCTTGGGGTACCAATCCCGGATCAGCGGGGCGATTTGCTTGTGGGCCCACTCGGTCAGATCCGGCGTCTCCGAGGTGTCGATGATCCCGGTGTACTTGCCATCTGCCGAGGTGACAATCTCGCGGCCGGTGGCCGCCGCCGCAGCGGGTACCGGATCGGGGGCCGGGCCTTTGGCTTCCACCACGTCAATCTCGCTGAAGAACGTGTTGCCGAAGCCATCCCGGTTTTCCGTGCGGGAAACCGCGAACAGGAGGTACTGGTACTGGCCCAGGTTGCCTTGGGCATCGCTCAGGCTTACGCCGTACTGGCCGCCTTCGCCGCGTTTCGGCCGGGTGTCCACGGCGGCCACGGCCTTCCAACCGCAGGTGACCGGATCAATTTCCGCGCCTGGTTCGCGATTGAATCCCGGGGATTGTCCGTCGCTCCCGTACAGCTGGTAAACCTGCGGTCCGCGGGAGGCCCCGTGCCAGGAGTAGGTGTTGACCTGTTTAACGGCCAACGGTTTCCCCAGATCCACCAGCAGCCGGCCGCCATCGGTCCCGGCGGCAAAAAAGAAGTTCGCGCCTGGAGCATCCTCATCGGCGGGCACTTGGCCGTCATTCAGGCGCGTCAGTTCTCCGCCATTGCTGTCCCGGCGTCCGCTGATCAGGCTGAACCGGGCACCGGTGGTTGCATCGTTGCGGGAGGGCGGCGGGACCGATTTGAACCGGAATCCTGCGTTGGCATCGAGATCGTCGTTGCGTTCGCTGAGGACGGTGACTTCGGCCTGGGCGGCCACGGCGCAAGCCAGCAGCGGGGCGCTGGCGGCAAAAAGACGGCAAATGTTCATATTGCTAATGCTGCGATGAAATAACCGTCGAAACGGTAATGGGTTATCGGACATAGGAAAGCCCAAAAGCGTTCGAAATGCAGTGGCCCGGACTTCGTTGTTTCCTGGGAGGAAGGGATTCTGCCTCGCGATTTGCGCTTTGGGCCGGGCTGGTTGGGGGGCAGGATCGGTTCGGAAACACCGCGTATTTTGATGGTGGGCACGACAGGGGTCGAACCTGCAAGGATTACTCCAAAGGATCCTAAGTCCTTCGCGTCTGCCAATTCCGCCACGTGCCCAAACCCGCGAACGGTAGTATTTTAAACACAAGCGAAGGCCAAAAGGAACCAAATTCGCCTCGGAGCGTTCGGGCGGATTCGGAAACCGTTCATCGTGTGCCGGGGAGGAAGCGGTAATAAATCGTGCACCGGACCGCTGAGGACGGATGGAGGTTGGGTTCATGGCGTGGACCTAGATTGGAGGTGGGAAATGTTTGGCCAAGGCTGACAGCTGAAGGCTAAATGCTGAAGTGCGGCGCAAACACAAACCGGTGCTTCGGTGGGCCGGTGGGCGGCCGGGTGGCAATAGGGTTTGGCATTCGGGTTCATGGTGGTTTTCAGGTGTTAAGTTTTGTAGTCAGGACTACATTTGTAATTTTCGAGGGTGATTTCAAATCGGACCAAATCGGACCATAAAAACTTTTTTTCGCGGATCGATTTGAAAGGGCATTTTTCGGCATCCAATTTGTGGGCTGCTGGTTACGTAGAAATTAAAATCGGACCGTTTTTGAGTTCAAATCGGACCCGGTCCGATTTGAAATTGTAGGAGGATCCGTACGCATTGGCCATGGCCACTGGGAGTTGGGGGACAAGGCTGAATTATAAATGCTAAAGGCTGAAGGAACGGAGTTAGTGCGGAAGGCGAACTGCGAATGGCGGAACCGCTGAAATTGTTGATGGCTGATAGTTGATGGTTGTTGGCAAAACAAAGCAGGAATCCAAGACAATGCGGAAGGAGGGTTCACGTGCTGCGGAGGCGCGACCAAGGGCGGTTGATTCATAAGGCAATTTTCCAGTTTCATAATTATTCCATGGCTGAACGTAACACGGTTTTTTTGACGACAGCGGGCGGTCGAAAAACGGTTTCGGGTATTTGCGGGTATTTACGCTTCGTTGCGCGTGTCTGCGGGAATCTGCGGGTCGGTTTTGGCGAAGAAATCATTTGACGGTTTTTCAGGTGGCCGGGATGAGTTGCACACAAAGCCACAAAGCCACGAAGAAGACGAGGAAAGGGTGATTGACCACGAATTGACCGAAGCGCACGAATAGGAGAAGCAGGGCCAACCCGGGAAGATGGTAGGCCGGTGAGCCGGTGTTTCGATAAACTGGAGTGGATTTCCACGCCAAGGCGCCAAGACGCCAAGAAAAGGGCCAACAGAAATTCAGGGGACTGAGCGGGTTTGCGCGTGGTTTCATCGCCTGGTTGGCACCTTTTGGCACCCGGTTTCGGTGCGCGCCGGGAAAAGGCAGGGCCATACGGCCCGGAGAGGGGAGAGAGTAGAGGGGAGATGGGAGCATGGAGCTGGGAGCAAGGAGCAACGCGCCAAGCCCCCTGCAACCCCGGCCTGTCACGCTGGCTGCTTCCGCTCGCGCCA
>CAIYYI010000643.1 GCA_903930345.1 uncultured Verrucomicrobiota bacterium
CTACCGTCAGGCGTTTTTCAATTCCGGTGCGCTCACCCACACCAACCTGCACTTCCGTTTCAAGCGCGACGACGGCATCGTGGTTTACCTGAACGGCGCGGAGGTGTTCCGCGACAATATGCCTGCCGGCACCATTGACCACAACACCGTGGCCACCACGGCCATTGAGGAGAGCATTTTCCATGAGACCAACGCCTTGCCCTCCTTTCTGCGCGTCGGTGCCAATGTGCTGGCGGTGGAAATCCATCAGCAGGGGCCGCAAGGGGGCAACATCACCAGCACCGACATCAGTTTTGATTTGGAACTTATCGGTCAGTACCTGATCAATGATTCACCCACGGTGGTCTGGGTTTCGCCGACTAACAACACAACCTTCTCCGGACCGGCCACGCTGGAGATGCAGGTTCAGGCTTCGGATCCCGATGGCACGATTGCGCGGGTGGACTTTTTTGCCAACAGCACCAAGGTGGGGGAGGGTGGCAGCTTGGGGGCCGGACTTTACCAACTGATCCTGAACAACGTGATGCAAGGAAATTACCGCCTGCAGGCCATCGCCTACGATAATTACGGGGCTTCCGCCACTTCTCTGGCGGTCAACGTGCGGGTGACCATGCTGGGGACCAACTGGACCGCTTTTAACGATCATTACAGTGGAACCAACACCCATCCAAACGCCACGGCTTGGAATGCTCTTGGCACTGCCAACGGTGCACCGGGAAACACGGGCTTGTTGAAGAATATTGCCACGGGCGTGTCCACGCCTGTGACGGTAAGCATGTCTGTTCTCGGGCAAAGCACCGGGACGGGGTCGGGCAGCCCCGACCTGGGAACTCCGGCGGGTGCTTGGTTTCGGCCTTATTGTGATTTCGGCAGCCTGCTCCTGCCTCACGCCATCCAGCTTCCCTCCACCGCCACGGCTACCTACGTGTTCAGCGGCTGCAATCCCGCCCGCCGTTATGTTTTTAAATGCACCTCGGTACGCGGCACTGCCGCCAATGTGGACCGGTGGACCCGAGTGACGTTGAGCGCGGTGTCCAGCAAAGGGGCGCATCTGCCAGCTTGGAATGGCACGCAGGGTGTGTTGACCTCAACGGAAGCACCCGCCTCACTGCAAACCAACCAGGTTGCTTACAACACCGGATACAACACCACCGTTGGGGCCATGGTGGTCTGGGCGGACATCGTGCCCAACCCGGACGGCACCTTTACCGTGTCGGAGACCCAATATACCGGCACCGTCCCGGGCGGTGTCAGCACGGGTACTTACGGGTATGGCTTGATGGCTTTCAGTTTGGAAGAGGTGAATGCGGTGGCGGAGGACGTACTCATCACGCAGCCGGGGAACAACGCCATCATTCTGGGACCGGCCACGGTGCCCGTGGTGGCGATGGTGCAAAGCCCGGTGGATGTCAACGGCGTGGCCTTTTATGCGAATTCCACTTTGCTGGGGTCGGATGACACCGTTCCTTATGGTGTGGATTGGGTCAACCCGGCCACGGGTATTTACGATCTTACGGCGGTCGCCTCCCTGACCGGTGGAACCTTTCTGACGTCCGTGGTGACAAGGGTGACCATCACCTCCAACACCGCTCCGGTGGTGACCATCACCTCGCCAGTTGCCAACACGCTGTTTTCCACCTTTGACACGGTCAATATCACGGCAACGGCCGGGGATGCCGAGGGCAACCTGTCACACGTGCTATTCTATGAGAACGGCAAATATCTGGGCGTGGACTCGGCGAGCCCGTATGTGTTCAACTGGTCGGGCCTGACCGCTGGCACCCATAACCTGACCGCCGTGGCGGTGGATGGTCTGGGCTTGGCCACCACCTCCGCCCCGGTGCGGGTCGTGGTTCAATTGTTATCCAACTACGGGGGACTACAATTCGATGGCGTCGATGATTATGTCACCTTCGGGGCGAATACCAATCTTGGTTTGGCCGCCCTCACCCTGGAGGCTTGGGTGAAATGGACCGGCGGTGGGGTGACTGGCAATACGGGGGGCGGCGGTGTGACGGCGATCCCCCTTATCTCCAAAGGACGTGGAGAAGCCGATGGCGATAACCGGGATATGAACTATTTCCTGGGGATTCGGGCGACAGACGGCGTATTGATGGCCGACTTCGAAGAGGGAATCGGCGGCACGACGCTGGGCTTGAATCACCCGGCAATCGGCACCCATGCCATACCGGTCAACACCTGGACGCACACCGCGTTGACTTATGACGGCACCACCTGGCGCATTTATGTCAACGGCGAGTTGGATGTGACCACCGTGATTGGTCTGCCGCTCCGGGCCGACAGCATTCAGCACGCGGCGCTGGGAACGGCTTTGACTTCCGCCGGGGTGCCGGCGGGCTATTTTGCCGGTGTGATGGATGAGGTGCGCGTCTGGAATTATACCCGGACACCGCTGCAGATCACCAACAATCTCACCAAGGAGATTGTGGCGGAGACGGGTCTGGTGGCCCGTTGGGGGCTGAACGAAACCAACGGCACCACTGCGTCAGACTCCTCCGGTCGGAACGTGAGCGGCACGCTGGTCAATGGGCCGGTCTGGATCAACGGCTACCCGTTTGCCGTCAACCCGGTATTGGTCTCGGCCAATCCAGCCAGCGGTGCTTATCTCAATGCCCTGACCTCCGCCTCAGTGGAGTTTAGCAAGCCGGTGATCCAGGTGATGGCGGGCGATCTCCTGGTCAACGGGGTGGCGGCTGTGTCGGTCACGGGCACCAATACCGCATGGACCTTCGAGTTTGCGCAACCTTCCTACGGACCGGTTGTTTTTGCCTGGGCGACCAATCAGGCCATTGTGGATACCGATGTCCCGGCCCATCCGTTTGACGCCACGCTCGCCGATGCCTGGCAGGTTTTCCTCGTCAATTCCAACGCTCCGGTGGTGGCCTCTCAGGTTCCCTTGGCTGGTACGTTGCTGCGGGAGTTGACCGGTATCACCGTTGGTTTCAGTCTGCCGGTGAGCAACGTGGATGCGGCGGATCTGCTGGTGAATGGCGTTCCAGCCACCAGTGTGAATGGCGGCAGCAACAGTTATCATTTCACGTTTGCCCAGCCGGCTTATGGCTCAGTACAGGTGACTTGGAGCACCAATCATGGCATCGCCAGCACCGCCAATCCGCTGGATCAGTTCGCCAGCACCCATCCGGGGGCCACGTGGGGCTACACGTTGGTCAACCAGCCTGCACCGGTCATTGCGGTGCGTGTCCCGGCCCAATCTGCCACGGTCAGCAATCTGACCTCCGTCTCCGTCACGTTCAGCGAAAATGTGACCGGAGTGGACGCCACGGACCTGCTGGTCAATGGTGCTCCGGCACTCAGCGTGAGTGGTTCAGGCAGCAATTATCTGTTTGGGGTCGCCCAGCCTGCCTACGGCCTGGTTCAGGTCTCCTGGGCGGGGAACGCTGGGATCACCGACTTGGGCGCGCCGGCGGCGCCGTTTGATGGTGCCGCGCTGGCAGCGCAATGGTCGTTCACCCTGGTGGACCGCCAGGCACCGGTCATCACCACCTGGTCGCCTGCCTCGGGAAGCGTTGTTTCGAGCCTCACCAGTGTGCGGGTGACCTTCAGTGAAGGGGTGACCAATGTGGATGCCAGCGACCTGCTGGTGAATGGGGTTCCCGCCAGCACCCTGTCCGGCGGCAGCAATGTATTCACTTTCGGCTTTGTCCAGCCCCCCTACGGGGTGGTTGATTTGACTTGGGAGGCCGGGCACGGCATTCTGGACCTGGCGTTGCCGGCCAACGCCTTCAACAGTGTGGGCGCCGGGGCCACCGCCCGGATCTACCTCATCAACCCCAGCGCTCCGATCGTGGTTTCCCAGGATCCTCCGGCCGGAACCAATTTGCTGAACCTGCGCACGATCACCGTCAATTTCAGTGAACCGGTGATTGGCGTGAACGCTTCTGATCTGCTGGTCAACGGGGTGGCGGCCACCAATATGACGGGGGGCGGCAGCAACTACGTCTTCTCCTTTGTTCCGCCTGGCTACGGAACCGCCTCGGTCACCTGGGCGGTGAATCATGGGATCACCGATCAGGAGGTTCCGGCCAACGGATTCGTGGCCACCATGCCCGGGGCCACCTGGAAATACCAGATTGTCAATCAGCCGGCGCCGGTTGTGGCACAGATTACGCCGACGCCCGGTTCCGGGGTGGGCAGCCTGACCAGCGTGGCGGTTCGGTTCAGCGAGTCGGTGACCGGGGTGAATGCCTCAGACCTGCTCATCAACGGCAGCCCGGCCACCTCCCTGACCGGCTCGGGCAGCAACTACACTTTCGCTTTCACGCAGCCGCTGCAAGGCAACGTCACCGTTGCCTGGGCGCTGGATCATGGCATTGTGGATCTGGGCCTGCCGCCGGTCGGTTTTGAGGCCACGGGCACAAACGCCGCCTGGTCCTACCTGTTGCTGGATATCACTCCGCCGATCATCTCCTCCCTGACGCCGCCGGCGGGCAGTACCGTGGCGGGTCTGACGTATGTGACGATCGCTTTCAGCAAGCCGGTGGTGGGGGTGGACGCAACGGACCTGCAGGTGAATGGGGTCAATGCCACCGCCGTGAGCGGCAGCGGCAACACCTTCACCTTCCTGTTTGCCCAGCCGAATCCGGGCATGGTGACCGTCCGCTGGAGCGGGGCGGCCAATATCATGGACCAGGCCAATCCCCCCAACCGTTTTGTGGAGGGCAGCGCCTGGACTTACACCCTGACCGGCCCGCAGATCCCCTTGGTGGCCACCAACGCGCTCTATTCCTATTTCCGCGCCACCAGTGAGCCGCCTGGAACATTGGGTGCCTGGCGACTGCCCAGTTACGATACCTCCTTGTGGAGCAGTGGTCTGGCGCCTTTCTATTACGATGTGGATGGCACCCCGGTGGCCTTCACGGGAAACACGCAGCTCACCAACATGCAGAATGTGCATCTGGGCGTTTTTCTGCGGCACGAGTTCCAGTTGACCAATGCGACGACCATCAAGGAGATCAATGTGCAATCCTATGTGGATGATGGTTACATTCTTTGGGTCAACGGCGTGAATGTGGCGCGCATTCGCGTTGCGGGAAGCGGCGAAGTGGCTTACAATCAGGCGGGTTCCAACGCGGCTGAACCGGTGGTGATGGATGACATCCACTTGAGCAGCATCGCAGGGTTGCTGCAGGAGGGCACCAACGTGGTGGCGATTCACGCAATGAACAGCGGCCTGACCAGCTCGGACTTTTTGATCAACCTGCTCCTGTCGGGCACTTTGGGCGGTGCCGCCTATGAAGCCCCGCGCATTGTTCAGGTCTCCCCCTTGCCGGGTTCCGTCACCGCTTTCACCAGCCTGGCCATTGGGTTCAGTGAAAATGTGACCGGGGTGAATGCTTCGGATCTGCTCATCAACGGGGTGCCGGCCACCGGCATGACCGGCTCGGGCAGCAACTTCGTGTTCTCCTTCTCGCAGCCTGCGTATGGCAACGTGGCGGTGACTTGGGCGTCCGCCCATGGAATTGCGGATACCGATGCCGCCATCAAGGCCTTCAATGGTGCCGTCGGCGATGCTGTTTTCAGCTATCAACTCGTGCGCCCCAACAGCCCCTTCGTGGTGGCGGTCAGTCCGGCTGCGGGCGTGGAGCTTGGCCAGTTGACGCAGGTGCAGGTGACCTTCTCCACGGCGGTGACCGGAGTGGATGCGGCTGACCTGCTGGTCAATGGGCTGTCGGCCGCCACGGTCTCAGGCAGTGGTTCAACCTACGTGTTCACCTTCGCCCAACCTGCATTCGGGACGGTTTGGTTTGGCTGGGCAGGCAACCACGGGATCGCCAACAGCACCGATGCGGCGGCCACCTTTGACGCCGTGGGAATCACCGCCCGCTGGTACGTGCCTTTGGCGGATCGGGTACCTCCCATGATCGTCAGCCAGGTTCCGGTCGCCGGTTCATCGGTCACCAACCTGACCAGTCTGACGGTGACCTTCTCGGAGTCGGTCAGCAACGTCAATGCGGGCGACCTGCTGGTGAACGGGATGGGGGCCACCACGGTCTCCGGGGCGGGATCGGTTTATACTTTCCAATTCCCGGTGCCCAACGCTTCCGTGGTTCAGATCACCTGGGTTTACGGACACGGCATCACGGATTGGGCCGCCCAACCCAATGCCTTTGATGCCCAAGGCTTCGGAGCCACCTGGCAGTACACCACTCCCGACACTGTGCCGCCGTCCCAGGCTTCGGTGACTCCCAACCCGGGCGTAACGGTGCGTGACCTCCCCTCGGTCACAATACTCTTCAATGAGCCGGTCACCGGCATCGAGGCGGCGGATCTGCGCTTCAACAGCCAGCCCGCTGTCCAGATGACCGGCTCGGGGGCCGGCCCTTACACCTTCTATCCCGCCACCGGATTGACCGGTGCGGTGGAGGTTGCCTGGGTGCCGGGCCATGGCATTCAGGATTTCGGCGTGCCGCCCAATGCCTTTGCGGGCGGGGAATGGACTTACTTCGTCGATCCCAACGCGCAGTCGGCGAACGACATCGTCATCAATGAAATCATGTTCAACCCGGCTTCACACCGTACCAATGATGAGTGGATTGAACTGTATAATACCGGCATTTCACCGGTGAATCTGACCGGCTGGCGCTTCAAGAGCGGGCTGGAGTTTGTGTTCCCCAACGTCACCATGGCACCCGGTCAGTATTTGGTCGTGGCCGCCAACGTGGCGGCCTTCCGCACGCTTTACCCGGCGGTGACCAATGTGATCGGCGGCTGGGTCGGCCGCCTGAGCAACAGCGATGAAAAAGTGGCTCTGGAGACCGCCGATGGCCAGGCGGGCAATGCGGTCACCTACGCGACGGATGGCGACTGGGCGACCCGGGTTCGCGGACCGATTTATTACGGCAATTTCCGAGGCTGGAAGTGGTATTGCGCCGCGGACGGAGTCGGTCGCAGTTTTGAATTGGTCAACCAACAGTTGCCCAATAAGCATGGCCAGAATTGGTCGGCCAGCGCCTCCACCAATGGCACCCCTGGGGCGGCCAACAGCGTGACGGCCACCAACTCGGCCCCGTTGATCCTGGAGGTGGCCCACCAGCCGGCCATCCCGACTTCCAGCAACCCGGTCACCATTACCGCCCGGGTGTTGGACGAACAAGCCACTCTGGGGGCGGTCACGCTCTACTGGCGCAGCGCCACCACCACCACTCCACCAGCATTTGGCACCTTGTCGATGAGTGATGACGGTCTCCACAATGATGGGGCCTCGGGTGATCGCATTTTCGGCGCGGTGGTTCCGGCCCAGGTCAATAATTCGATCATGGAGTTCTATGTCGAAGCGGTGGATGGCCAGGGCAATCGGCGCACCTGGCCCGCTCCGGCCTATGAAACCAACGGGGTTTCTTTGGGGCAGGTGGCCAATGCCCTTTATCAGGTGGATGACACGGCGGCGACCCTGTATGCGCAGCCGAGTTATCGCCTGATCATCACGGCGGCAGAGCGGGTGGAACTAAATAATGTGTGGGCCAATGACAATCTCAATCGTCTCATTGACGCCGAGATGAACACCACTCTGGTGTCTGCCGATTATCGGGGCGCCGAAATTCGGTATCTCTGTGGCATCCGCAACCGTGGTAACGGCACCCGCACGGCGGTTCCGCACAATTTCCGGGTCAAGGTTCCGAGTGATAATCGTTGGAAAGGGGTGACCTCCTTCAACCTGAACTCACGGTACACCCACTCCCAAATCGCGGGCAGCGTGCTGTCGCGCAAGTCAGGCATGGCCACGGAGGAGGGACGGTTGGTCCGTCTGCGCCTGAACGGGGTGGATCTCGCCAACGCGGGTTCATCGCAATATGGATGCTATATCCACTTGGAATCGCTGGATGGGGACTTCGCGGCTAACCAGTACCCAGATGACCCCGCTGGCAATGTGTATCGTTGCATGCGCACGGCTGACTTGACCTATCGCGGTTCCAATTTCACCAGCTACATCACCGGTGGTTACAATTATGCCAAGTCATCCAATGGCACAGAAAACGATTGGAATGACCTGTTCTGGCTCACCTACGTGCTGAACAATACCCCGGACAGCAATTACACGGCCGCCGTCAGTCAGGTGCTCAACGTCGAGGCGGTGCTGCGTTACTTCGCGGTGTTGAGCATGCTGGGGTATAATGAAACCGCGCTGGGCAGCGACGGTGTTGCGGACGACTATTCCATGTACATCGGTCTGAAGGATCGTCGTGCCATCCTCTTCCCGCATGATCATGATACGGATTTTGGTGAGGGAGACTCCGGGCGCACCATCACCACTCATTCAGTATTTCGCACCACTGGAGCCAGTCCCTTTGCCAACAAGTTTCTCAAGTGGCCCGATTTCGCCCCGCTGTACTACGCGGAACTCAAGCGTTTGTGCGACACCACTTTCTCTCCGGCTGAGCTTGGTGCCACGCTGGATCAGATTCTCGGCGGCGTGGTGCCGCAAGGCTCTGGCAACGTGGCCGGCACCATCAGCGGCATGAAGGCTTGGGCCAATGATCGCTATCTTAACGTGTTGAGCCAGATTCCGCAGAATTTGACCATCACCAACATCGCATCCTTGGCCACGAGCAACGGTGTTTTCTACACCACCTCGCCCAGTTTGTTGCTGCAGGGCTTTGGCAACGCCGTCAAGACCCGGACGGTGCGGGTGAATGGTTCGTTGGCAACGTGGACAGCCTGGGAAGCCAAGTGGAGCGGCACTGCCAATCTGCAACCCGGGTTTAACCAGGTTCAGGTGCAGAGTCTGGATGCGACCGGGGCCGCCTTTGCCACCACCAATATCTCTGTCTGGTACGATAAGGGCACCGTCGCCACCGTCGGGACCACCAGCATCACCACCAGCACCACCTGGACGTCCGCCGGCGGGCCATACCTGGTGAACAGCACTATCACAGTCGGCAATGGCGGAGTTCTCATCATTCAGCCGGGCACCACGGTGTACTTCGCCGCCGGGGCTGGCATCACGGTCACCGGCACTGGTCGGCTGCTGGCCGAAGGCACTGCGACTCAGCGCATCCGCTTCATGCGTCAGCCGGGCACGACGCCGACTTGGGGTCGCATCCATCTGAACAATGGCACGGCGGAATCCCGTCTCGTGTGCGTGGACTTTGATGGCGGCGGTTCAGCCGGTCAGAACATCAATATCAATTACTCAACCGCCTACATGGACCGGTTGACGTTCACGAACTCCACCACCCAGTACATCACACTGAATTACGCGTCCTTTGTCCTGCGCAATTCCATCCTGCCCAATATTCCAGCCGCAGTTGAACTCATCACCGGCCACGGATTGCCGACCAACGCCCAGGCCATCATTGATGGCAACTTCTTTGGTTCGCCTTCGGGCGGGGTGCAGGATGTGATTGATTTCACGGGTGGCCAACGGCCCAATGCCATCCTCCAAGTCTTGAACAACGTTTTCTCCTCGGCGGTGGATGACGTCCTAGACCTGGACGGCACGGACACCCACATCGAGGGTAATGTCTTCATGAACGGCTATGATCGCAACGGCAGTGCGGCAGACACAGCCAGCGCCATTTCCGGTGGGGCCGATAGTGGCAACACCTCCCACATCATGGTGGTCCGCAACCTGTTCTATAATTGTGACCACGGGGTGCTGGCCAAGGAAGGCAACTACTACCAGGTCATCAACAACACGTTCGTGAACATGGCTTCGGCAGTGGTTAATTTTGATGAGCCGTTGCGTCGTGGTGAAGGCGTCACCCCTGGACGGGGTGTTTACCTGAGTGGCAACATCATCTGGAACACCGCCACCAATTTTGAGAACGTCTATGTCAACGATCCCACCTTTGGCAGCACGGAAATCACAATGTCGCGCAACCTCTCTTCGGCTGCGGATTACTTTGGCCTGACCAACGGCAATGCGCTCCTGAATCCCTTGCTGACCTACTCCGGCACCAACGTGCTCTGGCAGACCATCAGCAATGATTTCCGGTTATTGGCAAATTCCCCGGCGGTGGCGGCCGGACCCAATGGTCTGGACATGGGTGGTCTCGTGCGGGGCGGGGCCAATGTCACGGGCGAACCCATCTCCCCTTCGCCGTTGACGCGCGTGACTCTGACGGTCGATGGCCCTGGCATCACCCATTACCGCTATCGCATCAATGGCGGAGAATATTCCCTTGGGGAAACCCCGGTGACCGCCCCGCTGGTGCTGTCGAATCTGCTCAATGGCAACTACACTGTCGGGGTGATTGGCAAAAACTGGGCGGGTGTCTGGCAGACCGTCACCAACGAGACGGTTTCCCACACCTGGACGGTTAACACCGGAGCCTCGGCCATCCGCATCAACGAGGTGCTGGCCAGCAACACCCGCTCCTTCCTGCATGAGGGAACGACGCCGGATGCCATTGAGTTGGTCAACACCGGCTCTGCCTTGGTCGATCTGGGTGGCATGTCCATTTCTGATGATCCGGCGGATCCGGAGAAGTATGTGTTCCCGTCCAACACCTGGCTGGGTGCCGGTCAGTTTCTGGTGGTCTTTGCCAATAACCCCGATGGCACTTCCGGACTGCATTTGGGCTTTGGCCTGAACAAAGACGGCGGTCAGGTGGCGATCTATGACAGCGCGCTGGCAGGCGGCGTTCGTTTGGACTCAGTGTCTTTTGGGTTCCAGGTTTCCGATTACTCCATTGGTCGTCTGCACAATGGCCAGTGGGGCCTGACCTTGCCCACCCTTGGTGCTCCCAACCAGGTGGCTGGTTTGGGCAGCCCGTCCCGCCTGCGGATCAACGAGTGGCTGGCCTCGGGAGGTCTGCTTTTTGACACTGATTTCATTGAGCTCTTCAATCCCGAGACCTTGCCGGTGTCGTTGGAGGGATTGCATTTGAGTGAGGAAACCAGCAGTTACCTTGACCAGTTCGCGTTTGCTCCGCTGAGCTACGTCGCTCCGGGAGGCTTTGTGGTGTTGCTGGCAGATGACAATACCAATGCCGGCCCCCATCACCTCAACTTCACGTTGGGTTACGATCTGGGCGCGGTGACTCTGACCGATGCCAGCCTGCAAATCCTTGATCGAATCGTGTATGTGAACCAGTCGCCGGATGCCTCCCAGGGGCGCAGCCCGAACGGCAGCCTGAATATCGCGATCCTCTCCCAGCCGACCCCGGGCAGCGGCAATCCGCTGGTCGGCAGCGCCGCCACCAACCAGTTTGTGGTGCTCAATGAGGTTTTGGCGATCAATGCCAATCTGCCGGAACCGGACGGCACCACGCCGGATTGGGTGGAGCTTTATAACAATTCGGCCAGTCCCATCAATCTTTCGGACTACAGCCTCACGGATGATCTCGCCAATCCCCGTCGTTGGGTCTTCGAACCGGGGACTGTGATTGCGGGCAACGGTTATTTGAGGCTTCGTTTCGAGGCGAATCAGCCGATGTCCGGCACGAACACCGGCTTTGGGCTGACTTCCGCTGGCGGAGCGGTTTACTTTTATGATTCCATTGCCAATGGGGCCAGTCTGTTGTCCTCCATCAATTATGGCATCCAGATTCCGGATTACTCCATCGGGCGGGTGCCCAATGGCACCGGGACTTGGAGACTGACCCTGCCGACAGCGGATAGTGCCAACCTGGCAGTTTCGGCCTTGGGCGATGTGAATGCCCTGCGCATCAATGAGTGGATGCCCCGGCCGGCCTCCGGTGATGATTGGTTTGAAATCTACAACCCCAATGCCCAACCGGTGGCGATTGGCGGCTTGACCCTCACGGACACGCTTTCCGTGCCGCAGATGAGCACCCTCCTGCCGCTCTCGTTCATCGGGGCCAGCACCAACGGGTATTTGCGCATCTGGGCCGACAATAACTACAGTGCGGCCGGACGCGCCGATCATGTGAACTTCCGCCTGAACAACACGGCTGAAGCAATCGGCCTGTACTCCCCGTCACAGGGTGCCTTTATTGACACGGTCACCTACCTGGTCACCGTTCTGGATTCCTCTGAAGGCCGATTCCCCGATGGAGCGGCCAGCGTTGCCATGTTCCCGAAAACGCCCTCGCCGGGTGAAATGAATTACCTGCCGTTGACGAGTGTCACCATCAATGAGGTGCTTGCCAATTCGGATAGCCCCTTGGAGGATGCCATTGAGCTGCGCAATAATACGGACCAACCCGTGGACGTGAGCGGTTGGTTTCTGAGCGATGCGACAGATGCGCTTCGAAAGTACCCGCTTTATCCGGGTGCGATCGTTCCGGCCCACGGTTTCCTGGTGGTCTATGAGCACCAGTTCAACAGTGATCCGATCAATAATCCGGCCCAATCCTTTGCCCTGAGTTCCACCAAGGGTGAGGAGGTTTTCCTCTCCACCGCGAACGCGGGTGGTCAGCTCACGGGGTATCGCACGTCCTTCAAGTTCGGGCCTTCTTTCCCCGGGATGTCGTTCGCGCATTATATCACCAGCGATGGTCGCAACAGTATTTTCCCTGCCAGCGCCCGTTCTTTCGGTCGGGATGATGCCTCCAGCCTGGTGGAATTCCGCTCTGGCACCGGGGCAACCAACCTGCCTCCGTTTGTCAGCCCGGTGGTGGTGAGCGAAATCATGTACCACCCGCCCGATATCGGCACCAACGACAATGTGCAGGACGAATACATCCGGTTGGTCAATCACAGCACCGTCCCGGTACCGCTGTTTGACACGCAGTATCCCAGCAACACCTGGCGGCTTGATGACGCGGTGAAATTCGACTTCCCGCCGGGCGTCGTGCTGGCACCGGGTGCGGAACTGCTGGTGGTCAGCTTTGACCCCGCTACGAACACCGCCGCGTTGGACGCCTTCCGCAGGCTGTACTCATTGCCCACGAACTTTGCCACCTTCGGACCTTACCAGGGCAAATTGGCGAATAATGATGACAGTGTTGAATTGTTCATGCCGGCCATCCTCAGCACCAATCTTGCCCAAGTCTCCTTCGTGTTGCTGGATCGGGTGCATTACCGGGATCTGGCTCCTTGGCCGGCGACTGCGGATGGCACCGGTTTGTCGTTGCAACGGCTCAGTCCAAGCGGGTTCGGTGATGAACCTGCCAACTGGTCGGCGGGCGGACCGCTACCGCTGGTCTATGCGCTGGAAATCACCCAGCAGCCAGGCAGCCTGACCACGGCGCGCAACACCACGGGTCAGTTCAATGTGCAGGCCCGTGGCACCGGGACCTTGAGCTATCAATGGTACTTTGCCAACGCGGTGATCTCCGGGGCCAATAATCCGGTCTTGGTGCTGACCAACCTCGCCTGGGTCAACGCGGGCGACTATTTTGTGGTGGTCAACAATGCATCCAGCCGCATGACCAGCCAGGTGGCCAACCTCACGTTCACCAACCGAATTCCATGGTCATCAAACGATTACGCAGGGACTCGGGAAGGAAAAGCCTTGCTGATCTCCAGCACCAATCTGATGGTCAATGACCTGGATCCGGATGCGGACCCGCTCAACTTGGAATGGGTGGCCCCGGTTTCTGCCCAAGGGGCGACCCTCATCCTTTCGAATCAGGTGGTGGTGTATCAGCCCGCTGCTGGTTTCAAAGGAAGCGACACCTTCAGCTACCGTGTGGCGGATGGGCAGGGGGGGCAATCCATGGCGACGGTGTTTGTGCATGTGGTTGGATTGGACGTTATTAATAGGGTCGTTCTCAACCGGGGAACCGGTCCGTTGACGGTTCAATTCACGGGCGATGCGGGCACGGCCTATGAGATCCAGCGCAGCACCGACTTGACCACTTGGACCACCGTCCAGACGGTTACCGTCGGTTGGGATGGTCTCATGAGCTACCAGGAAACCAACCAACCCGTGGCGCATGGGTTCTACCGCGCCCGCGTGAAACAATAAAACGGGTGTAACCCGCCGATTCGGAGTTTGACCGCCTTGGCTGTATCGCCCGAGATACAGCCAAGGCGGTTTTTCCCTTCCCGCCGAAGAGAATCACTCCCAAGAACATATGGGGACTTGACGCCTCTCTGGGCATAGAGTACGTAAGGCATCAACGCCCGAGTTCAATAACGAACCACAGCAAAGAAATTGCCGAGAAAGGTTTAATGATCAGCTTGGAAGATGTCAGACCGGTCGGGTTGAGGAAACGCGGGGAGAATGCTTTAATTTTGGGACTGGCGCTGATCGGCGGGCTGGTCCTGGCCACTATGCCCGGCCAGGCCGCCACGAATCAGCCGGTCTGGCAGGCTCCGGGAGCGGCCTACTACTGTGATACCTATCCGCGAATTCCTCTCGCAGTGAATGTGGTCAGAATTGACCGTTCTCAGAAGGACCTCGAGCTGCATACCACGCTCGGCGGCAATGACCAGATAGGCATGGCGGTGCTATCCAAACAAGTTCAGTTCATCAACCCTCAAGTCGGACGGGCGATCGCGGCCATCAACGGCGATTATTTCTATATCGAGCGGCCCTTTGCCGGCGATACCAGGAATCTGCAAATCCTCCGCGGTGGCGAACTGGTCAGCAGCCCCGGGGAGGATCGGGCCTTCTTTTATCTGGATGCCAAGGGGGAGCCTCACATCACCAACGCTCTGAACTCCTTCGCCGTGGTCTGGCCGAACGGAAAATCCACCCCCGTCGGCCTCAACGAGATACCGGATACCGGACAGGCGGTGTTGTACACCACTGCGGCCGGCATCTCGACCCGGGTGGAAGGCACGGACTTGATCTTGGAGCACAGCGGTAAGGGTTCCTGGCTGCCTTTGCGAATCGGCCAGACGCTGCTGGCCAGGGTCCGGCAGGTGAACCCGCAGGGCTATTCGAAAATAA
>CAIYYI010000644.1 GCA_903930345.1 uncultured Verrucomicrobiota bacterium
CTCCAGGTAGGTGCCAGTCAGGCTCTGATTGCCAGTGGTGAGACTGGCAAAATCCGTGGCCGGCGGGGTGACCTGAAGGGTGATCTGGCGTTCGATGGTAAAGGACTCGCTGCCTTGAGATAATTCCTGCGTAAAAGTGGAGTTCAAGTTATCATGGTCAGGATGGTAACCGTGAAGGAAGGGATTGGAGGCGCGGTTCTGGTAACTGTCGGTAACCGTGGCGGTCAGGAGGCTACCGCTGCCAAGATTACCGCTAAAGGCCCACGGGGTATTGACGGCAGACCAAGGCAGATGCACGGCGCTGATACGGCGTGCGCTCGCGAGACGCGCAGGATTCAGAACAGATTCAGCCGTGGTCACGACACTGTTGGACCACAAGTCGGTACCGCAAAAGACGCGCTGGAGTAGCACGGCGGGACCACCACCTGCCGGGTTGTGGATGATGAGACGCAGCGGATAGGCACTAGGGACGGAACCCAAATTGGTATTGATACCGGTGACAACATAAGCGCCGTTGGTGGAGAAGACACGACCATTGGTGGTGACCATGGTACCGTTGGTGACTAGGATGGGGTTGGCGGCCCCACTGGCGTACGTTTTGAGATACTCGCCGACTTGGGTGACCGCCGCCGCCCCGATCCAAAGGCCGGCGGTGTTGCCGACATTCGCGGAAACCGGTGCGTCCACCTGGCATTGGCCGAGCGAATCGGTGAAGCGCAAGACGCCGGCGAACAAATCACCCACATTGCCAGCCATAGCCGAGCGGTTGAGGCCCAGCACGACTTCAACTTCGGAGCCAGTCAAGCCCTGGGCGGCCAAGGTCCAGGAACTCGGCGAACCGATCGGCAGGTTGGTGCAGGAGTAAGTGAGATTGGTCATATTCAACACGCCTCGGAGTAACAGCGGCGGGGTGCCGACAATGGCCGATTGTCCAGTCGGCGGAGCCTCGGAGGCGACGAGTTGAAGGTTGACGGTCAGGCTGCTGGCGGTGAGATTGCGCAACCGCAGACTGACGGTATTCTGGTTGGTGCTGAAGTCCATCGCGCTACCTGAGAGCCCCAACTCGAAAGGGGCATAATAGCGATTATACAAGGTGCCGGAACGAATCCAGTAGGCTTGGCCGCGAGTGACCGTTTGAGAACGGAGGTAGTAGAGTTTGGCGGGGTTATTCGATCCCAGTTCACCGCCTGGATAGTAGTAAACCTCGGCGTTGGCCTGGAGCGTCGGGGCTTGGGAGAGGAAAGCGTCAAATGTAGGCGGGGTGGTTGGCTGAGTGGGAAAGCCGAGGAAGTTCAGGCCGGTGGTAGTCCACTCATAAACAGGCGGAAGCGGCTTGCCCTTAACGGTCCAGGTGTAATTTGAAGCCGAGCGAACAAGATAGGCGGAGTTGCCGATGAGACGCTGGAGCAACTGGTCGGTGGCGGCGTTACGGTTCCAACTGGCCCACTGGGCGTTGGCCACCGGTTGCAAGGGTGATTGGACAAATTGCGCCGTGGAAATCGCCGGCAGCCAGCGCCAGACTTCGAAGATGGGGTTGCTGAGATCCGCACCAACCAGGTTGGGCAGGCTGTCATACGAGGCATCCACGTGAAGGTAAACGGCATTCCAGCCGGTCTTGAGGCTGATGGTTTGCGTGACCCACTGGGCGCGGGCGAGCGGCGCCGATAACAGGAACAGGGGCAGTAGCACTATGGGACCACAAGACCACCGACTGCGAACCGCGAACCAAGTGTTAAGAAAGAGGTTTTTCATAGTTTGCGATAAAAATACCAAGCGGATTGGGGGAAGAGACGTTGCAGGGTGGCCACCGGTTGGGAGCCGGATATACCACCAAAGACGAGTATTTCTGTGCCAGACCAAACCGCCCCCGGTCCGCTGCGAGCCAATGGATTCCCCGTGTTGCTTAAGGCACGCCATAGCCCGGTACCAGGATCATAAGCGGCGCTGGTTGAAAGCGCGCCAGCAGCGTTGGCACCGCCGACGATGAGCATCTCGGCCCCGGTCCAGAGGCCGGCTTGGCCATACCGAGGGGTGGGCGCGTTGGTGGTGGAAAGTGGTTGCCAGGCATCCGTTCGCACTTGGTAGGCAGCACCATCACCGAGCGGAACACCACCCGCCTGGCCACCCCACACAATCACCTGGTCGTCCGTCCAAACAGCGGAATGTTTGGTGCGCGGAGAAGGCGCATTGGCCACACTCAAGGTTGTCCATGTCGCTGGTACGCCATTGGTAAAAGTGAGTTGCGCGCCCGTGGCGAGTTCTCCGGAAGCCCCTTCCCCACCCCACACAATCAGGCGGTCATTGGCCCAGACGGCAACCGCGTTCATACGGGCTTCAGGCGGATTAGGAATAGTTAGCGGAGTCCAAGCGTTTGAAGCCGGATCGTAGAGACCACCATCGTCGAGCAGGTTGGCAGGATTCACTCCCCCCCAAATCAACATCCGGTTACCGGTCCAAACCGCCACGTGTCCATTGCGCCCGGCGGGAGCGCCGTTTGTGGCCATGGTTGTCCATGCCTGTGTATCCGGAGCATATCGCCCGCCGGTGCCGAGGTAATTACCGGACGTTCCGGAACCACCCCAGACGATCATCTCCGTGCCGCTCCAAACGGTCGTGTGTCCACTGCGCGCCGACGGCGCTCCAACGGTGGAAATGAGCCCCCAAATATCCGAGTCTGGACGATACATGCCGCCTGCCGACGAAAACGTACCACCTCCGAGATTGCCCCCCCAAATCAGCAGCGCCTGTCCGGACCAGACTGCTGAGTGCCCGGAACGCGCTAACGGGGCGTTGCTGGTCGAACCATTCACCCAGGCTGCTGCCGGGCTGGACATTGCCAGGCGATAGCCGCTGGCAATCAGGGCTGTGTCCTGAGCCAGGGTGGACGCTAGCAAGACCCCTGACGGGAGCGAGGCAGCGACAATGGGTAGATTGGTCAGACCGGCGCCGTCGCCGGTGAAGGTTCCCGCCACGGTGTTGGCGGCGTTGGTCATCTGTACACGGCCAGAAAACGTGTTTGTACCGATGAACGTCTGGTCTGTATCCAGTAGCGCCACGTTACTGGAGAGGCGTGCATCGGCCAGCGTGCCCGCAGCAACCGCGCTGGCGTTAAGATTGGTGAGGTTTGCTCCGTTGCCATTAAAATCGGCCGTGATGGTACCCGCCGCAAAGTTTCCGCTGGCATCCCGTTGGACTAGCGTGCCGGCCATATTAGCGTTGGTAGCCGCATTGGCGCGGAGGGCGCCGGCGGCGAC
>CAIYYI010000645.1 GCA_903930345.1 uncultured Verrucomicrobiota bacterium
CCTTCCCCAGGTGCACCACATTCCACCGCCGCCAGCGGTTTTTGGCCTCCAGTTTGCCGCCCAGGTCGAGCCATGCCCGCAGCGTCGGATTGATCGAGACCAACCGCCGCCGCCTGCCTTTGGCAATCGCCGCCGTGATATTGATATGGTCCGCCAGAATGTGTTCCTCCGTTATCTTCCATGCCTCCGCAGGCCTCAGCCCGCCAAACAACTGAATTGCCACGAACCGGGCCAAGTCAGGCCCGTCGGCCATGGCCCGCCGCAGGATCACCTTGCATTGCTCCACCGTCAGAATCCCCGGCGGTTTCTCATCCCGCAGCGGCTTATCGATGGCCTTGGCCGGATTCTTCGCCAAGTATCCCCGTTTCACTGCGTAGCTGAACAGCGTGCAAACGTCGATCAGCCGCCCGAGCCGGGTGGCTGCCGCGACATCCTGGCCGGCAATCCATTCGGCAACTTCGTTTGGGGTAACGTCGCAGATTTGCTTTGCCCCCCTGCCACCGGCCCGGAAGGCTTTCAGGGACGCCTTCAGTCCTCGCAGAGAGGCCGGCCGCAGGCCAGCGGCCGCCTTGGCGGTCGTCACCTCAGCGATCAGCGTATCGAGAGTCATTTTCGCCGTGGGCGCAGTGCGGATCCACAAGCTGGCAGCATCCTCAATTTCATCCGCCCGGTTCCCCAGGATATCCAATGCGCGGAGGATCTGTGCTTGGGTCGCCTGGGGCAGGCCAATCAATCTGGTTGCCGTCCCGGTCCTTTGGGAGTTGAGAGTTCCGGCGAATTCCTTCGCCGATACGGCATCAGGAAACCATCGTTGGGTCTGTTTGCCGTTGGCGGTCATATCGCCGGGAACAACCACCCGCCATGCCGCTTTGCCGTTCTTATTTGCGGGCCGGGCTTTGATAATGCGCATGGATCATACTGGATCATAAAACTGGCCTTCGTCAAGCCCCGCCCCGCCCAACGCTACGGCTATAACCGACGGTCTCCCGGCGCTATAAAATCGCGAAAAAGCCCAGAAAACTCGCATTTTCTGGGCGTATCCCGCTTTACCATCTTTTCGCGTACTGTCAGGTCGAAAACCTGCGGAGCACTGAGGGTGTCTTCAGCGCCGCAATCCTTGTCGTCCACCCACACCCGCGTGGTCTTGGTGCGCTCCAGCAGCAGCGTGATTCGCTTGCCCTTCCAGGCTTCAGGAATGACCACCTCCCGCTGATACCAGGCGGGGCCTTTCCAATACCAGACCCGCGAGAGGCGATCCACCGCCTGTTCGTCCTTGAACACCCCCTTCTGGTTGGTGTCGGTCGTGCCGGGCAGCGTAACCGAGTCGTCCAGCTTTTCGGCGAACCACCTCTTCTCGACGCCCACGTTTTCGGAGTCGGGACGGAATTTCCAGACTCCGGCCAACGAAAGCGCGGTTGTCTCATCCGCCCGGGCGATATTTAAGTGGGTGGCCAGCAGGGCCGCAAGCATGAGCGTTCGGTTAAACTTCGTTCTCATAATGCATTCAATCACTTCACCCTTTCCCAGTTTGGGTCCCAGCAGCCTTGCTATTGCCCTTTCAGAGATGCCAGCATTCCACCATTCGCCAACACGCGGCGGCCGGACGACGGCGATTCTTGAGCTTCATGGGTTTAAATTACGCCCACCCAACCCCAAAAGCGATTCGAAAATCACCGCCGGCGGACCTACCAGGTTTGGAACACTCGCATTAGAGATGCCTCGCCACCGCGCGCCATCCACTCGTGCCGGCGGAGCTTGGCCCATGACCAAGCGCGAGTTGCCACCCGCTTCCCCAAAAACGCCTACCAAAAAACGAGGCATCCAAAGATGTGGGATTGACGCCATAATACCCTAGCAAATGGAACTGACAACGAATCAGTCAACGACCGTGTCTGAATACGTTGCAGCCGAAATAATTTCGTGCGCAGGCGCGCAAACTCCACTTCCCACCAAATCACACGCGCAAACTCTTGGGCCACAAATCGCTCCCCTATTCGCGCCAGTTCTTTCGAATATTTCGTGGTCAAATGAAATTCCCGGTTCGCAATCCACGATGCTGCGGGGTAATGGCTTGACTGGCATCGCCGCCGCCATAGACTGCCCATTATGAACATGCCCCTTGAAGAATACTTATTAGCCAAGCTGAGGCTCTCAATCAGGACCAGGCCGATTGGCTTCGGCATCAAAGCCTGCCTGATGGCCATGGGGCTTGCGCTGGTCATGGGAACGCCCGCCAGCGGGGCGGAATTGCTCAAGAATTTCAGTTTCACCCAGGGCACCAACGATTGGGAATTGGCGCCCGCCGAGCCGGAAACCAGCTACTGGAAGAACAACCCGAGCCTGGTCGCCAACGGGGTCATTGATTGCAATCCCGGCTCGCCCTCACCCGCATTCTATAACGGGGTGATCCTTCGCCAGGAGCTGAGCCTGCCCAATGCGGGCGGCCTGACCCTGGTCGGCACCATGTCGATCAACAGCCTCATGGGAGGAGGAGGCACCCTGACCCAGGTGGTCGTCTATGTGGAAACCGGTGGGGTCACCAACCGGCAGGTGGTTTTGCAGCCTGTCCTCTCCTCAGGGCCGCTCTTCAACGTCTATTCCAACTCGGTCACGTTGCCCGCCAATGCCTCGCGGCTGGTGGCCTGCGAAATCCACCGCGGTTCTCCCGGCTATTTTTACGCGGATTTTATCAGTCTCAAAACGGATCGGAATGCCACGGGTGAGCTGATCAACGGCACCTTTGACGATGGCTGGTTTGCCTGGCGGGTGGGCAGCAATTTCCTGAACGCGGCCAATGCGGATTGGGCTTCGAATGGCGTGGTGAGCGATGGCATTGCCCGGTTGCATTCGACGGTCACCGGCTTTGATGCCACGAAACTGGGAACCATCTTGTACCAGGATTTGGAGATTTCCGGCATCGCGGGCAAGACCGCCACCCTGAGTTCCATGATTTTCGGCAACTGGATGTTTACCCCGCCCGGCAACACGCATGCCCAGGTTCTGGAGTATGTCGATTCCCTCGGGCAGACCATTCGCACAAATGTGCTCAATCCGCCCAACACTGCGGTTCCGACCACACCCTCGAATTTCGTCGCCACCTTTACCTTCCCCACCAATGCCGTCCTGCTGAAACGACTCGCCTTGGACAAGCTCTCAAGCGGAGAGATTGACGTTGAATCCATTTCCTTGGAAATCTCCGATGGCAGCCCCGCTTCCACCGCGCCGGTGCCGCTGGTGGTTTTGGACACGCCCAGTTTCCGTCCCGGCTACCCGCTGGTCATCAATGCATCCATCGATTATACCAACGGCCCCATTGAAGGCGTCTCTTTCTACAAGGATGGCACCCTGCTTGGCTCGGGCTTCCCCCTGCTGTTTCTGGGCGAATGGGAGTATTCCGATAGCCGTCACCTCTCGGTGATGTGGCAGCCGGATTATCAGAACCCGGGGATGCTGGACATTGAGTTGGGCAATCCGGGTTTCTA
The DNA here is from genome assembly GCA_903930345.1 of uncultured Verrucomicrobiota bacterium. Lineage (GTDB taxonomy): Bacteria > Verrucomicrobiota > Verrucomicrobiia > Limisphaerales > CAIYYI01 > CAIYYI01. Next base: position 3,483 of record CAIYYI010000645.1, read on the forward strand.
CATGGCGGGTGGCTACTACACCCGGAGCAATCAGCTTTGCGGACAGTTCATCCGGTGGACCGATTACGGCGAGGTCTCCGGCCCGATGATGGCCGACCTGTCGCTGGATGCGGAGGGCCGACTGACGGCCGATATCCGCGGCGGGCAACCGCTGGGCCGGGTGATTCTTACCAATGGCGTGCTGGCTTTCAGGCAGAGTGACAACCAGGTCTGGGCCCATACCTGGAGCAATACCGTGGCTGGCACGTTTGGCTTCACCGCGGTGACCTATTACGGTGGCGGAAAATCGGTGACTTCCGGGCCGGTCAGTGTGACGATTTCCAACGTTGCCGAGGTTCCCGTCATCACCAGTCCGCGCACCGTGCAGATCACGCCCTGGAGCCCGTTCCGCTACCAGATCGCCGCCCTGCATGGCCCGACCGGTTACGGTGTCACCGGAATGCCAGCCTGGCTCCAGTTCAATCCGGCCAACGGCCTTTTGCAGGGGGTGCCCACCACGTTGGGTGATTACCCGGTGACCATTTTTGCCACCAACGCCATCGGGTTTGCCCGGCAGACGGTGACCGTCAAGGTCATCTCTCCCGCCGACTTCATCGGCTGGGAACGGGGATTTGAAATCTTCGGACCGAACGCTGCGCCCGCCAGCGATCCGGACGGGGATGGCATCAACAATCTCATGGCCTACGCGCTGGGTCTGAATCCCACCAACTCCACCCTCTCGCCATCTGGCCGTCCATCGCTGGCCCTCACCAACGGGGAAGCCATCTTCAGCTTCCGGCAGTTGGCCGGAGGGACTGACTCGCAGTTAGGGGTGACCAATCTTTACGCCGCCGGTGGCTTGGTGTACTTCGTGCAGCTCTCCACCAACCTCAGCGACTGGGTGACGGACACGAATTATTACGACGTGGTGACCGGGCCTGACAATGGGGATGGCAGCCGCAATGTGAATGTGCGGCTGCTCCAAAAAACCGCCACGGTTCCGCATCAGTTCCTCCGCCTGTGCGTGCAGGAATTGCCGTAACCCGTGTTTTTTCGCCCGTGAAGATTCAAACGCCAGTGCCGCAGGCTGAACTGGAGCGGCGGATGGGCCGTTTCCGTGCCCGGATGGATGCCTCCTGTCCCGAGTGGGAGGTCGTCTTCGTGTTCACCAAGACCAACCTTTACTACTTCACCGGCACCCGGCCGGAGGGGATGTTGATCATCCCCCGGGCGGGCGAGGCCACCTGCTGGCTGCGCCGCGGTTTGGCCCGGGCCCAGGCGGAGTCACTGTTTCCATGCCTGCGGCCCATGGAGCGCTTCCGCGATGCGGCCGGCTCGCTGAGCCCGCTGCCGGAAGCCGTCTATTTGGAGATGGAGGCGGTGCCGCTGGCTGTTTACCAGCGGTTGCAGAAGTATTTTCCCTTCCGGCAGGTGCACCCGGCTGATGCCCAGCTCCGGGCAGTGCGCGCCGTCAAAAGCCCGTACGAGCTGGATCTCATGGTCCGCTCCGGGGCCATTCACCGCGAGGCTTTGGAGCAGCGGGTTCCCTCCCTGCTGCGGGCTGGCATGAGCGAGGCGGATTTGGGCCGCGAACTGTATTCGCTGCTGCTGACCATGGGGCATCACGGGGTCTCCCGATTTGAAATGTTCGATACGGAGATGGTGCTGGGCCAGCTTGCCTTCGGGGTCAACTCCCTCCATTCAACCTCCTTCAATGGACCCGGAGGGCATGTCGGCCTGAGTGCGGCCGTGCCGGGTCTGGGCAGCGGCGGGCGCTTGCTCCAGCCGGGGGATCTCGTGTTTATCGACATCGGTTGCGGGGTGGACGGCTATCACACGGACAAAACCATGACGTACATGTTTGGCCGTCCGCTGGCTCCCGAGGCCATCGCCGCGCAGGAGGCGTGCGTTGACTTGCAGGACCAGGTGGCCGCCCGTTTGGTGCCCGGGGCCATCCCGGCCCAAATCTACCGGGAAACCCTTCAGGCTCTCACCCCTGACTTTCGCAGGAATTTCATGGGCTTCGGGGACCGTCAGGTGAAATTCCTCGGCCACGGCGTGGGTTTGACCATTGATGAGGCTCCGGTCATCGCCGAGGGTTTTGAGGAGCCACTGCAGGAGGGGATGGTCTTTGCCATTGAACCCAAAAAGGGCATGGCTGGCGTGGGGATGGTGGGCATCGAAAACACCTTCCTGGTGACCCCGCAGGGCGGCCAATCCCTGACTGGCAGCAGCCGGGGCTTGGTGCCGGTGGGTTTTTGATCCGGTTTTTTGGATAAAAATCGAAAATTCATGGCCAGAATGCCTCTCGCATGCTATGAACGCTTCCGCAGGCAATGTTAGGATTTGGCAAAAAAGCAGATACAAATTCGGGCGGGGGGGCTATGCCCCGACCGTTCGGACGGTTTTATCTGCATGAATTGATCAATAGCGGTGGCATGGCCGACATCTGGGTGGCCACAGACAATCAAGGCAACACCTTTGCCCTCAAGAAGTTGCTGGACAAACACAAGTTCAGCCTGATTGCCCGTTCCCGCTTCTCCCAAGGGTGCGAAATCCTGGCCAAGGTGCCGGTCCATGAGGGGATCGTCAAATACCTCGAACACGGCCGGATGGAGGGAACCCTTTATCTCCTCATGAGTTACGAGGAGTGTTCCAACCTGAAAATCCTCCAGGCCCGCAACGATCCGCTGTTTACGGATAATATCGCGGATATCCTGATCAATGTGTCGGTGGCACTGGAGCATCTCCACGACAACGGGTTCATGCACCTCGACTTCAAGCCCGAGAATGTCGTGGTGACCCGCAGCGGTTTGGTGCGGTTGGTTGATTTCGACCTGGCCCAACCCAAACCGGAAAAACCCAGGAAAATGTCCCGCAATCCCGGCACCCCGGCCTACATGGCTCCGGAACAGCTCCGGCGCCTGCCTTTGGATCACCGGGCGGATATATTTGCCTTTGGCGTCTCCGCCTATGAAATGCTGACCTACCAAAAGCCTTTCCCCGGGGAGACGGCGGCGGAGGTGCTCCGGCAACAGCAGGACCGCTCGAACGGTTTTACAGCTCCCCGGGAACTGAACCCCGACCTGCCGACCGCCCTGGAAAAACTGCTCCTGCGCTGCCTGGAGAACGATCCCGACAAACGCTACCCGATCATGAGTTCTGTGGTGCATGAGCTGAAATCAATCCTGTACGTGTAAGCTCCGCTCACGGACGTTCTGTCCGCATGAAACCCTTGTTCCCTGACTGGCAGTTTGCCGATTCCGCCCTGCGGGACACGCTGGAAACGGTCTGCCACCGGCTGGCCCAGGCCGGCGGTCGGCCCATGCTCGTGGGGGGGTGCGTGCGCGATCATCTGCTGGGCCATTCCGCGCATGATTTTGACTTGGAAGTGTTCGGACTTTCCGCAGCCCAATTGCAGGCCGCCTTGCGCCACCGCTTCAGCTTTGATCTCGTGGGGCAGTCGTTCGCGGTCATCAAACTCCGGGGTTTTCCTATTGATATCGCCCTGCCGCGGCGGGAATCCAAACAGGGTGTCGGGCACAAGGGCTTTGCGGTGGTGGCGGTGCCCGACCTGACGTTTGCCGAAGCCGCCTGCCGCCGGGATTTCACCGTCAATGCGATTGGCTATGATCCCTTGGCCGGCACGTTCGAAGATCCATGGCAGGGGCGGCGAGACATGGCGGACGGCATTTTGCGGCACACCTCCAGCCATTTTTCCGAGGATCCTCTGCGCGTGCTGCGGGCCATGCAATTCGCCGCCAGATTCCAATACCGGGTGGCACCGGAGACCATTGAGCTTTGCCGCACCATCGAGCCGGAGGATTTGCCGCCCGAGCGCATCTTTGATGAGTGGCGCAAGCTGCTGGTTCAGGGAGTCCGGCCCTCACTGGGGCTGGATTTTCTGCTGGCGTGCGGCTGGCTGAGGTATTTCCCGGAATTGCAGGCCCTGGTGGGTTGTGCGCAAGACCCGGCCTGGCATCCCGAGGGGGATGTCTGGCGGCACACGCTGCATTGTCTGGACGCCTTCGCCCGGGAACGGTTGGGCGATCCCTGGGAGGATTTGATTGTGGGCCTGGGTGTCCTGTGTCATGACCTTGGCAAACCCGTCACGACCGTGTTTCAGGAGGGGCATTATCGTTCCCCTGGCCATGATATGGCCGGTCTGGTGCCCACCCGCACCTTTCTGGAGCGGATGACCCGGCAGGTGGACCTGATTGAGGCGGTGCTGCCGCTGGTGCAAGCGCATATGCGGCCGGTGGAACTCTTTGACGTTGGGGCAGGGGATGGGGCCATCCGCCGGCTGGCGTTATTGGTGGGGCGGGTTGATCGCCTGGTGCGCGTGGCTCGGGCCGACCAAATGGGCCGGCCACCGCGCCCCTTTGATGGCTTTCCCGCTGGCGATTGGCTGGCCGGACGGGCAAACGCCTTGGCCATCAGCGCGCAACGGCCCACGCCGCTCATCAAGGGGCGGCACCTGGTGGTGCTGGGCTATGCGCCCGGACCGGCTTTTGGTCCGCTGCTGGAAGCCTGTTTTGAGGCCCAGTTGGAGGGTGTTTTCACAGATGAGGAGCAGGGGTTGCGTCACCTGCAACAGGAACTTCGGCGGGATTGCTGGCCGCTTATTCGGGCTGAGCAATAGCCCCTTCCCACAAATCGGCGGCTTGCCAGGGCTCCGGAACACTCCATCACACCCGCTGCCTCGAGATGGAGATGACCGGGTTCTGGGTAGGGTTAGATTTCCGCTGGCGTGAGAAGCGGACGACAGGGAAATAAAGTGGTTTTATCCAGCTTGCAACCGGCACTTGGGCAGGCTAAACAACCGGTATGGCACCGGTACAAATACCTCTGGATATCGTGCAGCGCATGGCTGATCAGCAAAGCCAGGATATCCTTGGCACTTCACCGGAGGCGATTTTTGATGACTTGGTCCAGATGGCCGCCGACCTATTGAATTGTCCGATGGCGTCGCTCATGTTTTTGGACGGCAACCGGATGTGGGCCAAGGCCAAAGTGGGCGGACTACTTGATTTCATTGAAAAGGACCAATCCTTCAGTTACCGCGTGCTGCAGGCCAACGGTTTTTTGCAGACGGAGGACACGGCCGGTGATGCGTGCCTCGCCGCCCATCCTCTGGTTGCGGGTCAGAAGCCCATCCGCTTTTTTGCGGGTGTCCCGCTGCGTGCCGAAAATGGCACCGCCATGGGGGTTCTGCTTATGGCGGATTACCGTCCGCGACGGCTGGAACTCGTGCAGATAGGGCAGCTCCAGCTCCTGGCGCGCCAGGCTGTGGTCCTCTTGGAGCACCGGACCACGATGCGCAAGCTGGATGTTGCCCTGGAATATTACCAATCCATCGAGCGGACCCTGGCCCGTGAGCGCGACCTGCTCAGGGCGCTTTTTGTCGGCGTGCCCGACTGCATTTATTTCAAGGATCAGGAGTCCCGTTTCATCAAATGCAGCCTGGCGTTGGCCCGGATGTTCGGTTTCCAGAGTCCGGATGAAATGGTCGGGAAAAGTGATTTTGATTTCTTCGGTGATGAGCATGCCCGCCAGGCTTATGAGGACGAACAGCACATCATCCGCACTGGGGAACCCAAGATCGGCTACATCGAGAAAGAGACCCATGCGGATGGCCGCGTGACCTACGCCCTCAGCACCAAGATGCCGCTGCACGACGGCCATGGGCAGCGCATCGGCATCATGGGGGTGTCCAAGGATATCACGGCCCTGATGGAGGCGGAGGAGAAGGTCCGGCTCCTGAACCTCCAAAACCAGCTTATTCTGGATTCGGTCAGCGATGGGATCATCGGGCTGGATGCCGAAGGCCACCATACCGTGCTGAACCAGGCGGCGGCCCAGATGTTGGGGGTGGAAGCGGCGGCGCTGATCGGCCAGCCGCTTTATCAGGGCTGGCGGCATGCGCGGAAGCCGGGCCAGTTTTATACCGGGCAGGAGGGGCCCATTTGGGGGGCGCTGCAAAGCGGCCAGCGCCAGGATGTCAGCGGGGAGTGCTTTCACCGGGCGGATGGCACTTCCTTCATTGTGGAGTACACCGTCAATCCGGTATTGGAAGCTGGGCGGCAAACCGGGGTGGTGCTGGCCTTCCGCGACATCAGCGACCGGATTCGCACGGAGGCGGAGCTGGCCCACGAACGGGATTTGCTCGTCGCCCTGCTGAAGAACATCCCGGACCGGATTTACTTCAAGGATTTGCAGTCCCGCTTCATCAAATGCAGCGACACCGTGGTGACCGGGCTGGGCATCAAATCGGCCGATGATGCCGTTGGCAAGTCGGACTTCGATTTCTTCACCGCAGACCATGCCCGTCCGGCGTACGAGGATGAACAGCAAATCATTCGCACCGGGCAGCCGATGGTGGGACGGATCGAGCGGGAGACCTGGGTGGATGGGCGGGAGACCTGGGCGCTCACGACCAAAGTGCCGCTGCGCAACCGGGATGAGGTGATCATCGGCACATTGGGGGTGACCAAGGACATCACCGCCCTCAAACACACGGAGGCAGAACTGGAGCGTGCCCGGGATGTGGCGCTGCAATCCACCCGCCTCAAGAGCGAATTTCTGGCCAACATGAGCCATGAAATCCGCACCCCGATGAACGGCATTGTGGGGATGACCAGCCTGCTGCTGGACACCCCGCTCAGCGGAGAGCAGCATGAGTTTGCCCAGACCATTCGCGCGAGCGCTGAAGCCCTGCTCAACGTGATTAATGACATTCTGGATTTTTCCAAAATCGAGGCCGGAAAGCTCGAATTTGAGACGGTGGATTTCGACCTGCGCGACACGGTGGAAAGCACCGTGGAACTCTTGGCGGAGCGGGCGCAAACCAAAGGTCTGGAACTGGCGGCCCTGGTGCCCAACCAGGTGCCGGCGAGCCTTCGGGGCGACCCCGGGCGCCTGCGGCAGGTGCTGGCCAACCTCATTGGCAATGCTGTCAAGTTCACCACCGCCGGGGAGGTGGTGCTGGAGGTGGAAATAGCGGAGGAGACGGAGGCGGAGGCGCTCCTGAAGTTTTCCGTGCGCGATACCGGGATGGGGATTCCCGAGGAAGCACAGGCCCGGCTCTTCCAGGCGTTCACCCAGGCTGATGGCAGCGTCACGCGCCGCTATGGCGGCACCGGTTTGGGCCTGGCCATCTGCAAGCAACTGGTGGAACTCATGCATGGCCAGATCGGCCTGCGCAGCACCCCGGGCGTCGGTTCGGTTTTCTGGTTCACCGCGCGCTTCACCAAGCAGCCCCCACGGGCCGAATCCGTCCAGATGGCCGGCCTCGCAGGCCTGCGGGTGTTGATCGTGGATGACAATCCGACCAACCGACTGGTGCTCCACTACCAATGTCAGGCGTGGCGGATGCACGATGAATCCGCCAACAGCGGCGTGGAGGCCCTGGTGGCGCTCCACAAGGCGGCCAGCACCGGGCGTCCGTTTGACTTGGTGGTGCTGGACATGCAGATGCCCGGCATGGATGGACTGACCCTGGCGCGCGCCATCAAAGGTGATGCGTTGATGCAGTCCACCCGCATGGTCATGCTCACCTCCATTGGCCAGCGGCTCACCCCGGAGGAGCTGATGCAGACAGGGATATCCTCCTGCCTGCTCAAACCGGTCAAGCAATCCCGCCTGTTTGATTGCATGGCCGTCGCCATGACCGGCCTGGAGACGGCCCCGCGCCCGACGGCGGGTCTCCGCGATCCCGACGTTCATGTGCCTTTACCGCCGCACCTGCGCATCCTGTTGGCCGAGGACAATGCGGTGAACCAGAAGGTGGCCCTGCGCCAGATGCAGAAGATCGGAGTTCACGCCGATGCCGTGGCCAATGGTCTGGAGGTGATTTCCTCGTTGCGCAAGATCCCGTATGATGTGGTGCTCATGGATTGTCAGATGCCCGAACTGGATGGCTATGAGGCTTCGCGCCAGATTCGTGAGCTTGAAGTGCGGCTTGCTTTCGGGGTGCGCAAGCCTGTGCACATCATCGCGCTCACCGCCAACGCGCTGAAGGGTGACCGCGAAAAGTGCCTCGCTGCGGGCATGGATGATTACATCAGCAAGCCCGTGCAGATGCCGGAGCTGGAAGCCGCCCTGCACCGGGCGGCCGCCAGCCTGGGAATGGTGGCGGAGACGCCCCCCGCCGAGGTCGTGGCGCCCGTCAAACCGACCGCAGTTCAGGATCCCATAGTGGAGATGGGCGTTTTGACCATGATCAAAACCCTTCAGGAACCTGGCGGTCCCGATCCGCTGGTTGAGTTCATCGATCTGTTTATTGAAGACAGCCAGATGTATCACCGCAAACTTCAGGATGGGTTTGCCCGGGGCGTTCTCGACATCATCGCCACCGCAGCCCATACGCTCAAAGGTTCTTCTGCCAACTTGGGCGCCCGGCGTCTCGCCAAAATATGCAGCGAAATGGAGGTTCGTGCCAAGGCTGGCGATCTGGCTGGTGCCACCGCGCTGCAAAAGACCCTGGAATCAGAGTTGAATGCCGCCCTTGATGTTCTGAAGCACGAAAGGTCCAAGGCATGACCATTCTGATTGCGGAGGATGACCGCTTGAGCAACCGCATGCTGGCCATGATCCTCTCCAAATGGGGGCATGAGGTGGTGAGTGTTGGCGATGGGCTTAAGGCATGGGAGAAACTGCGTGCTCCGGGCGGTCCCCAACTGGCTATCCTGGACTGGATGATGCCCGGCATGGACGGGATCACGATCTGCCAGAAGGCCCGGCGAACCAACGAACTGAAAAGCCACTACCTGATCCTGCTCACCACCATGGGGCGCACGGAGGATATCGTGGTCGGTCTCGAAAGCGGGGCCAACGATTATGTGGTCAAACCCTTCAACTCGGCGGAACTGCGCGCGCGGGTGGGGGTGGGGGTGCGCACCATCCAGCTCCAGAATGAATTGGCGGCCACCCGCCGGGAGGTGTACCAATTGCAGGGGATTGTGCCGATCTGCGCCTATTGCAAGAAAATCCGGGCGGACAAAGGCTACTGGCAGCAGGTCGAAACCTATGTTTCCCAGCGCAGCGAAGCCAAATTCAGCCACGGCATCTGCCCGGAATGCACGGAGAAGTACTGGAACATGGACGAGGAGCAGGTGAAGCCCCCGCAGGCACCTCCGGCGCAATCCTAATCCGTCGCCGGCTGAAAAATCAATTTGACCTCTGGGACGATGATGGCTAACATAGCAATATGAATCGGATAACAAACCTGGAACTGTCGCTGCTGAGCGCGCTGCTGCTGCCTTGCGTGGCGGTCGGGTTCTGACCAATTCCGAGTGAGTTTCCTGAACCCCACTGCCAAACCGAGGCGGTGGGGTTTTTGTTTGCCGACCTGACCACGCCGCCTCAAATCATAAAGTTAGTAGCATGAAAAACCAACGTATCATCATATTCGACACAACCCTCCGTGACGGGGAACAGTGCCCCGGCGCCTCCATGAACCTGCGTGAAAAGCTCGAAGTGGCGCGCCAACTGGCCCGGTTGAAAGTGGACGTGATTGAGGCGGGTTTCCCGATCATCAGCGACGGCGACTTCGCCTCCGTGCAGACCATCGCCCGCGAGATCAAGGGCCCCAAAATCTGCGGCCTGGCCCGTTGCGTGTCCAAGGATATCGACGCCGCCGGAGCCGCGCTCAAGCCGGCCGGCAAGCGTGCCCGCATCCACGTCTTCCTCGCTACGTCCAAGATTCATCGCGAATTCAAGCTGGGCAAGGCGCAGGATGAAATCATCCGCCTCGCTGTCGAAGGGGTGAAACGCGCCCGCGCGCTCGTGGACGATGTTGAGTTTTCCCCGGAGGACGCCTCCCGCACCGAGCCCGATTTCCTCATCCAGGTTTGCCGGGCGGTGGTGGCGGCCGGGGCCAGCACGGTGAACATTCCCGACACCGTCGGATTCGCATTGCCCGATCAGTTTGGGGCGTTGATCGGCCAGTTGTTCGAGTCCGTGCCCGAGTTCAAAAGCGGCAAGGCCATCATCAGCGTGCATTGCCACAATGACCTCGGCTTGGCGGTGGCCAATTCCCTCGCGGCAGTGCGCAACGGCGCGCGCCAGGTGGAGTGCACCATCAACGGCATTGGCGAACGCGCCGGCAACGCCTCCCTGGAGGAGGTCATCATGGCCATGAAAACCCGCCGCGACTTCTACACCGGCATTGAGTGTGGCGTGGTCACCCGTGAGATTGTGAAGTCCTCCCGCTTGGTCGCCCGCATGAGCGGCTTGGCGGTGCAGCGCAACAAGGCCATTGTGGGCGAGAATGCCTTCGCCCATTCGGCGGGCATTCACCAGGATGGCATCCTCAAGAAGCGCGAAACCTACGAGATCATGAACCCGGTGGAAGTCGGCTGGGGCACTACGGAATTGCCGCTCACCAAGCACAGCGGGCGGGCCGCCATGGCCGCACGGCTCAAACACCTGGGCTTTCAGCTCGCGGATGAGGAACTCAACGCCGTCTTCTCCCGGTTCAAGGAGATCGGCGACAAGAAGAAGTTCGTCTATGATGATGACCTGAGCGCCTTGGTGGAGGGCCAGATCACCGAGGTGAATGAAACCTGGGTGCTGGATTATCTCAGCGTCTCCAGTGGCAACCAGACCGTTCCCACTGCGACGGTCCGGCTCAAGAAAGCCAACGGCAAACATGCGGAGTTGTGCCAGGAAGCCGCCATCGGCGATGGTCCGGTGGATGCGGCCCTCAAGGCCATTGACCGCCTCACCCGCATCACCGGCAAGCTCATGGATTATTCGTTGCGTGCCGTTTCTCAAGGCAAGGACGCCCTGGGCGAGGTGACGGTAAAGGTGGATTTCGGGAATAAAGACCTCGTGACCGGCAAGGGTGCCAGCACCGACATCATTGAGGCCAGCACGCGGGCCTACCTGAACGCGGTCAACCGCCACATGATCATGGACAAGGAATCCCGAAAAACGGGGCGAAAATGCGCGCAACCGTAGGGCAAGTCAGTTATTCATAGCAGAAAAGGCGGGGGAATTCACTTTCCCTCGCCTTTTTATTTGTGGTGGTAGCGAAACGCAAAACGGAAGCGATTTGCCGAAAAATGGAGATAGAAAACACCTGAGTACAGTGCGGCGGATAACGATTCCCTTTGAACTTTGGTGGAGCCGACAGGATTTGAACCTGCGACCCCCTGAATGCCATTCAGGTGCTCTACCAACTGAGCTACGACCCCGACCAAATTCGGGGGAAAAAATAAAGGGGGGCGGGGCGGTTGTCAAAACCAATTTCAGGATTTTTCGATTTGCGGAGAATGCTTGCAAACGGATGTTTCCCGTCATCTGTCCGGGCCGCATTCAAAGTCTGCCACAAGGACCTCCGGTTTTAACCCTTTCTCTTTGCCAATTCCACCCGGTTGCGGCACACTCGCGCTCCAATGAATAAACGGTTTTATATCACCACCGCCATTGATTATGTGAACGGATTGCCGCATCTGGGCCACGCATATGAGAAGGTGGTGGCCGATGTGATCGCCCGGTCCCGGCGCAGCCTGGGACAGGAGGTCTTTTTCCTCACGGGCACGGATGAACATGGGCAAAAAGTTCAACAGGCAGCCGTGGCCATGGGGAAAAGCCCCCAAACCTACTGCGATGAGCTGGCCGCCGTGTGGCAGCAACTCGCGGTCACCCTGGGGCTTTCCAATGACGATTTCATCCGTACCACGCAGGACCGGCACAAAAAGCTGGTTCAGGCCATCCTGGCCAAGCTCCATCGGCAGGGGGATTTCTACAAAGCGCAATATACCGGTTATTATTCTACCAAAGAGGAGACTTTTTTGACGGAAAAGGATCGCCGTCCGGATGGCACCTTCGACCCGTCTTATGGTGAGGTGGTGGAGTTGGTGGAGGAAAACTACTATTTTCGCCTGGGGGCGCACCAGCAATGGCTGATTGATTATCTGGAGGCCAATCCGTCCTTTGTTTATCCCGAAAACCGACGCAATGAGGTGTTGGGGTTCCTGAAGAACAACCAGCTCGAAGATCTCTGCATCTCGCGGCCTGCCGCCCGTTTAAGCTGGGGCATACCCTTGCCCTTTGATCCCCAGTTTGTCACCTACGTCTGGTTTGATGCCCTGTCCAACTATGTCACGGCTCCCGCCTCCCATGGCGATCCCGGGGCTTTGGCCGGGTTCGATGCGGTGGATGGGGTCGATCTGACTCCCGGGAATCTGGCCCTCTGGCCGGCGGATGCCCATGTCATTGGCAAGGATATCCTGAAGTTTCACGCGGTTTACTGGCCAATCATGCTCAAAGCCGCCGGTCTGCCGTTGCCTCGCCAGGTGGTGGTGCATGGCTGGTGGCAAAAAGACAATCATAAGATGAGCAAAACGACGGGCAACGTGGTGGACCCCGTCGCGGTCATCAACGAGTGGGGTTTGGACGCCTTCCGATTTTACGTCGTGCGCGAATTGGATCTGGGGCCCGATGGCAATTGGACGGATGCCGGGTTTGCGTCCCGCTATCAATCGGAGCTGGCCAACGGCTTGGGGAATCTGGTCAACCGCTCCCTCTCCATGCTCAAGCGTTACCGCGAAGGCAAAGTGCCTGCCGTGGCGCACGACCTGGCGGCGGAAGTCGGCTTGGCGGTCGTTGAGTTGCGGCAGCGCTGGCTGGCCAACCAATTGCAGGGCGGTCTGGAATCCATATGGAAGATCGTCAACCGCGCCAACCAGTACATCGACCAGACTGCGCCCTTTAAACTGGCCAAGGATCCCGCCCAGGCCCAGCGCCTGGACGAGGTGCTGTATTGCCTGGTGGAAACCTGCCGCATCCTGGCGGTATGCCTGCAACCCTACCTGCCTGGCACGGCCACCCGCATCTTCCAGCAGCTCAATTTGCCGGGTACTCCGGACCGGTTGGAGCAGGCCCAGTGGGGGCGGTTGCTTCCGGGCCATGTCGTGGGTGAGCCTTCGCCGCTTTTTCCCCGGCGCGATGCCCCGCCCAAGAAGTAGATCTCGATTCGCCGCCATTTTCCCCCGTGGTTACCGCTTGAGTATCCGCTCAAAAACGATATTTTAGCGGGTATGAAAGCTGCGCGGTTCATGTACGGCCGGGGTGCGATCCTGGGAAATTTATTGGCGGCGGCGGTGGTGACGATGACCGCAGGCGCGCTATTCGCCCAAACGGTGACGGAACTCACCGCCCTGGCGAAGAAGGGGGATGCCCTGGCGCAATATGGGCTCGCCCTGGCCTATGCCCAGGGGTTGGACGTGGCCGAGAATCCGGAGGAGGCGGTCAACTGGCTCAAGAAAGCTTCCCGCCAGGGGCATGCCCAATCGCAACTGCTGCTTGGAATCAGCTACGCCACCGGGCAGGGGATCAAACAGGATTTGAAGGAGGCGGCCAATCTGTTCAAGAAAGCGGCCGATCAGAATCTGGTGGATGCGCAATACCGCCTGGCCCTGTGCCATCTCAAGGGGCAGGGTGTTCCCAAGAACGAGCGGGAAGCCTTCGCCCTGTTTCAAAAAGCCGCTGAAAAAGGGGTGGTGGATGCCCAGTTCATCACGGGTGATCTCAGTTATTCCGGGGTGGGGACCACCCAGAACTATGGGGAGGCATTCAAGTGGTTTTCCAAGGCGGCTGAAAAGGGGATGGCTGAAGCGCAATACCGCGTGGGGTACTTCTATTTGTTGGGGCAGGGCGGCGTGACCCGCAACTATGTGGAAGCCCACAAATGGCTGATTCTGGGCTCCAATGCCGGTTGGGGCGACGAGCCCAAACGGTTGCGCGAGAAAATGATTTCCATCTACAAAATGACCCCCAAGCAGGTGGCTGAAAGCTTCGCTCTCGCCAAGGGCTTCAAAGCCTTGGATCGGTAGGGCTCTGCGGTTATCGTGCCAGAACCACCCGGAAACCGTTGTCAAAGCGTCGTTCCACCGGGGCAAGGCTGGTGCGGTGTGAGGTCAGAAGGGAACCCGGGACGGAACCGAACCAGGACGCCCCGCGTAAAGTGCGCATGGTTTTGGTACTGTCATTCCACTCATCCAACCATTCCCACACGTTGCCGCCCAAATCATAAATGCCCTGCCGGTTGGCCGGGAAGGAACCGACGGGCGAGGTGGCCTCGAAGCGGTCGGTGCCCAGGTTGGCGTCGTAATTACCGGAGCCGACGGGCGGTGGCCAAGCGGTGCCCCAAGGGTACTGGCCCCGGATACGGTCACTCCGTTCCACCGGTGTGCCGCCGCTTTCGCCGGTCAGGCCGACGGCCATGCTCCACTCCTGATCGTTGGGTAGGCGGTATGCCAAATCATTGGGCAACAAACCCTCCTTACGCTCCTTATCGGTCAGCCAGTTACAGAAAGCCTGGGCATCAATAAAGCTGACGTTGACCACCGGGTGGTTCTCCGTCTGGGTGAAATTTGGATTTTTCCAACCCGGCCCGGCATTGTACCGGGCAGCGGTCACAAAGACATCAAAGTCCAGGCGGCGGCATTCCCACACGCCAAAAAGCGTGTTGCCTACCGGCACGAAGCGCATGCCGAGGGTGTTGAACCAAGGTCTGCCCAGGACTGGTTTTTCCACTCGTATCAGGGTTCCGGCCAGCAGCCTGGCTTCTTCGTCCTGAGCGGCTTTGGCATCGGCCGCCGCCCTGGTGTCTCCTGCTTTGGCGGTGGTGCTGGCCAGGGCCAGGCGTTTCTGACGTTCCTCCATTTCCAACAGCCGAGCAGCATCCTCGAGTTTGCGGCGACGCTCCAGCTCACGCTGTTCAGATAGCCGGGCCTCAGCCACTTTGCGGGATTCCTCGGAGACAGTCAGACGTTTGGCATCAGCGATGGCACTGGCAGCTTTGGTGTCGGCTTCGGTCTTGGCTTTTGCGACTGCCGCTTTCAATTGCTCCTCCACCTGACGGCGAGCGGCCAGCTCGGCGGTCAGGCGCTTCGCTTCATCCTCGGCGGCCTTGATCTTGGCGTTGGCTTCGGCCTTGGCTTTTTCAGCGGCGGCGATGCTGGCGGCATCAGAAGAGTTCCGGCGAGCGTCTTCCAAGGCTTTGCGCTGGGCCTCCTCATTGGCCTTGCGCGCGATCTCCTCGGCGGCGATGCGTTTGGCCTCCATTTGCTTGCTTTTCTCGATTTCAGCCGCCAGTCGTTTGGCTTCGGCTTCGGCGGTTTTGCGTTGGCTATCGGCCTCGAGCTTCGCTTTTTCGGCGGCGGCCAGGAGGGTGGCCTCGGCTTTCTTGCGGGCTTCCACTTCCGCGGTCAGGCGTTTGGCTTCCTCCTCGGCGGTCCGGCGCTTGGCCTCCGCTTCCCAGCGGGCGGTTTCAATTGATTGTGAATCCTGGTCCGGAACCCTGGCCTCGGCCACTTGGGTGGTGTTGCTGGCGCCCCCCGCTTTTTTGTTGCCGGCCTTTTCGCTCAGGACAAACCCGGCGATTCCAATCACTGCGCTGATCACTATGGCCGCGATGGGGAGCAACGCCTTGGAGGAGGGACTGCCTGATTTGGCCGGGGCGGCACCGGCCGCAATGGCGGGGCTGATGGCCGGTTGGGGGACGGCCATTGGCCGGGCGGCAGCCAGGGGTTTGGCTGGGTCGCCTTTGGGGACTGTCAGTTCCAGCATGTCGGCCAATTGTTCCATGCTGGCCGGGCGTTTTTCCGGTTCCTTCGCCAGGCAGGCGGCGGCGGTTTCATCCCAGGCCCGGGGGATCGGTTCTCCAATGATGCGCATGTCGCGCCGACGCCGGGTCATGGGCGGCGGCACATCCTCGTTGACTTGTGCTAGGATATTCCCGATGACAAAAGGAGGCTTGCCGGTGATCAGCTCATGCAGCAGCACGCCAACGGCATAAACGTCATCGCCCTGAACCGGGGCCTCCCCCTTGGTGCTTTGGGGGCTGCAGTAGCGCAAAGTGTGGCCGGGATCCTTGTTTGGCTCGGCACGGTTGATCAGTTCGCCCAGTTTGCGGTCAATGCCAAAATCCGATATCAGCAGGCTCCCTTTGGCGTCCACCAGCAGATTGGAGGGCTTGATGGCTCCGTGTGCGGTCCCGGTTCTGGCATGGGAGGCACCGAGGGCGGCGCAGAGCTGTTTGATCCATTCCCGCAGGTCGGCGGCCTCAAACACCTGGGTTTTTTTGCGTCCGCGAAGTTCGTGCAGGGAGGTGGCCTCAACGTGTTCCATGGCAACGGCCGCCAGTTTCTCCTCTTTTTCCAGCCCGTAAACCTTGATGGTCTGGGGCAGGGCCAGGCCCTTGACTGTGTCCAGCACGGTTTGCAACTGGGCCAGCGCGGCGGCGTCCGAGGTGATGCTCAATGGCAAAAACTTAAGGGCAACCTCCCGGTTTTGCTGATCATCCCACGCCTGCCAGACGGCTGAGTTGCGTCCGCGCGCCACCAGTTTGACCAGCGAATAACGGTTGAAAACGTACTGGCCGCCCGCAAGGTTGCGGATGGGCTCGCCCAGATCCAACTCCGTGGCGTTTTTTTCATCTGACATATGACAGGCGTGTTCGGGTTAGGGTCAGGCCTCTGTTTTCCAAGGGCCGAACGGATGGTACAAGGGACTTCCTACTGGAAAACCCCGGTCGGGGCAATCTTTTTTCCGTTTGCAGGAGACGTGGAAAACAGCTCGCATCAATAATCTCAAGTCACTAACCCTACGCTTGTTTGGGCTGAAATTCAACCCTTGATCGTGGGAAAGTCCCGCCGGCGATTGCGGCCTGAATCTCCTGTGGCCATGCTGGGGAATGGCCAATCCTCAAAAGGGGTCTCACGATTACCCAAAGCGCTGTGTTGACATTCCTCGTGATTGGCGAGAGCGTTTTTACGGCAAGCATCTTGCCATCGAAGATCCGTTTCTATGATTAAAGTAATTGAACAGTTGTACGCTCTCCAACAGGTGGAAATGGGACCGAAGGGGCAATCCCCTGAAAGCGAGCCTGAAATCAAGAAATTGCGCCAGCTTATCCCGCTGCCCATTCTGGGCCATTATGACCGGCTGCGGGTGCGCGGTAAGAGTGGTGTGGCCCTGGTGCGTTCCGGCGTTTGCTCAGGCTGCCACATGAAGCTGGCGGTGGGTGTCAATGCCGACCTCCTGCGCGGGGACGACATCCGGTTATGCGATTCCTGTGGTCGCTACCTGATGGTGTCTCCTGACGACCGACAGGCGGCTGAGGCGGCGGCGGTCGCCATGGCGTTGCCGGTTGCCCCGGTGGTCAAGGCTCCGGCCAAACGCAAATCCCGCAAGAGCAGCCCGCCATTGGAAACAGCGGACTGATCAGGCTTCTCTGGTGTTTAACCATCACCCCCACCGGTTCACCCCGGCGGGGTTTTTTCGACTCAGGGGGTGGTCAGAACATTGATTTCCGCGAGGGAGGCCCATTGGCCCGAATGCCCTGAGAGCACCACCAAACGAAGGAATCGGGCCGTGATGTTCGGTGGCAGGGGGATGCGGGTGGCTGCTGAGCGGGCTGGCAGGGAACCGGTGGCGACGGTGCTCCATGCTTTGCCGTCCAGGCTGGCCTCCAGCCGGTAATCTTTGATCCACCCGTTGCGCTGGCCGTCCTGGCGCGGCGTCAGTTCAACCGCCGCCATGGTGATGGGCCGGACGAATTCCAATTCCAGCTCATGTGGAAACGCGGGGCCTTGTTCGCCCCAGACGGTGTGCCACAGGGTGGCAGGATTGCCATCGGATGCCTGTGACGCCTCGTAGCCGTTCTGGGCGCTGCTGGCACGCACGGCGCGCAAACCGAGCGCTTCCATCCCGGTTGGCGTGCTCAGCAAGCCCCGGACTTGGGTCGGCGTCATGGGCGTGCGGGGGGCAAAATTGCGGCTGTCCACGTAGCTTACCAGGCTGTGCCATAGCTGGCGCGCGACCGGATTGTTGGGCAGGTCATTTTGCAGGTCGATGCTGCACACGAGCAGACGGCCGGGGCCGACCTGACCTTCGATTACCAAGCCCAGCCGCCGGTTGGTCACCCAGTCGTCGATGACGCGCACGACCGGGCTCAAGCCCTCCGGCAAGCCCTGCAGGTTCATCGGTTGGGCGCGGTTCACCAGGTACCACCACTGCCAGTTGCTGTGGTATTCGGTCGGGAAGGCTGCCATGGCCGGGGCTTGGGGTTCGCACAGGATGCCCAGGGTGTGCGGCGGCTGCTGGTGCGTCCAGGCCGTGTTCCAAAAGATGCTGGAGAAGCCGAACGCAATTTTGCCACGGTGATCGTGGGCGACGCGTCCCGGCGGGGCAAGCAGGATGACTTTTCCGCCCAGGGCGAGCTTGCGTTCCGCTTCCTCCGTCAGGCTGTTGACCACGAGCAGGTCTTCCGGCACCACGGTTTCCACCTGGGCAGGATACACCCAAACGTCCCAGTCGTTCTCCACGTGGTAACGCTCCAGGCTGGCGACCAGCCGGTATTTTTGCGGGGCGGGTATCTGGGCGAGCGGGATGGTCAAATCACCCAGGGTTATCCCGTTGTCCACCGCAATGGTCCTGGGGGGCAGCTTGCCGCTGGCCACCGGTTTGCCATTGGCTCCCACCAGCTTCCAGGTCAGTACTGCGTTGGGCAGGGGCGCAGCTCCGAAGTGCGCCACTTCCAGGGTGGCGGTCAGGGTTTCAGCGGTGGTAAACACCCGTTTGGGCAGGCGGGCCAAGGGCACGGTGGCATTGCAGAACCGGCTGTACTCCGCGCCTGAAACGTAGCCCTTGCTTTCCCAGAAGGGATCCAGCACCCCCACCAGGGCGGTTCCCTGGCCGGGGAAGTCGTGCAGGTCCAGCAGTTGGAAACCGCCCATGCCTGGAGTGCGCAGGGCCGACTCAATGTCCTCCTTGTAGCAGAGGGCCTGCAGCTTTCCTGACGCCAGGAGAAATTGCCGGGCCAGCGGGAGCATGCCGTTGGCAGCCAGGGTGTCGCGGAAAATCTCAAAATTGCGTGCTTTCAGGTAGCCGGTGTATTTGCTGATTTCCTCCAGGTTCGGGTAAACGCACCATTGGCCGATCTCGTGGCTGATGACGGGCACGGTGCGTTTTTGGATGTAGTTCCGGTAGTCAGTCACAGTTTCCGGCGGCCGCCCGTTAATGCGCGAGCGCAGGCCTTCGCCCCAGGCTTGCACGCGGGGATCCGGGGTCACATGGAACTGGTTTTCCTTCAGCTGCGGCCAGCCGGCGGCGCTGGTGTACAGCCTGCGTGTGTCGTTGGTTTTATAGTGGTCCACCCAGCGGGCCAGGAAGGCGCCGTGCTTTTTTCCGCCCGGCTCGTTTCCGTAGGGCATCAGCACGAATGAGGGGTGGTTGCCGTAGGCTTGCAGGATGCGGTCAGCCTCCCGGTAAATCCATTCGTCAATCGGTTTGCCATCCCCGATGGTGGTGGACATGTTGGCCCAGGAACCGCACTCGACCTGATAGTAAAAACCCATCTCATCTGCGGCCTCAAAGGCTGCTTCTGGCGGGCACCAGGAGTGGAACCGGAGGTGGTTCAAACCATGGTCCCGGGCCGTGTTCAGGATGCGTTTCCACTCTTCCACCCCGGTGGGGGGATGGCCGGTTCGGGGAAAAATGGCGCATTCCAGGGTGCCCCGTAAAATGGTTTTACGGCCATTGAGGAGAAACTGGGTGCCCGCAGTGGTGATTTCCCGCAGGCCGAAGACCGACGCTTTTTCTGCCGCCCCCAGGCGGGCGGTCAGGCGGTGCAGGGCGGGGTTGAACTCATCCCACAGCAGGCTGTTTGTCCCCAGGGGATAGGTGGCTTCGAAAGCGCCGCCGGCGGCATCCCACTGGACTTTCACTGCCACGGTTGGAAACCGGAATCCGACCGGATAGAGCGCCTCGGCCAGGAGGGTCAGCTGGCCCTGCCCGTTGGTGCCGGTGGCATTGCTGATGCGCCCTTTGACGATGGCGCTGTGCGTTGCGATGACGGGGTGGATTTGAAGGTCGCTGATCCAGACGGGCGGGGTGGCTTCCAGTCGCAGTTGGCCGACCAGGCCGTTCCAGTTGCCTTGGGTATGGTCACTGACGCTGTGGGAGTTTTCGCCCACATCCACCACCATCTGATTGTCCACCCGGATGGTGATCACATGCTTGCCGGGTTTGACCCGGGTGCCCAAATCATAGACGTGGGGGGTGGAGAGGCTGTCGTTGGTGCCGATGGGTGCCCCATCCATCCAGACCCGCGTTTCCCAGTGGGGGCGCTCGAGGGTGAGCTGCAGCCGTTTCCCAGCCCATTGGGCGGGCACTTCAATGTCGCGCTGATACCAGGCGGCGCCACGGTAGTATGTTTCCGGCTGCAGCCAGAACGGCACCTTGATGTGGCCGGGCTGACGGTACCGGGCATATTCCGAGGCGGTGAACCAGGAGCGGTCCACAATGCCGCCGATCCAGGGGGTGTCCACGGTCACCGGATCGCCCAGACCCTGCTGGGAAACCGAACCCGGCAGCCGGATTTTGCCTGCCAGCTTCTGCTGGAACCAGCCCTCCGCCTGGCCGACGTTGGCGCGGTCCAGGGCAAAACGCCAGTTCCCATCCAGCTTGAGCTCCGGGTTGGCGGCCAGGGCGATTGAGGTGAACGCCAGGGTGGCCAGCGTGGTTAGCAAGGGGCGATAGAAGGGCAGGGGATTCATGAGTTGTTCAGGGTTTCGAGGGTGAGGGTGATCCGCCAGGTACGGGTTTCGCCGGCGGCAATCAGCCCGGCGCGTTTCCAGCGGTTGACGGCAATATCCAGGGCATCCGGGGCGCCGCTGGTGGGTTCCAATGCCAGATGATGGTGCCCATTCCAGCCCCCGCGCGTGAGCCACAGGCCCAGTATCGGGTTTTCCCCGGGGCTCCATTCCAGCAGTAAGCGGTCGTTGGTCTGGTCGTTGACGATGGCGGCCCAGCCTTCCGTGAGCGGCCCGGCGAAGCTTTTGGCGCAGGCGATTTTTCCCGCCGGGAAGGTCAGGGAATTCACCCAGGATTGGCCCTTCAAGTGATGGCGTATCTCCGGGGTCAATTCCAGGCGGTCGCCTTTGTGCAGGGCAAACAGGGGGTGCATGGCCCAGAGAAAATGCTCTGCTTCCAGACCCCGGTTGATGAGGGTGTACTCCGCGTAAACCTGCTGCTGGCGCAGCTCCAGGCTGCGGGTAAAGCGGAACGGAGTGGGCGCCAGATCCACCGAGGCGGCAATGCGGCCTGTTTCCCAGGCGGATTCGTCCAGGGACCAGCTGCGAAACCAGACCTCGCCATGGTCGGGCAGCTGCCGATCCCGCCAGCGGCAGGGGGCGATGGTGGGCAGGCATTCGTCCCAGCCGGCCAGCGGGCTCCGGGCGAAATCGTCCCCGGCCTGGTTGGTAAACAGTTTCAGCTCCGGCTCCGGATGCCACAGCCATTCCCGCCCGGTGCGCTCGTTGCGCAGCGATATCACCCGGGCGCCCAGCTCCGGCACCACGGCCAGGCTGGCCGCCTCGTTTTCCACCCGGCACACGGAAAAGCCGTCGCGGGTCTGGCTGGAAAATTGGTTATCCATGGCGGACGCTATTGGACGAGATCCTTCTCGAGCTGCTCCAGGGTTTTTCCCTTGGTCTCCGGCAGGCTGCGCAGGATGTACACAAAGCCCGCCACGCAGATGGCTCCGTAAATCCAGAATGTGCCCGCCGGGCCGAGCGCGGCGTTCAGCAGCGGGAACGTGTAGGTGAGGATAAAGCAGGCGATCCACAGGGATGAGACCGCCACGGACATGGCCGCCCCCCGGATGCGGGTGGGGAAGATTTCGGAAATAACCACCCAGGTCACGGGGGCCAGCGACATGGCGTAGCAGCCGATGGCGGCCAGCACCAGCACCAGCATGGGCCAGCCTTGCACCCCGGCGGCGTAGCACGCGCCCATGAGCACGTAGATGGCCGCCAGCCCGGCCGAGCCCAGCAGCATCAGGGGGCGCCGCCCGCCGCGATCCACCACCCCCAGGGCCACAAAGGTGAACACCAGGTTCACGGAACCGGTCCACGCGATGTTTTTCAACACGTCTTTAATGTCGTAGCCGGCCGCCCGGAAAATCTCCTCCGCGTAGTTGAAGATGACGTTGATGCCGCACCATTGCTGAAATACGGCCAGGGTTACCCCCAGGGCGATCACCCGGCGCATGCGCGGTTCAAACAGGGTGCGAAAGTTCGTGCTGACCCCAGTTTCGGCCTGGCCTGCCCGGGCTTCGAGCAGCGCCGTGCGGGCGTAGCGCTCCCCGCCGATGCGGGTCAGGATCTGCTCCGCCTGGCTGGCCTTGCCCTTGGCGGCCAGCCAGCGCGGGCTTTCCGGCACGAAGAACATGCTGGCGAAAAACAGCAGGGAGGGAACCGCCGTCAATCCGAACATCCAGCGCCAGCCCTGCTGGCCGTACCAGGAGGTGCGAATGAATTCATCCGTGGCCCCCGCCGGAAGGTTGCGGACCAGCGCCCAGTTGACGATCTGCGCCAGCAGGATGCCCACCACAATCGTGAGCTGGTTCAGGGAGACCAGTTTGCCCCGCACGGCGGCGGGGGCGATTTCGGCGATGTACAGCGGGGAGAGATTGGAGGCCAGGCCAATGGCCACCCCTCCCAGCATGCGCCAGCCCACAAACAGGCTGAAGGAGTTGGCCAGGGCATTGCCCAGGGAGGTGGCGGCAAACAGGAAGGCGGCGAAGACCAGCAGGTTTTTGCGGCCGAAGCGATCGCTCAGGGTTCCGGCCACCAGCGCCCCCGCCAGGCAGCCCAGCAGCGCACAGCTGTTGGCCCAGCCGACCGCGCTGGCGTCCTTGAGTTGGAAATAGCTCTGAAAAAATGGTTTGGCCCCGCCGATTACCACCCAGTCGTAGCCGAACAGCAGGCCGCCCATGGCGGCCACGAAGGCGATGCCCCAGACGTAGGTGCGGTTGTAATCTGACGGCCCTTCCGGGCTGCCGGTTTGGTTATTGATAATCATGGTTGTGTCGGGCTGCTTGGGCGGGCGGGCATCAGGCGCACCATCACGACGCCGCGCGGCGGAACGGTGGTTTTGAATTCCCCGGCCTGGACGCCCAGGTTGGTCTGGCGCCACAGGTCGCGCACCATCTGCGGGCCGCCGACCCCGGCGAGCGCCCAGTTCAGGCTGGCCGGTTCATCAAATTCGCCCTGGTTGAAGAGGCCCACGGCCTTGGTGCCATCGGCCAGATCTTTCACCATGATGAACACCTGCTCGTTCAGGCGGGTGACGGCGGCGGACTGGCCGAGGGGATCCTGGTCCACCTCGATCACCTCCGGGTTCCCCAGGACATTCAGGGTGAAGTCGTCCACCTTGGACAGGTCGCCGCTGTAGAAGAGCGGTGAGGCCATGAGGCACCAGAGGGACATGAAGGCGTACTGCTCATTGGGGCTGAGCGAGCAGGGCTGCGGCAGCCCGCCGTTGCGCGCGTTGCCAATCCAGCCGATTTGCAGGTAATCCGGATCGTTCCAGGCTCCCGGCCGTGAGTAGGCCCGGTATTCGGAATTTTTCAGGGCCACTTCAAAGATGCGGTCCAATTCAAAACCGAGGTCGCCCGCCGTCCGCCAGCAATGGCCGCCCACGCTTTCCCCCCACTTCCAGACGTCGCCCATCCCGTACTGGCAGAGGTTGAAAACCATGTCCCGGGGCTGCTCCTTCAGCAGGTCGCCCATTTGCTGGTAAGGTTTTTTCAGGGCGGCAAGGCTGGGATCGGCTCCGGCGATCTTGCCGTAGGAGCACCAGTCGTACTTGAGGAAGTCAAAGCCCCATTCGGCATATAGTCGGGCATCCTGGGCCTCGTGCTGGTAGCTGCCGGCAAAGCCGCCGCAGGTTAGCGGGCCGGGGGAGGTGTAGAGGCCCGCTTTGAGTCCGCGGCCATGGATGTAGGCGGTCAGGGCCTTCATGTCCGGAAAATGCCGGTTGGGGACCATGTTTCCCTGGTCATCGCGCAAGGGCCCCACGCGGAGGGCATCGGGTTCCCGCTTGGCTTGCGGGGGGGCGTTCATCCAGCAGTCATCGATGTTGACGTACTCGTACCCCACGTCGGCCAGGCCGCTGTTGATGAGGGTGTCCGCCGCTTCCCGCATCATTTTATCCGTCACCCGGTTGTAGTGGGCATACCAGTGGTTCCATCCCATGGGAGGGGTCAGGGACAGGGTGTCGCCGCTCTTGATGGTCAGGCTGCGGCTGGCCTGGCCCGCAGGATTTTTCGCGGTCAGGTTCACCAGGTAATCTCCGCGTGCGGGGGCGATGCCGGTGATGATGCCGGTGGCGGGATCAAGCTTCAGCGTGTCCGGCAGGTTTCGGGCGGAGAATTCCATCGGGCGGGTGCCGGTGGCGGGAATGCGGTAGAGAAACGGATGGCCGGGCCGGCAGCCGTAAACCAGAGGGCCATTGAGGCGCGGCGCCGGGCCTGGCTTGGGCGTCAGGAGATAGGGCTTCTCCTGCGGCTTGGTGACCGCGCGGGGCCGGGGGCCGGACACCTCAAAGCGGGCCTCGGCCCAGTTGGCATGGTCGTAGGACACCCCGTCGCCGGCGTCGCCCACGCTCAGGAGGAGCAGTTTGACGCCGCGCAGGTCCAGATCCACTGCCTTGGCGGCCTGGCCCGGCTTCATGGTTCCGGACTGCCACAGCGTTTTCCCATCGCCCAGCACCTTGAACTCGACCGAGCCCGCGCCGCCGCAGGCATCATCCACGCCCACCTGGGCGCGGAAGCGTTCCGTGCCGCCATCCAGCTGGATCCAGAGCGTGGATTTGGCGTGGGTGCCCACGCCCTCGGCATAGGTTTTCCCCGCGATCGCGAGCGGCTTTTCCCTGATGGAGCGGTTCGTCTGCGCGTGGCCCCAGCCCTGCTGCACCAGCGTTAGATCCAGGGTTTGCAGGGGGATGGATTCCGCGGCGCTGAGGGCCAGCGGTAACGCGGTCAGCCAGGCCAGGATGCTTGACCAGCGGAGCACCGGGGTGAGGTTCATGGGGGTAGGTTATCAGGTAGGGTTCAGGGGCGACAATGATGTTTTACCGGCGCGTCGCTCATTGTTGCCGGGTCAGCAGATCCGCCGCTGCTGCGTGGTTGGGGTCCTTTTGGAGCACTTGGCGCAGCAGTCCCAGCCCCTTTTGCTTGCGTCCCAAGCCCAGGCAGGCCTGGGCCTCCAGAAAGTCGGCGGTGATCGCCTGGCGCTGCTGCAAGTCCTCATTGAACAGCAGCAGGGTGGGCAGCGAGGTGGCGAAGTAGTCGATCTGCGCCTGCTTCCGCCGCAGTTGCCGGGCATAAGCCTGCAGTTCCTGTAGCAGTCGCTGCCCGCGCCGGGGCTGGCGCAGCCGGGTCCAGGCCAGGGCGGCGTAATAGGTCATCTCCGAGTAGGCGCGCACGCTCATTTCCTGGAAGTCGCCCTTGAAATGGGCGGCCGCCATCCAGTGGCATCGCGCCGCCCCGGGATCGCCGGCGGCGGCGCACGCCTCGCCCAGCCAGTAGTGGATGTCGCTGTGGTTGCCGAGCACATGCCGGGCTTCCCCCAGGTTTTTGGGGGCCTCCAGGGCGGCGGCAAAGTGGTCCCGGGCGGCGACCGGCTTCCTGTCCTTCAAAGCCAGCCGGCCCAGCGCAAGGTGGGTGTGGGTGTGCTGCCCCAGGGCGAGGCCCTCGCCCCCTTCCCAGGGTTGGAACTTGCGCCCGGCCAGCCGGGCCAGGGCTTGCGGGTGGCGTCCGGTCCGGTTGTACAGGGCGCACAGCTCCACGGTCAGGTCGTCGCGCGCGGCCACCAGGTGTCTGTGTTGCTCCAGGGCGTGGAGTCGGCGGGCGGGTGCCACTCCCAGCCGCTTCCACAATTGGTCCCGTTCGTACAGCAGGCGGGCATCCTGCGGGTTCAGGGCAAAGGCCCGCTCGTAGGCCTGGCGGGCCTTCTGCGGCTTGTGTAGCACGTTGAAATAACCGATGCCCAGGTTGCGCCAGGCGATGGCGTTGGCGGGATCGGCCGCCACGCTCTTTTCCCAGGCCCGGATGGCTTCCGGGTGCCGGCGTCGATCATAGAGCAGGTTGCCCAGGTAGTAGTGCGCCCGGGCGTCCCTGGAGTTGGCTCGCAGGGCGCTCTCCAGGACCAGGATTTCCTCCAGGCGGGAGGGGAAGCAGTAATCGGGTGACGCCTGGGCGCCGGCGGAATAATGGTGGGCGGCCAGGGTGCTTTTTCCCTGCTTTTCCCGTAGCCAGCCCAGCGTGTAGGCCAGGATCGGGGCGGTCCCGGGAGTGCCCGTGGAAGGGGCTTCTTGCAGCAGTTCCGCCGCCTCGGAATAAAACCCTGCCCGGGCGAGGTCAAAGGCCAGGTCCAGCCAGACTTGGAGATCGTTTGTCAGCGGCTCCTGCAGCTGCCAGCTGGACCACTGATCCAGCCGGTCCAGCTGCGCGGTTTCGCGGGCCAGGGCACGGGCTGTTTCCACCTGTCCCAGCCGGCCCAGAACCATGGCTTTCAGGTTGCGGGCGCGCAGGTTGTCGGTGTTCCAGCGCAGCGCGCGGTTCAGGTGGTCAAGGGCGGTGGCCCAATCCGAGCGGCGGCAATCCAGCTCCGCCAGCGCATGGTAGGCGGCGCCTTGCCAGGCCTGATTCCAGGCGGCTTTGTAGAAGGCGGCGTAGGCCTCCTCGAACCGCGGGTCGGCGGTGGTTCCCCGGGCGAGGCGGTCCAGCTGAAACCGCAGGCAGAGGCCCAGGTGGTAGTGCGGTTCGCCATCCGCCGGGTTCGGGTTGCGCAGCGTCAGGCGCGCGATGGCCGTGCGGAAATGCGCCTCGGCCGGGGCCCACTCCCCGCGCTGGAGATGCCAGCGTCCCAGGGCGTTGTTGCAGCGGGCGTCCTGCGGATCGCGCCGCAGGGCTTCCCGCCAGTAGAGGGTGGGGCAGCGGGTGGCGTGCCGGTATTGTTCCAGGTGCAGGCCGGTGACGTAGAGCTCATCCGCGCTGCCCACCTTCGCGGGGGATGGGGGTTCGGTGGCGGGCTGGGGCACCGGGGCGTCCTGCCGGGGGACTGGCTGATAGGCGATGATTTCGGTGCCATCCGCCGTCTCCACCCGCAGGCGCAGCTCGGCCACTGCGGCTCCCTGGGGCAGGGGGCAGGTTTTCACCAGGGCCTGCCCGGGGGCCAGCGTCTGCCGTTGCTGCCAGAGCTGGGATTGGCCCCGCAGCAGGATGATCCGGGCGTTTTTGAACACCTGCGAGACCGACACGCCGATCCGGACGGTTTGCTGATCGGCCGAGAGGTGCAGGGCGGCTTCCCGGTTGGCGTGGGTGGCCGGCCCGATCTTCTGGATCGGGTACCAGTATTGGCTCCAGGTTTTGGTTTCGCCCGGCTGCAAAAACGAGAAATCAGGATGGTTATCGGTGTACACCCCGGCCATCAGTTCGATGTACGGGCCATCGGCGTCGGTCAGATTGCGGTCCCAGGCGTAGCCAAATTCGTGGTTGCCCCAGGTCCACTGCTTTTTTCCGGGGGAGATGTGGTGGTTGGCGATGTGGACCAGCCCGGCTTTTTTCAGGTGGTCGTAGCCCCCGAAGAAATCCTGGCTGGAGCCCATCGCCATGTAGGAGCAGGGGGTGGGGATGTTGGCGTACCAGCCGAGGTCGTCGGGGGCGTATTCCACGGGGGCCTGCCCGCCGCAGTGCGGGGGGACGTGCGTGGCCGGGCGCTCGGCGCGCGGCACGCCGTCGCGGGCGCGGGACCCGTAGTCGATGCCGTAGTAATGCCCGTGGCAGCGGGGGTAGGCGCTCATCGCCCGCTTGGCGTGGTCGGCCACATGGGTTACGTCGGGCGGGAAAAAGGACTGGTAGCCCTCGTGCACCCGCGCGGCCACGTTGGCCCACCAGAGGAACGTCTGGGTCAGGGCGGTCCGGTTGTAGGCGCGCACTTTCACCTCCAGCACGGCCTGCCCGGGGCGCAGGCAAACCCCGTGCATCCCTTTCATCCGGGCCATCGGATCGTGGTCTCCCAGCCACACGGTCTGGCTGCCGTCGGGGCCGGCCTCAATGGCATAATCGACCGGCATGAACGTCGCGGGCCGGTGGTGCTGCGGCCAGTTGAACTCGATGCCGCCGGAGATCCACGGCCCGGCCAGCCCCACCAGGGCCGGCTTGATGACCTGCTGGCGATAGATGAAATCGTAGCCGTTGGTCTTGTCCTGGGCCACGTGGATGCGCCCGCCAATCTCGGGCAGGATCATCACTCGCAGGTATTCATTCTCCAGCCAGATGGCCTGCCAGCGCCGGTCGGTTTTGGTCTCGGCGATCCGGTCGGTGAAGGGCAGGGGATAGACTTTCCCGCTGCTCCCCTGGTAAACCCGCTTTTCCAGGAACATCGGGTTCCGGTCGGGCGGCGCCGGTTCGTAGGTGGGGATCACCACCTGCTCCACGCGAACCTGCACGGGCACCAGGCCCGGTTGGCCGGCCGGCCGGCGCACGCGGGGTCGGGTTGCCGCTGTTGTTTTTGCCATGGTTTCAGCCTAGCGGAACCGGTGCCCCCTGGGAATGGAGGATGCGATGATAGATATGGATTATTCTCTGATCGCTGGTACCGTGGCCCGGTGTCTGCCACGTTCAAAAGCGAGGGTTTTCCCGGGCAGCGCAGCGTGGTGCTGCCGCGGGCAGTGCTGGCCCGCGCCCGGGGGCAGATGGCGCTCGCCGGCTTGCTGCCCACGGACATCGGCTACTTTCCCAAGGCGGCCGGGCATTACCGGCAGCGCGCGGAAGGGGTTGACCAGGCCATCTTCATCCACTGCGTCAAAGGGGGCGGCTGGGCGGAGCTGGCCGGGGTGCGGCACCCGGTCCGGCCCGGCGATCTGCTGGCGGTCCCCCCCGGCCTGGCGCACGCTTACGGGGCGGCGGAGCACCAGCCATGGACAATCCTGTGGTTTCACGCCGCCGGGCACCTGGTGCCGGGCCTGCTGGCCGAGCTGGGGGTGACCGCGGCGCAGCCGGTGGTTTACCTCGGCGAGGATCCGCAATTGCTGACCCTTTTTGAGGAGGCCCTGGGCGTGCTGGAACAGGGGTATGCGCCGGGGCAACTGCACTACGCCGCCCGTACCCTGCTGCATCTGGTCGGGGCCATGATCTGGCATCGCCAGCGCAACTGGCGCAATGAGCCCGATCCGGGCCAGAAGGTGGCGCAGAGCATCCTTCACATGAAACGGCATCTGGACCAGTCCCTGCGCATGGCCGCCCTGGCGGCCATGGCCAATCTCTCAGTCTCTCATTACAGCACCCTGTTCAGGGAGCAGACTGGTTACTCTCCCATTGATTACCTGATCCGGCTGCGCATGCACCGCGCTTGTCAGATGCTGGACACCACCGGCCTCAGTGTGAAGGAAATCGCCACCCGGCTGGGATACGAGGATCCGCTCTATTTTTCCCGCCTGTTCCGCACGGTCAATGACGTGCCACCCAGTGAGTATCGACGCCTGCACAAGGGGTGAGCATGCGCCTTGGTGCCGACGCATGATTCAATCGGGAAAGTGGTGAGGATCAAGGCCAAACCACCCGGAAAAAACGTCCCGGCTGGCCTTGGTTGGTCAGGGTGTAGCTGCAGTTGGTGGTGGTGGCGGAAATGGTGGCGGCATTGGTCCAAGTTTTCAGATCCGTGCTGGCTTGCACGGACCAGTTCACGTTGCTGGGGCTTTGCCACCGGAGCACCCGGTCGCTGCCGGTTTTGGCGGTGGGGCGGGGCAGGGTGACCGTGTTGGTCACGGGAAAACTGATGCGAAAATCCTTCAACACCGGCATGTGTTGCAGGGCGCTGACATCCGTGGATAGGATCGGGCTCACCGCACCCAGGGGGGAGTACACCCGGGAATCAAACACCAACCCATCAGCATAGGAACGGGCACCGATCAGCACAGGCACCAGATTGGTGGCCAGGGTATGGCTCGGCAGCACGTAATCATACGGTTTGTTGCGCCCGTTGTTGGTGTTCTCATTTGCTGAGGCGGTGCCGTCGTCTGGGATATTGGCGTCGCTGAGGAAGGTTTTGAAGGTACTCAGGCACGCTTCCGAGCGGGAGTCGGTGTTGCAATCTCCGGCGACCACGATCCAGGCATTGGCGGGGAAATTCGCCTGGATCAGCGTTTTGAGGTTGGTGGCCTCCGTCGCCCGGCGACTGGAGGAGTCGCTGCTGGCTTTGAGATGCACACTGACCACGTACAGATCCACCGGGCCGGGCACATCGATTTGAGCCCAGGCAAAACCCCGGTCCGGTATTTCGACATCATCCCAGCTTCCCGCCTGCCGCATCGGATATCGGCTGATGATGCCATTGGGTATGGCATAGCCCGTTTCGCGGAAATATTGAAAGATGGTCCCAAAGGCGGTGTTGACGAAAGCGCGGATGTCCGCGTCAGAGTTGCTCAAATATTTGAATTCCTGGATGGCAACGATATCCGGCTGTAGTCCTTGGAACAGGCGAATGCCTGCGGCATCATACGTCTGCGAATTCCCCGTGAGGTTGCCCGCCATGATGCGGAGGGTGATATTGCTGGTGTTCACCACCGCGAGTTGGGCGGCCAGGATTCCAGGCCAGAGCAAACCGGCCAAAAGGAAAGGGCCGGTCTGACGCCAACAGCGACTGTTGATCAACGATAACCACATGCGGCGGCCAATCATCCACTTCTTAAAGCATATTTCAAGTCGGCGTCGCTTTTAATTCCATAGCCAAGTTTCAGGGGCTCGCCTAAACTGGGGCGCATGAGAGTTTGGTTATGGTGGACGTCGCGAACGGCGTGGGTCTGTGCATGCCTGAGCCTGTGGCTCAGCGCGCCTGTTTTCGCCCAAAAACTGCGCGCCTTTCAGGAACCCGGCCCCTTTGGGAAACCCAATGTCCTTGTGATTCTGGCCAATGACCTGGGATACGGCGATCTCGGTTCCTACGGCCAAACCCGCATTCAAACCCCGCACCTTGACCAGTTGGCGGCGGGTGGGATGAGGTTCACACAGGCCTATGCTGGCAATGCCCTTAACGCCCCCTCCCGTGCCGCCTTGATCACCGGCACGCACTCCGGCCACAACCGGATCCGGGGCAATGCGGATCTGCCACTGGCCCCGGAGGATTACACCCTGGCGGAGTTCCTGAAAGCCAATGGGTACAACACCTGTGCGCTGGGCAAATGGGCCCTTGGCTTACACCAAACCTCCGGCGAGCCGTTTCGGCAGGGATTTGATGAGTGGTTTGGCTTCCTCTCACTGCGTGAGGCATTCCAGCCATACCCGGCGTTGATCTGGCGCCAGGACCAGCAGTGGATGGTGCCGGGCAACCAGAATGGGGCCAAAGGCGATTATGCCTGTGATTGGTTCGAACGGGCTGCCACCAACTATTTCCGCATCAACTCACAGTATCCCTTTTTCGTTTTCTTGGCTCTCCCTCTGCCTCAGGCCAACCTGGAGCTGGCCACGCGCACCGGCAACGGCTACGACGTGCCTTCCGTCGCCCCTTATGCCCGGGAGAACTGGCCTGCTCCCGCCAAAAACAGGGCGGCCATGATCACTCTGCTGGACCGCTATGTGGGCGCGCTCATGAACCGTCTGCGGGAATTGAAGATTGAGCGGCAGACATTGGTACTGTTCACCAGCGATAACGGACCGGACAGCGAGGGCGGGGTGGACCCCGCGTTCTTCAAGAGCGCCGGCCCGTGGCGCGGGGGCAAACGCGATCTCACCGAGGGCGGATTGCGCGTGCCCCTGATCGCCCATTGGCCGGGGCGCATCCAGCCAGGGATCGTCTCTGATCAACTGGTGGCGCATTGGGATGTTTTCCCCACGGTGACCGAAGCGGTGACCACCAATCGGACAGTGGGGCTGGACGGCATTTCCTTCCTGCCAACCTTGCTGGGCAAACCCCAAACCAACCAGCATGACTATCTGTACTGGGAGCTGCATGAGAATGGCGTTCGGCAGGCGCTCCGGTTCGGTGATTGGAAGGTACTGCGGAGCGGCGCGGGCAGTCCAGTGGAGTTGTACGGTCTGAAAACGGATCTCCGGGAGACCAACAACCTGGCGGCAACTCAGCCCCAATTGGTGAAGCAGGCTGAGAAATGGCTGTACCAGGCCCGCGTGGATGCACCGCAATGGCCCTTGCTCACCAACAGTCCACCGGTTAGACTCCCCTAAAGTTCACCATGGAAGATCGACGTGATTTTTTTGATCAGCGGGCCCCCCATCGGGTGCAGGAGTCAAAGCGCTTCTACCACCGTTTGCTCGAACATTACTGCCGGTTTCTGATTCCCCCGGGCGCGCGGGTGTTGGAGGTTGGCTGCGGTTGCGGCGACCTCCTGCAAGCCTTGCAACCCGACGTGGGTGTCGGCATCGATTTCAGCCCAGCTATGATTGAAATGGCCCGGCAGCGGCATCCCGGCCTGCGATTCCACGTGGCGGAGGCTGGGGCCTTCACCAGCGCCGAACCTTTCGATTACATCGTTCTTTCCGACCTGGTCAATGACCTGCCGGATGTGCAGCGGGTGCTGGAGCAATTGAGAGGGGTGGCCCATCCCCGCACCCGCCTGGTAGTGAATTTTTTCAACAACCTGTGGCGTCCGGTCCTGGCACTTGCGGAGAATTGGGGGGCCAAAGCGCCCACCCGGTCTCAAAACTGGCTTTCCGCAGAGGATATGGCCAATCTGTTACAACTTTCCGGCTGGGAGCGGATCAAACAGGATTCGCGGATTCTCTGGCCCTTGGGCACGCCGTTGCTGGAGGGGCTTTGCAATCGCTGGCTCGCCCCGCTGGTGAGGGACTTCTGCCTGACGATTTTCCAGGTGGCGCGTTTGCGTCCCGCCGTATCGCCAGACGTTCATTACCGGTGCTCCGTGGTCATTCCGGCCCGCAACGAGGCGGGTAACATTGAGGCGGCGGTGCAGCGCACCCCAGAATTGGGGTTGGGCACCGAGATCATTTTCGTGGAGGGGCATTCGAAGGACAATACCTGGGCGGAGATTCAACGGGTGGCAGCCCAATATCCCCAGCGCCACATCCGGATGATCAAGCAGCAATCCGCCGGCAAGGGCGGGGCAGTGCGCGAGGCCTTTGCCGCCGCCTCCGGTGATATCCTGTTCATTCTGGATGCCGATCTCACCATGCCGCCGGAGGAGTTGCCCAAGTTTTATGAGGCCGCCCGCAGTGGACAGGCGGAATTTGTGAATGGAGTGCGCCTGGTTTACCCCATGGAAAATGAGGCCATGCGCTTTCTCAACATGCTGGCCAACAAATTCTTCGGCATCGCCTTCAGCTACCTGCTGGGGCAAACCCTCAAGGACACGCTGTGCGGGACCAAGGTGCTCTTTCGCCGGGACTACGAATTGATCGCCGCCAACCGGGCCTACTTTGGTGATTTTGATCCGTTTGGCGATTTTGATCTGATGTTCGGGGCGGCCAAGCTGAATTTGCGCATTGTGGACCTGCCGATCCGTTACCGGGCCCGCACCTATGGCGACACCAACATTCACCGCTGGAGCCATGGCTGGCTGCTGCTGCGCATGGTCATCTTTGCCGCCCGGCGGATGAAATTCATCTGATCCGCCATGCCCCTGCCGCTGGACCAGCATCAGACCGAGATCCGAGCGAACCTGGTTTGCTGGCAATCCAAACCACTTTTACGGCAATTGTACGCGGGCTTTTATCAACGCATCGTGGCTGCCTTGGCCCCGCGTGTGCCGGGGTTGGTGGTGGAGATTGGCTCTGGCATCGGCAATTTGAAACAGCATGTGCCCTCGGCCATCTGCACGGATCTGTTTCCCAATCCCTGGCTTGACTTGGTCTGCGATGGGTACGATCTGCCGTTTGCGGATGATACGGTTTCCCATCTGGTGTTGTTTGACGTGTTCCATCACCTGGAGGTGCCCCGGGCCTTTCTCCGGGAGGCGCTCCGCGTGTTGCCTAGGGGTGGGCGATTGGTTTTGTTTGAGCCCTATATCAGTTGGATCAGCCATCCTGTCTATGGCCTGCTCCACCACGAGCCGGTGGCTTTGCGCCAGCCGATCTCGAGGGCCGAAATCTGGCCGCGTCCACGCCGCTACTACGCGGCCCAGGGCAACGCCACCCAATGTTTTTTTGGTCGGCGCGCCGATCCAGCCTGGCAGGCGGGTTGGCGGTTGGAAAAGGCGGAGGCGTTCGCCTGTTTCAGCTATCTGCTTTCCGGGGGGTACAGCAAGCCGTCCGCTTATCCCGGTTGCGTTCTGCCCTGGCTGGAGAAGCTGGATGGCTGGCTTTCGCGCTGGCCCCGCTGTTTTGCCGGTCGCTGCCTGGTGGTGCTGGTCAAGGTGTGATCGGATTCGATCCTTTAACCAGGGCGACTCCAGGTCTGGATGCTTTGGAGCACTGGATCGTGGGCCGACCTGTAGTATCTGTGAGTGCCTTTGGGGCAGAAGGCAATCCATGTCTTTCCCGCCGGTACTCGGCGCACTGGGTCCGGGTGAAAGCGAATCGTGACACCTTGGCTGCCGCCATCTTCACCTATACCGGAGAGGAGTGAGGGGGCGGAACCCGGAATTAATTTCAATAAAACGGGCGGCGGCGGCGTCCAACCCTGACAACCAGTCCATGGCAACCATTTGACAATTGATTGAACAGGCATTTTATGGCGCAAAACAGCAAACAAACAGGGGTGAACCGGCGACAATTTCTGCGGGGTCTGGCCGTGACCGGGGCCGCGTTCCAGGTGCTGCCCGGGTCGGTGCTGGGCCTGAATGGGGCCACCTCCGCCAATTCCCGGCTGAACATCGCCGGGGTGGGCATCGGTGGCCAGGGACGCAGCGACATCAACCAGTTCAAGGATGACAATATTGTGGCCCTGTGCGACGTTGATTGGGCGCACGCGGCGGGGGCCTTCAAGCAATATCCCAAGGCGAAGCAGCACAAGGATTACCGGGTGATGCTGGAGGAGCAGAAGGACATTGACGGCGTGGTGGTGGCCACCCCGGACCACTGGCATGCCTTTGTCTCGATGGCGGCCATCAAGGCGGGCAAACATGTCTATTGCGAAAAGCCGCTGACCCACTCGGTGTGGGAGGCGCGGCAGCTCGCCGAGGCCGCGCGGAAGGCCAAGGTGGCCACCCAGATGGGCAACCAGGGCCAGGCCTCCGAGGAGACGCGCCGCCTGTGTGAGTACATCTGGTCGGGGGCCATCGGCAAGGTGCGCGAGGCCCACGTCTGGACCGACCGCCCCGCCAACGGTCTCTTCAATGAATACTGGCCCCAAGGGGTGGCCCGGCCCACGGAGACACCGCCGGTGCCCGCCACCCTGGACTGGGATTTGTGGCTCGGACCCGCCCCGGAACGCCCCTACCATCCGGCCTACCTGCCGTTCAAGTGGCGGGGCTGGTGGGATTTTGGCACCGGTGCCCTCGGTGACATCGGCTGCCACGCGATGGACGCGGTGTTTCGGGCGCTGAAGCTGGGCCAGCCGACCAGCGTGCAGGCCAGCTCTTCGCGGGTCAACAAGGAGACCTACCCGGTGGCCTCGATGGTGACCTATGCGTTTCCGGCCCGTGGCGAGCAGCCACCCGTAAAGCTGGTGTGGTATGACGGCGGCCTGCGCCCGGCCCGGCCGGAAAATCTGCCGGTGGGGCAGGAGATGGGATCCAATGGGCGGCTGATCATCGGGGACAACGGATTCCTTCTGGGCAACCGGCTTTTCCCGGAGGCCCGGAAGACGGAAGTGGGCGAGGTGGCCAAAACCATTCCGCGCAGCGTGGGCCATTATCAGGAGTGGGCGGATGCCTGCAAGGGTGGCAAACCGGCGGGAGCCAACTTTGATTGGGCGGGGCCGCTGGCCGAGGCTGTGCTGCTGGGCAACGTGGCCCTGCGCGTGCAATTGCGCGAGGAACTGACCCGCCAGAGATTGGAATGGGACAGTGCGGCGCTGAAGGTGACCAACATCCCGGAAGCCAACCAGTTCATCCGGCGGGAGTACCGGGCGGGTTGGAAACTGGTGTAACCTCGCACGTCCGCCCCAACTTCAGGAAATGGAGCCACGCCCGGGTCACCGGGCGTTGGCAGGCCTTTTGCAGCGCCAGCGCATACGCCTGCACCTGGGGGGCGTACTGCCGGGCCTTTTCCGTCTCCTGGCCGGGCTTGAGGGCATCGGTCTTGAAGTCCAGCACCCAGATTTCCCCGGGCAGGATCACCGCCAGATCAATGGCCCCCTGGACCACCACAAACTCAGCTCCTGCCACCGTGGGCAGCAGCCCCAGATGGTGGAGTTCCGCCAGCTCAAACCGGGCGGTGAAGGGCAGCTCAGTGTGCCGGCAGGCCGGATCCTGGCGGCGGATCAGCAGGCCTTCGGGCGAATTCCAAAACCGGACGATGCTGTCCAGGGCAATCGCCGCCTGTTCCGCCGGGGTCAATTGGCCGTCCCGGACCATTTGTTCCAACACCCCTCGCAGCGTCAGGGCGCTGGCGGCCTGCTCCGGGCTGACCAATTGCAGCACCAGATGGTGCGCGGTGCCTTTTTGCGCTGCGCTTAGACGCCCATCGCCGCGCCCCTCCGTGCGCGGCTGAAACACCAGCGACCTGGCCAGGGTTTCATCCCCATCCGATGCCCGGGAGCGCAGTTCCGACACACTGGATTTGGCGATTTCCCGCGTGGCGGCCTGGTGGGGATAGGTCCATTCCAGGCGCTGGCGCAGGATCTGCCAATCCGGCTCGGCCGGGGTCTCCCCGGCGGTCTCGGTTGCGGTGGCGGGCAGGGCGGACGGCACCGTTCCCGGAACAATCCTCCAGCGCAGAAACTCGTTGTGTCCCGCCGGGGATTCCCACCAGAGCGTTTGACCGGTCTGGGCGATCCAAGGGGCTAGCCAATCCAGATACGAGTTGGCGGTGAGGAGGTGCTGCTGGGGCCGCCCGGGCTCCTGTTCCCACCGGGGATGCTGCTCGCCGGTGATGCGGCCGGTCATGATCAGCAGGTCACAGGCGCGGGTCATGGCGACATACAGCAGCCGCAGTTCCTCGGCCAGGGTCTGGCGGCGCAGGCTCCGGCTGGCCAGCCAGTGGGCCGGGCTGGGGTAACTTAGCCGGGTGCCCGGCGGACGCACCCGGGGGCAGAGGCCCAGTTCCTCGGTGAGCAGAATGTCCCCGTTGCCGTCCTTCAGGTTGAAACGTCCATCCAGCCCGCCGATGACCACCACCGGGAACTCCAGCCCCTTGCTCTGGTGGAAACTCATCAGGCGAACCGCATCCCCGGCGCTGGCGGCGGCGGGCTCCACGGCGATGCCGCCGTTGATGCGGGCCTCGGCATAGGCGAGAAAGCGATAGAGGCCCTGGCGCTCCAGCGGGTCGAACTGGCGGGTCAATTGCAGCAGTTGCTGCACGTTGGCGAGTTGTTGCTCGCCGCGCGGCTGGGCGGTACACCATTCGGGGTAGTGGGTGTCATCCAAAATGCGCTCCAGGCAGTGCGAGAGCGCGCAGCGCCGGGCAAGGGTGCGCCAGCCTTGGTAGCGGTGCAGGAAGGCGCGGGTTTTCCGGGTCAGCAGAGGTTCTTCAGCCGTGGCCACTGAGGCTGTCCGGCGCTGGAGCAGCTCCCAGAACGGAGCCTTGCCATCCAGCAGCCGCATTTCGGCCAGCTCATCCATGGTGAACCGGGCCAGCGGCGAGCGCAGCACGGCCAGGAGGGGCAGATCCTGGAGCGGGTTGTCCAGCAGGCGGAGGAGGTTGAGCAAATCGAGCACCTCAATGCTGTCGAAAAAACCGGCCCGGGATGCCACCAAGGGGATGCCGAGCGCGGCAAACGTTTTGGCCAGCGTTTCGACCCGGCTGCGCGGGGCCCGCAGCAGGATCACCATATCCTGCCAGCCCACCGGGCGCAGGGTGCCGGCGGCCTTGTCAAACACCGGAAATCCGCTGCCGCGCAGCTCCCGGAGGCGATGGGCGATGAGGCGGGCCTCGGCCTCGGCGCGGTCTGTATCATCCGGTTCCTCGTCGGTTTCCGACTCCTCCTCGGTGCTGTTGCGCAGATCCGCCAGCAGGAGTTCCGCGCGCAGTTGGCCGGGGTCGGCTTCGTTCTGTTGGTGATGGGGACGGTCGGCGGCCGCGCCAAAGTGCAACTCGGCCTCGGTGTCGTAAAGGATCTCCCCGGTGTCGGCCCGCATCCAGCGGCGGAAACAGGCGTTGGCCAGCCGGAGAATGCCCTCATGGCTGCGGAAATTGTCGGCCAGGGGAATGACGGTGCCCAAGGCCGGTTGGGTGCGCCAATTGTGCGCATAGGCCTGAAAGATGCGCGGGTTGGCCATGCGGAAGCGGTAGATGCTTTGCTTCACGTCGCCCACCAGGAAGCGGTTCGCCTCCCCCTCAACGCGTGCGAGGCTGGTGATGATGGCGTCCTGTGCGGCGTTGATGTCCTGGTACTCGTCCACCACGACCAGGCGAAGCCGGTTTTGCCAGAGGCGGGCGAGGTGGGTGGGGGCACCCTGCGCATCCACCAGCAGGCGCAAGGCAAATTGTTCCAGGTCGGGGAAATCAAGGGCGGCCTGCTGGCGTTTCTCCGCCGCGAAAGCGCGGGCGAACTCCTCCGCCAGGGCGACCAGCACGAGCAGTTGGGGGCGGGCCAGTTGCCAATCCTTGGCCAGCGGATCCTCCACCCCCGTGGGAAGCAGCGTGGCGATGAAGCTAAAGGCGTCAAAAAAATGACGTACCGGTCCCCGAAACAGGGTCTTTTTCCCTTTTGGCCAGCCTTGCCCATCGGCGAGGCGGATACATTCGGTCAGGCGCACCCAGGCATCCGGGGCCGGATCCGCCAGGTAATCGCGCAGGGCGGCGGCGCATTGGGCCGGGACAATCGCGTCCGGGGGCTGATCCTCCAGCAGGTCCAGCCACCGGGGGGCCTCATCCCGCAACCCGGTTGCCCATTGCTCCCGCCAGGCGGTGGGTTCCGCCGTCTCAAAATGTTTTCGCTGGGCGGCCAGGTAGCCGGCGGGGTTGGGCAGGGTCTGGCTATAGCGGTGGATTTGCAGGATCAGGTCGCGGATGGCCTGGTCGCCGCCGCGCGTGCGCTCCTCCACAAGGTTCCGCACGGCCCGGTCGGCGGCGTCATCCGCCGCATAATGGCGCTGCATGATCTGGTCCAGCACCTGTTCGGCCAGCAGCCGGGCCTGGCCTTCCTCCAGCACGGTGAGCTGGGGATCCAGGTGCAAGTCGCTGAAATGCTCCCGGACCAGTTTCGCGCAGAAGGCGTGCAGGGTGCTGATGTGGGCATTTTCCAGCAGGGCAACCTGTTCCTCCAGCCGGACGTTCTCGGGCTGCCGGGCCAGTTCGCTTTCGAGTCGCTGGCGGATGCGGCGGCGCATCTCGGCAGCCGCATTCTCGGTGAACGTGACCATGAAGAGCTGGTCAGCACCAATGCCCGCCACGGGATCCAGCAACCGCGTGAGGCAGAACTCCACGAGTGTGTGGGTCTTGCCGGTGCCGGCGCCGGCCATGAGCAACACATTTCCTTGCGTGGCCAGGGCCTGCTGTTGGGCGTGGGTCAGGGGCATGGGGTCAATTGGTCAGGGTGCGGGGGCTGACAGTTGGCGGAATTCCTGGGTCCACCGGTCCACGCGGCAGATGGCCTGATAGTCGCACTGTTCGCAGGCGGTTTTATGCTGGTGCTGGAACGGGGCCAGGGCGGTTTCCCCGGACAGAATGCGCCCAGCCAGTTGTTGCAACCGGACGGGAACGTCAGCCACCATCCGGGCGAAATCGCCGGTGGTCATGGCCTCCTGGCAATTGCTGTACGGGGTGCCATCCTTTTTGAGCCGGAACACAAACTGTCCGGGAGCCGACGGGTCTCCCCGGCCATCCAGCAACGGCAGGGCCTGGAGGTCAAAACGGCCGGAGTGCTGGAAGGTGGATTGCCAGTGCGTGGGCGCGCTGACGCGGGCCTCCTCGCGGTTGCCACAGGCGGGGGGTGCCCCGCGCAGGTTGGCGTAAAACACCCCGGCCGGCTTGAGCCGCCCCACGCCGAAATGCTGGCTGGCCTCGGGCATCAGGCTGAGCATGCTGAGGTAGGCTGGCAATTGCAGTTGCAGGCCGTGCGCCATCTGCACAGGGTCCAGCTTTTTGGCGGAGGATTTGTAATCAATGACCACAAACCAGGCCTGGTTCGTTTCCGGATCACGGCGCAAATCAATGCGGTCCACCCGGCCGTTCAGTTCCACGGCGCGCCCGTCCGCCAGGGGGATGAGCCACGGGGGCAACTGCGGGGTGCGTGTGCCGAAGGCCAGCTCCACCGCCTCCGAGTCCAGCCCGTAATCCGGCATCCAGCCGATGACCACGCGCAGATATTCCTGGACCATCCGCAGCGCGGAGAGGGCCAGGAAGCGGTTTTCCGGCCCGGTGGCAAACAGGCCATGCTCGTATTGGGCGGCTAGGTCACGATTGATTTCCGTGAGGAGCAGATCGGCCTCGCCGGGGGTGAGATCGCGCCATTGCCGGCCCTGGCTTCTGACCGCCCGGTGAAACGCCTCCAGCGTGTTGTGGTGCAGGTTGCCCAGATGGCGGCTATCAATTTCAAAGTGTAATCGCTCCTGGGCCCGCAGTGCGACCTGTACGAAAAACTTGAACGGGCAGGCGGCAAACTGCTCCAGGTGGCTGACACTGGTGTGCAGGGTGTCGGTGAACAGTTGTTGTGCTAGTCCGGGATCGAGCCGGTCCGCAGGCTGGAAATGGACGCTCTCCCGCCAGTGCGCCAGCGGGGCGAAATCTTCCCGGGCCAGGAATTGCCGACGCAGCTCGGTCGCGCCCGGGCGTGCGAGCAGGGGACCCAGTTCGCACGGGTGGACCACGTCCGCCCAGGTTTGGGGTGGCGCAATGACTTCCACCGCCAGACCGGGCAAAAGCTTCTGGAGGTGCGCCACGAAGGGGGAGCTGTTCAGCTCCTGTCCCTTGCTGCCGGTGCGGGCAAAGGTGCCGATGACCCGTTCGCGGGAACGGGTGAAGGCGATGTAGCCCAGATAACGTTCCGCTCCGATCCAGCGGCGGGGATTGCGGTCCAGGAAGACCTGCTCCTTTTCCAGCTCCAGGCGCTCCGTGGCGGTGATCAGCAGCGGGGTGGGTGGCGGAGCCGGAAAGACCCCCTCATTGAGGCCGAGAATGAGCGCAAGCCGCAAATCCGGGTTGCGGGAGCGGTCAATGCTGCCGAGCAACACCTGGTCGAGGGAAGGGGGGATGACGCCGACGGTGAGCCCCGCCAGCCCGGCCTCCAGCACCGGGAGCCAGTCCTCCACCGGCAGGGCCGTTTCGCCAAAGGCCATTTCGATGTTGGCCTGCCATTCCTGCAGCCGGGTCCAGACGGAGGTATGCACCAATTCGGCCGCGCCCGGGGCGTCCCCGGGTTGGCTCCAATGCCGCAGGCGGGCCTCCACGCGCAGGCTCTGCCACAACCGGGCCACGCAACGGGCGGTCTGGTTGCCCGTGGGACCGACAGCGGCGCTCCCGGCTTCCGCCCGCCACGCCTCGATGAATTGACGGAAGGGCCGCGCGATCAATTCCGCCGTCCGGACCATCCAGGCGGGCACATCCGGCTTGCCTTCGGCAGGCAGTG
Organism: uncultured Verrucomicrobiota bacterium; assembly: GCA_903930345.1. GTDB lineage: Bacteria > Verrucomicrobiota > Verrucomicrobiia > Limisphaerales > CAIYYI01 > CAIYYI01. The sequence continues at coordinate 44,903 of CAIYYI010000645.1, forward strand.
GGTGCAGCCACGTATCGCCCTCCCAGCCGTAGCGCAGGGCGCGGTTTTCCAACTGATCCACCAGGAGGTCATTGAGTGGACAGAGCCCGGTTTTGAGCGCGCCGAACCAATCATCATGCCGCCAGCGATGGGCGGCGAGACGGAAACTGTAACGGGTCAGCTCCACGAGCGGATGGTGGGCGATGCTTTCCCGGCGGTCCAAAAAGAACGGCACCCCGTAATGGGTCAGAATCTGGCGCAGGGGGTTGTGGTACGGCTTGAGATCGCGCACGAGAATGGCGGTTTCCCGATACCGGCCGCCTGCCTGGACGAATTTGATCACCTCGCGGGCCGCGAAACGGACCTCCTCCTCCACTGTGGTGCAGGCGGCGAGGCGCAATTCGGGGCCGGGAGCCGGGGATGGGGTGACGGCTGACAGGGGCTGTGCCCAATAAGCTTCCAGATGGCGCAGGGCAGGGGCGGTCGCAAATCGCGCGTGGCCGCCCCGGGCCAGCACCTCCACGTACACCCGGTCCGGAGCGAGGGCGGATACCGCCTGGTGGCAGCGGCGAAAGGTCTGCGCCAGTCCCGACCAGGTGGACAGCCAGGAGAGATCGGTGCGCGGCAATTGATCCAGGCAAAATGCCAGGGTTGCGTGTTCGCAGCCGGGCAGGATGGTCAGCAGCAAATCAATCTCCTGCGGGGTCAGCTCAGAAAACCCATCCAGCCAGAGGCCGGCAACCGGAAAAACCGGGTGCTCGCGGGAGGCGGTCTTCATGGCGGTGACTGCCTGCTCGACCAGCAGACTGGCATCCAGCACCGGATGATCTTTCAGCCACTCGCCGTACTCCTCGGCCAGCAGGGCGAAATCCCTCAGCTTGGCGCGCAGGGGGGCGGGTAGCTGGGGGCTTTCCGCCAGTCGGCGCATCTGGGCCGGGGGGATTTTCTGCTGCTGTAACTCGGCCAGCACCTGGCTGGCCTGTTGCGCAAAACCGCCCAGACGGGCGGAGGTGCGGAAGGTATCCAGACGGTGCTCACAGCGGGCCAGCAACGTGCGCAGCACCATGACCCGGCCCTCCTCGCTGATGAACGCGCCGAGCTGCGGCAGGGGCAGTTCGTCTAGCAGCAGGGTGGCCAGACGCTCGAAGGAAAGGATATGCAGGCGGGTGTAGCCTGCCGGAGTTCCTGGTTCGAGGAGCTGGCGCTCCAGTTGGTAGGTGGCCTGCTTGGGCGCCAGATAGAGCAGCGGCGGCCCCTCCGGGCTGGCTGCCAGGGCGGTGCGAATCTCCTGGAGGCAGCGGCTGGTCTTGCCGCTGCCGGCCGGGCCGAGCAGGAACGCGATGCGCTTTGCCCCGGGGGATTCCATGCGCGACGGAGTCAAAACTTGAGCATCTCACCCGGGCCGGGTTGGTGCACCCTGACATGGGGGTGAAGCGCCTTGATCTGCTCGGCAAACCAAGCCCGGGCGGGGGCATCCCCATGGCCCAGCACCACCACCTTGGGCTCCACTTGCCCCACGAAATCCAGCAGGTGCTCCCGTTCCGCGTGCGCGGTAAGATCAAAATCCCGCACGTCGCACCGCAGGGTCAGTTCCCCCGCCGACGGGCTGAAGACAAAGGTTTCGTCCGGCTTGGCCTTCTTGAGGTGTCCGGCGGGACTGTCGGGATCGGCATACCCCACAAAGAAGATGGCATTTCGCTTGTCGCCTGCCATTCGGATGGCCAGGTCATGCGCCCCGGTGTTCTCGCTCATCATGCCGGCAGTGAGGACGAAGATGCGGCTGGCACCCGTCAGCTTCATGCGGCCCAGTTGGCCGCGCTCCAGCACTTTCACATCCAGCGCCTCGTGCAATTGCAGGTCCGGGTGGTTCCTGTGGGTACGGTTGCTTTCCAAATCGTAGATTTCGGTGAAGACACGGCCCAGGCCGCCGATGTAGATGGGCTGGCGCTTGATCCGGCCCTCCTGGGTGAGCAGGGCCAGCCAGGCGAGGATCTCCTGGGTGCGCCCCAAGGCAAAGGAGGGGATCAGAATACAGGCCTTGCGTTGCATGGCCTCCTCCAAGGCAAAGGTGAGCCGGTTCATTTCCGCCGCTCGGGTGTAACCGGGCGGGGCGGACCGGTTGCCGCGCGTGGTCTCCATGATGAGCACATCCGCCTTCACGCCCGAAAAATCAGCGGCTTTGAGTATCGTTTGGTCGTGAAAACAGACATCACCCGTATAGAAGACAGTTTGGCTCCTCCCACGCACCAGCATCCCAGCCGCACCGAGAGCGTGGCCGGCGTTAAAGAATTCGACGGTGGGCGGTTTTTCCCGAAGACGTTTGCCACTGGGGCGGGTCCAGTCGAACGGGCGCCGGTATTTGCACCCTTCCAGACTGGGGGCCAGTTCGTCCACCTCGTCATGGGTGAACAGCGGATAATCCCGAATGCCCAGCTCATCACGCTGCTTTGTCATGACATTGACGGAATTGTGCAGCACCCGTTCCACCAGGAAATAGCTCAAGTCGGTCAGAAACATCCTTGCTTCCGGAAAATATCGCCGGGCGATGGGCAGGGAACCGACGTGATCGTGATGGCAATGGGAGATGGCGATGGCATCAAGCGGCTCATCTTTAATGATATCGTATCGGGGGAGACCTCCCCGGCCCTCGATTTTCGGGTGGGTGCCGGTATCCATGAGCAAACGATGCCCGTCCAATTCGAGGAACCAGGCGCTGGCTCCGATATCGGAGTCAGGATTGAGATTGGCAATACGCATAAATATGTAAGCAGTTGATGATTAAACTATAACCACAAATATAATCGTCGGAGGCAGGTCCTTGAAACCGTGTTTTTCGGGCTTTGACCGGCATACGGGAGAGTTTGTGGGACAATGATTAAATAATTGAATGTTTAGGGAATGGTCGCCGTCAAAAACATCAGTTGCTTATGGAAAGCCTGCAAAATCCATGAGCAACCGTTGGCCGGCCTACGCAACCGGCTATCAAGCCTGCTTGTGATAGAGGAAAAGGAGGATACATTGGTTGTTTGGGTTCAGCGGGCACCGCAAGGTGTCCGCTGTTTTTTTCGGGTCCGGCGGACCTTGCAACCCTTATTTGCCAAGGCCGCCATTGCCCATCATTTTCATCATGGCCCCCTGCATCAGGGATTGCAGCGAATCGTACTTGGTGAAACCTTCCGGCAGGGTGAACAGGGCGGCACTCGGTTTATCAAACTTGATCTCCCGGTAGTTCACCGTGATTTTTTCCTTGTTGGCCTTGAGAATCTGGATTTGCACAGGAAAATCCCTGAGATCGGTGGCATTCCAAATCAGGATTTCCTGGCCGTTTTTTTTCTCCTCCGGCATGATCACCTGGTTTTTCACGCAGGGGTGCCCCTCAATGGTCTCCTTGCCCAGTTCTTTTTTCTGGATTTTCTCCTTACTTTCGATGTTCTTGGCCTGATCTTGTGGCAGGGGCATTTCGGCATAGGATTTGAGGCCCGGATAGATGATGGCCATGGTTTTCTTTTCGGCGTTGACCAGGCTGATGGTTTTGTCCATGCCCATCTGCTTCATCATGGCTTGGGCGTCGGCGGGAATTTCAGCCGCCTTCAGGTTGGCCATGTCCAGCTCGGTGCGCATCTGGCCATCCAGGAAAGTGAAGTTTACCGTCATGCTCAGCTTGCTGCGACCACTGTCCATCTGGATTTCGGACTTGGCGGAAAACGCCTTGAAATCGCCGAACAGGTTGGCCACGGCCGTGTCCATGCCCGCTCCCGGGCCGCCCCCCGGACCGCCAGGCTGGGCCTGTACGGAGAGGCCCAGGCCCAAAATGGCCGCCAGGGTGGAGAAAAATGCCCGCAAACCAAGATTCGATATGGATCGCTTCATTAAGCTTAAAGGTACCGTTTTCCAGCCGATTAGAAAGCAAAAAAAGCGAAAGCAAAAAAAGCGGACAACGGATTCGCGCATTATTGCTCAAACCCGCATTGTGTTTGGTGAAATGGGTTTCGTTTTGAATTCAGAGAACAAAGGGAGCAGGGGCTCTCGCCGACAGCCGTACTGGGGCCTTGTGTCAGACCAGTGGGGTGGCTATGCTGC
>CAIYYI010000646.1 GCA_903930345.1 uncultured Verrucomicrobiota bacterium
ACCGCCTGCGCCTTCCTGGCCAGCGCGCCCCGCGGCCAAGCCGACCTCGCCGCCTTCGCCCGGCGCCTCTGGCCCAAGCAACGCGCCGCCCTGGGCGTGCGCCGCACCCAGCCCGGCGTCTACCCCGCGCCCAGCCAGCCCACCTTTAGCCGGATGTTCAAACACGTCAGCGCCGCCCAGATCGAAGCGGTGTTGTTACGCCATCAATACCAAGTGCGGGGCGCCCCGCCCACGGCCTTTTGCTGCGGGCTCATAAGTGGTTGATGAGGGCAAAGGCAGCGCCGGGGTCATTCGCGAAGGTTTCCATCAGGGGCGGCAGGCTGGCACCGGGGTGCTGTTCGCCCAGCCGTGCTAGCAGGGCGCTACGGATCAGGGCGAGGTTGGCCAAAGCAGTGGGTTTGCGGGTACGCGAGTCGTCCTCGCCCCACAGCGCATCGCGTCGCCAATGATTGCGGATCTCCACGCCGGCCCAATGGCCGCGGATGAGCCCGTGCCAGTGCGCGGCGCTGCGCTCCTCGGGCAGGAGGCTGGAGAGGTAGAAGCGGGTCTCGGTGGTGTGCTTACCGGTCTTGGTGACAGTGACTTCGCTACGCACGACGACCAGGCTGCGGGCGAAGGGGAAGTCTAGCGTGAGGGCCTCGAGGGCGAAGGCGTGCAGGGCGCGTCGTTCGAGGCGACCGTGACCTTTGTTGGTCTGGACAAAAAAGGGGTGCCGGGCGTGGCGTCGAGGGCGCGGGCCTGGGCGAGCAACGTGGGTTGGTTGGCTTTGATCTGCAGGCAGTAATCTCCGCCCTTCTCGACGATGGTGCGGGCGGTGGGCCGCTGGCAGTGTAGGGCATCGGCGGTGACGATCTTGTTGTCCAATGCCGGCACGGCGGCCAGCAGGGCGGCGGCGGCGGTTTGCTCGCAGCGTTTTGTCCCCTCTTTCTGATCATAGAGAGCGAGGGCTTGGGGCGCTCCGTCCTCGTGCTGGGCCAGGGAGAGCAGGCCGAGATGGTCGCGGATCATCTTGCCGTCCAAGGCCAGGGCGCAGGGTAGCTCCCCGGCGCGAGCCTGCAGCCAGTCGCATAGCAGCGTGGCGAAGGCCTCGGAGTCGAGCCGGCCCACCACGTCGTAGAAAACCGAATAGCTGGGCGCCTGCCAGAAGGCCTTGCAGCCGCGCTTGCGAGGCAGCCCCAGCAGGTGACGTTGCTTTTGGGAGAGGCGTTGGGCGAAGCGGGCGAACTGGGCGAACTCGCGCCGGCCGGCCAAGAGCGCCATGGCCACGATGGCCAGCACCGCCCCGATGCGAAACTGCACGCTCTTGGCGCGGGGATCGGGGGCGAGCCGGAACACCTCCAGCAGCGAGAGCATCTGGGGCTGAGTGAGGGGCATGGCGCCGGTGGGTGAGGACAGGATACCGCGGCGGCAATCCGGCGGTGGCAGCGCCGCGCACAGGTGTGCACGGGCTTTGGGCGCGAGGGCGAACAGCCACAGGCGTTTGGGGCTGTCGTTGGGCACGTAGAAATCGGCCCGATGCCGGCTAAAGCCCGCCGAGAAGCCGACCGGCTCCCAGTTGCTCGACTTGCAGCATGTTCCTGGGTGCGCATCGGGGTCGGTGAAGCTCTCCGCCAGCAGCGGCCGGTAGCCGAAGTGCTCGTGCCAGTGCCCCGGCAGGGCCCTCAAGGCGGCGCCCATCGTCTGCGAGGCCAGGTTGGGCGCAGTGCCCTTGTCGGCCAGCACAAGGAAACGGCGATTTTGCACCACCAGCTTGAGCCGCTCCACCCGCACGGTGGCGCTCCAGCCGATCCAGCGGTCGCGATCCTTGAGCGCGTAACAGGCCGGTCCCCAGACCAGCAGCGCGGCCGGCCGGCCACGCACCATGACGATCTGGCGCAGGTAGTCGCCCACCGCACGGCCTGCCCCCACGTAGTGGTGGTCGCGTAGTTGCTGGTCGAACCAGCCGACCTGCTCGGTGGTGGCCACCGTGACCACTACAGCGTTATCGGCGCTTGTGGGCGCGGCCACGGGGGCGCTGGCACAGGCAATACAGGCAGAAGTCGCCGGAGTAGGGTTCATCCCATCACACCCGAACCGAAATGACCGATTTTGTTTAGTCCAAAGAAGCGCCCCTCGCCCTCAATGACTTACGGGCAGCGAAAGAAAGGCCCGACTCGACCCCGCCGGGGCGGGCTCAATTCGCTCGCCTCAAGCGGGAGAAAATCACATAAGCATGTCATGCATGCGGCGGTATGCA
>CAIYYI010000647.1 GCA_903930345.1 uncultured Verrucomicrobiota bacterium
CCGGAAGTCTTTGGGGCCACCCAGCACACTCCCATCCTGCATCGCGAGCACTTGTTTGGAGTGCGACCGGATGGGCAGTTTGTCTGCCTGAACCAGGCCGGCAAGGTGGTCTGGGCGAGCGGTCAGAAAGTGACTTTTGGCCTAGGGCCGTTCCTGCTTGCCAACGATCTGTTCTATGTCCTGAGTGAGAACGGTCTGTTGAGCTTGGTGGAAGCCACACCGGAAAAGTTCAACTTGCTGGCGCAAGCGCAGGTGCTGCACGGCCATGAGGCCTGGGGGCCGATGGCACTGGCGGGAACCAAGCTGGTTGTGCGCGACTTCAACCACCTCGCCTGTCTGGAAGTGGGCGACGCCAAACCGTAAGCGGTCCCGTGATCAACCCTTGATGAGCCTGGGGGCGACTAGGCATTTCAACATTATTCTGGCGATCATCGGCCGATGATCGGCGGTGGACGGTTCGGGGGGGGGATTACTCGCCGCCACCCTCACGCCAATTGCCCAGTTGCGGTTTGTAGAGCGAGGAAACGCCCTCGCAGTACTTGGCGGCACCGTCACGGGTCAGATTGAAGATTCGGGTCAGATCACCAAACCAATCGGGGAAACGGTTGTTGAACTTCAGTTCCAGAATTACCTTTTCACCAAAAGGTTGCACGAACTTATCCCCGTGCAGGCTGAAATCAATTGAGTGCCGGGGCGACATGCGGATGACGCGGTCCAAGGTCAGGCGAACCCCATCGTTATTGGGGTCGATATAGGCCTCCCGAAAATAAGTGACCAGCAGTTTGGGTTTCGCCTGAATGCGCAGTGTGATGTCGATGAAACGCTCCAGGGCGATGAAATTTTTATCCTCTTTCGACTTGATCAACTCGCGGGGGGGAAAGTGCCCGGCAATGATCATGGGGGCCGCCGGTTTCCACACGGCGCAGCGTTGTTTCAAGATGCAGTTGCTGACCCGGCGCTTCAGTTCGAAGAAGCAGAGCGTGTCGCTGCGCTCGTCATAAAAACGCACCCTCAATTTGTAACGGTTCCGGTCGGCGTTCACCCAGTCCCAATAGGTTGACATCCGATCAGAATCCAAATAGATGCTGTTGACGGGGTAGGAACGGGGGATGTCCGGCACTGGATCGTTGCGCCCGAATTCATCCAATTCCAACTGGGCATCAGCAAATTCCCTGATTCCCAAGGCAATCGCCTCAGGAATCACGTACTTCAACTCAAACCGCTGACGCTGCATTCGGTCACCAGACATATGAACTCATTCCATCTTTTCCATGACATCGACAACCGGTGCTTGTGCCTGTGTGTGGCTTCAGCACCCTTGATCTGTTTCAACCGCCATTTCAAGCGGTTGTCAGATCAAGTTCAAGGCTTATTATTTGCACGCAAAAATCATGCCAAGCTAATGGGTGTCCGGGGGCGTGCCGTGTTTATTTGCCTTTTAGCTGCGCTTTGGTGGCTTTTTGCAGGGCGTCCAGGTCATCGCGCAGATCCTCCTTGGTTTTTCGATCCATTCGGTCAATGAACAGGATGCCGTGCAGGTGGTCGGTTTCGTGCTGGACCGCCCGGGCCAGCAAACCGCCACACACAAATTCAATGGTTTCTCCCTCGGTATTCAGGGCGCGCACTTTGATTTTCTCCGGGCGCAGGATGTCCGCATAGATCTCCGGGAAGCTGAGGCAGCCTTCCGGCCCGGCCTCTCGCGGTCCCAAGGGGGTTGTTTCCGGATTGATCAGTGTCAGGGGCATGAAATCGGCAACGGTCGCCGGCTGGCCATTAAGTTCCAGCGTCGAGGGGCGTTCCGATTCGCGCACGTCGATGACGGTTAATTGGAGTGCCTGTCCCACTTGTTGGGCGGCCAGTCCGACCCCATGGTTTTCAACCATGGTTTCGAACATATCGACGATGAGTTGCTTGATTTCCGGAGTGACGAGGGAGATGGCCGCGCCTTTTTTGCGCAGCACCGGGTGTCCGTATTGTACAATTGGCAGGACCATCGGTAAACGTTGGCTGGGGTTGCGGTTGGAGTTTGCCAAAACGGGCTGGCAGGGTTGCCCAGCCAGCCCGTCTGGTGGTGAAAAACAGGCTTACTTCGAGGGCCAATTGGTCATCAAACCGGCCAGATCCTGCACGGTCGGGCTCTTGGCGCTGCGGACGTAGAAGCCGCTGGTGGAGACGCCGGTGACCAGGCTCATGGCGTTGCTCAAGCCCAGCAGTTTGCCCAGGCAGAAGCCCGCGTTGAAATGGTCGCCTGCCCCGGTCGTGATGAACGGTTTCTCACAGAACGGACCATCCACCAGGTCTGTGACCCCGGCGGAGCAAGCCACGGCGTAGGCCACCGGATGGACCACCACGGTCTGCACCGGCAGGCACTTTTGGATTTCGCCCGCCAGCAGGGTGACGCCCTCCTTCGTGTGCGGTTGGGGAGCCAGATTGAGCACGGCGGCAACCTCAAAGGCCTCTTTCTCGTTCAGGCCGAGAATCACATCAAAATAGCGGTTGAAACTCAGGATCAGGTCGAGCGCCTTGGTGATGTCGTTGCGGCTGCGTTTTTCCGGATCGCACAAATCGACAAAGAGGAACCGGCGCGGCCCCTGCAGGTGGGGGCAGAGTTCCGCCTGCATGTGCTCCCAGATCTCGCTCATGTACGGCAGCATGGTCCAGTTCACGAACCCGACCAGGTTGGCGCTGTTGAAATTCTGCGCGAATTTCTCCTTGCCGAACCGCTCCTGGATGTTGGCCCAGTTCACCTCGTTCAGCGGGGTGAGCTTGCCGCAGAGGAGCTTGCCGTCATCGAATTCCAAGGCATCCGTGTGGCCGGGGTCGGCCATGGTGTGCACCTCGGCCCGCTTGGTGAATTCGTTGAAAACCGGGTCCATGTTGGGCCAGCCCAGCGCGCCCAGATAGGTCACCTTGATGCCAAAGGCCGCCAGTGCGTTGGCCATGATGGGACCGTTGCCGCCCAGCTTGGTCAGCTTGCGGACCAACTCGAAGTTGGTGCTCCGGCCCGCTGCGGCGGCAATGCGCTCTGCGAATTTCGTGATGCTCGGAATCCGTTGGAACGAATCCACGTTCTCCCGCTTGTCCACCACATGCAGGATCTCGTCCACAAAGCCGTCGAGACCGACGAACGCGCTGAGTTGTGGCACCTGGCCGCTGATGGAGGTGAGTTTCTGCGCACAGTCCTGGCGCACCTGTTGGATGTTGTCGTTTGAGTTGGTGTTGGTTGCCATAAGTGTTCTTTCAATCACCGGTCCGGGGTTAGTCCAGCCGGATGCCGGATATCTGCAAAATACGTTCCAATTCGTCGTCTGAAAAAAAGCGTATTTCCACGCTGCCTTTGCCTTGGTGGTAGCGGAGATTGACCTTGGTGCCAAAGCGGGTTTGCAGCTTGTCCACCACGTCCGCCACGTGTGGATCCCGCTGCGGGGTGGCTGGAGCTGCGCCTTTGATGGCTGGCAACGCCGGTTTGAGGATGATCGCCACCAGTCCCTCCGTCTGGCGCACGCTGAGGCCATCGCGGATGATTTTGTCCGCCACCAGCTTTTGCTGATCCGGCCGGTCCAACGCCATGATCACCTTGGCATGGCCCACCGAAAGCCGGCCATCGCGCACCCAGACCTGGAGATCGGCCGGGAGTTTGAGCAGTCGCAGCGCATTGGCCACCGAGGCCCGGCTTTTGCCCACCTTCGCGGCCGCCTCCTCCTGTTTGAGCCCGGCCAGTTGGATGAGTTGGGCAAATCCCAAGGCCTCATCAATGGGATTCAGATTCTCCCGTTGCAGGTTCTCCACCAAGGCCAGCTCCAGAACCGTCCGGTCGTCCGCCTCCCGGATGATGATGGGCACTTTCTCCAGTTTCAGGAGGGTTGCCGCCCGCCAGCGGCGTTCGCCGGCGATGAGTTCATAGCCATCCCCTTTGGGACGCACCACCAAGGGTTGAATGATGCCCTTTTCCCTGATGGATAACGCCAGTTCGTTCAGGGATTCCTCGGGGAAATCCTTGCGCGGCTGGAAAGGGCAGGGGTGGACCAGGGCGAGCGGCACATCATGGGTGCCTTGGATTGCCGGGGCGATCAGAGCTGGTGTCGGTGCCGACGTTGCCAGACTGGCCTTTTCGGGTGCGGGAAGCGGTTCGGTGCTGGGGGATGAAGTCGAGGGTGCCGCAAAAGGCGACGCCGGCTTGGCTGCCGACGGTGCGCCTCCCAGCAATGCGCCAAGACCGCGTCCCAGTACCTGTTTGACCATGGCCAAAGAGTGAAGAACGGGAGGGAAAAAGGCAAAAGGAAAAACCGCGTCTCTTCATATTGGGGCGACTTCCCGCCCCCGCATGGCGCGGAAGGCACCCATAAAAATTCCCGGCCAAATATTAGTCTTGAACCTGTCTGAACGCCGGTTAGGCTCCCTTACCAATGTGACCACCTGCTGCTGAAGGGCGCACCCTGGGGGGCGAGCCTTTGTTTTCAGGGAGGTGATCCGGACAATCTTTTAAACGCATGAGCAAGCAGACTGGCATCAATCGCCGGGATTTTCTCCGCAGCGCCGCTGTGGCCGGGGTAACCCTGGGTTTTCCGACGGTCATTCCCTCCACCGTCTGGGGCCAAAACGCCCCGAGCAACCGCATCAGCATGGCCCTGATTGGCATGGGGCTCATGATGGGGGGGCACCGTGGTCATATGACCAGCCGTGAGGATGTCCAAGTGGTGGCGGTCTGCGATGTGGATGCCAGTCGGCGGGCGGATGCAAAGCTGGTGGTGGAAAAAGCCTATGCCCAGCGTGCGGCCAGCGGCCAGTACCAGGGCTGTGCTGCCTACAATGAGTACGAGCGGATCATTGAACGGCGCGACATTGATGCGGTGGTGGTGGTCACTCCGGACCACTGGCACGCGGCCATATCCACTGCGGCCATGCGGGCGGGCAAGGATGTTTATGTGCAAAAGCCGATGACCCTTACCATCCGGGAGGGGCGTATCATGAGTGATGTGGCCCGCCAGTACGGGGCGATTTTGCAAGTCGGATCCCAGCAACGGTCCGAACGCGCCTTTCGCAAGGCGTGCGAAATGGTGCGCAATGGCTGGATTGGCAAAGTTCACACCATCTATGCGAGTTTGGGCGAGTTTCCACCACCCGCCACTTTGCCTGAACAGCCGATTCCGGCTGGCTTCGACTATGATCGGTGGCTGGGGCCAACCCCTTGGTATCCGTTCAACGAGGAGCGCGTCAAAGGCAATTATGGTGGTGGCTGGCGCCGGTTTTGGGACTATGGCTCCCGCAAAAACGGGGATTGGGGCGCCCACCACTTCGACATCATCCAATGGGCGCTGGGCATGGATGATTCCGGCCCGGTGGAGTTTATTCCCAAGGGTTTCGAGGGGAATCCGTACCAAACCCATGTTTACGCGAACGGCGCGAAAGTTTTGCGCAATCATCCGGACATGAAAGGCCACATGATCCGCTTCATCGGGGAGAAGGGCGAGGTATTGGTGAGTCGCGGCGACCGGTTGGACACCACGCCGACCCAGCTTAAGGACCGACCGCTGGGTCCGGATGACATCAAATTGTATTCCTCCAATCACCATGAGGACAATTGGGTGCAGAGCATGAAAACCCGCAAGCAGCCGATCTGCACCGCCGAAATCGGGCACCGTACCGCCACCATCTGCCATCTGAGCGGGATTGCGGAACGCCTGAAGCGCCCGTTGAAGTGGGATCCCGCCAAAGAACTGATCTTGGGCGACCCGGAGGCCAGCCGCTGGATGGACCGGCCTCGCCGCGCCCCTTATGCCGCCATTTGAGGAATCCCTGACGAAACCACAAACCGTTATCAGCGCATGAAAAATTGGAACTTTTACTCTCTTTTACTGGCGGGATTGACCACTCTGAGCCTGCGTGCAGCCAGCCCGGAAACGGAAGTCACCCAACTGCTGCCACGCTTGTCTGGCGAGGACATCCCGGCGCGTTACGACGCCCAGATGGAATTGCAGGACTTGGCCAGTCAGACTTCGAACCCGGGCCATGAAGCCGAACGCGCGGCCATGGGCAGGTTGCTGGCCGCCAAGGCCGCCGATGGCACCGTGGCCCAGCCCGCCCGGGTCTGGTTGGTGCGGCAGCTAGAATACATGGGGCGCGAGGAGGCTGTCGCGGCCCTGACCCGTCTCCTGGACGATCCGGATGCGGAACTTCGTGAATGTGCCCGCCGGGCTTTGGAGAAGAATCCGGCCCCCTCCGCCGCCATGGCCTTGCGGGAGGCCTTACGGCAGGCCAAGTCAGCGGTGGCGGCCAACGGCTACCTTAACGCCCTGGGCAATAAACGGGATGGACAGGCCGTGCCACTGGTGGTGGAGCGACTGCAGGCCTCGGAGACAGCGGTCCTCGCCGCGCAGGCCCTTGGTTTCATTGCTTCGCCGGAGGCGGTCAAAGCGCTTTGGACGGTCGCGGGAACCAATCCGCAGGCCGGGCCAGCGCTGGTGGAGGCTGCCAATCGGCAGTTGGCGGATGGCCAGGCGCAGGTGGCGGGCGCGCTATACCGGCAGATTTACCAGCAACATGCATTTCTCCCGGTGCGCGGCGCTGCGCTGGTGGGGTTGGCCAAAGCTGATCCAAACGCGGCCCGTCCACTGCTGGATGCCGCTCTGACCGGTGCTGAGACTCGCCTGCAACTGGCGGCCGTTCGCGGTGCCGTGGCGGCTTATGGCCAGGCTGCTTCAGCGCAATTGGCCCCCATGCTGGGCCGAGTCGGTCCGACCGTGCGCGTGCAAATCCTGAGTGTGCTGGATGCCAGTGCGGAAAAGGCGGTGCTCGATTCAGTCCGGGATGCGGATGAGGCGGTGCGTCTGGCGGCGATTGAGGCGTTGGGCCGTGTTTGCGGGGCGGCGGGCGTGCCGGTGTTGCTGGAGTTGACGCAAAGCAGCTCCCGCCCGGAAAAGCAGATGGCGGAAACCGCGCTGGTCCGCATTTCGGGCCCGGGGGCGAGTGACGCCGTGGTCGCGGCGGCCACAACCGGCCAAGCTCCGGTTCGGGTGGCGGCCATGACCGCGCTTGCCGCGCGCAAACAGGCGACAGCCGTGCCCGCGCTTCTGAAAGTGGCTGGTGAACCTGATCGGGCTGTGAAGAGCGCCGCTTTTTCGGCCATCGGCAAGCTTGGCTCTGATGCGGATTTTGCCGCGGTGGCCCGGTTGGCCTGGTCGCGCAAAGATCGGGAAGGCATTTCCGCGCTGGAAGCCATGGCCGGTCGTGTGAATGACAAAAGCACCGCGAGCAAGACGCTGCTAGGCGTGGTGGGCGCGACACCCAAGGATTTGAGCGAGGTGCTGGATGTTTTGAGTGGCTTGGGGTCTCCCGAGGCCTTGGAGGTCGTTGGCCGTCTGGCGGGCGACTCGGATGCCGGTATTCAGGAGGAGGCTGTGCGTGCCCTGGGCAACTGGAATGATCTGGGGGCCGGCAAATTGCTCGCTGATCTGGCCGTGAAGCACGCTGCCAATGCGAAGCTGCAGGGTTTGGCGTTGCAGGGACTGGTGCGGGTGATCAAGTCAGCGGAAGCCGCCCCGGTCAAGGCGCGGGCTGAGCTGGCCTTGGCTGCCTGGGGTATGGCCCAGCGTGACCAGGACAAGAAACTGGCGTTATCGGCCTTGGGGGCGGTGCCTCATGCCAGCACGGCGGCAGCGTTAAAGCCGTTGCTCATGGAGGCCTCGCTGAAAATCGATGCCGGCATGGCGGCCATCACTCTGGCGGAAAACCTGGTGGCCACCGACAAGAGGGGGGCGAAGGATTTGGCCAGAGCCATCCAGGAGGCTAACATCTCGCAGGATGTCGGCAGGCGTGCGACGAGGGTGCTCAGCCGATAATTTGACGGGTTGCGTTTTTCACCGACCGGGGCAGGAACTCCTGCCTCGGTTTTTTTCTGTCCTGGGGTGGTCTGTGGGCGGTGGGAGTTCAGGCTCGGAAGATATTTTGATCAAAACTGCCGCGCTCGCCGGTGGTGGCTGAGATGAAGCCCAGAGTAACGGCGCTGGGGGTGCCATTGGGCATGGCGTAGATGATCACCTTCTCCAGAATGCAATTGTCACGCGGGGTGACGCAGACGTTCACCAACTCTTCCAAATTGGAAAAAGGAACGACCTCCTCCTCGAAATCAGGAGTGTCCGTGCGGGTGTAAACCGCCTGGCCGATGGGATACGCGGAATCCATCTGTCTCAGCCACAGTATCTTGAGCCCAAATAAAAGCAACCTTATTTTTCCTGGCCATGATGGGGGGTGGGCTAATGAAAAAAAATCTGGCGCACCGTTGCCGCTGATGTATCGTTGCGTCTCCGTTTCTACAACACTTAACAACTCGAATTTTTGCAAAATGGAAGCTAGAGCTGATATCGCAGTCATTGGGTTGGCCGTCATGGGTCAAAACCTGATTTTGAACATGAACGACCACGGTTTCACCGTGGTGGCCCATAATCGCACGGTCTCCAAAGTGGACGATTTCCTGGCCAATGAAGCCAAGGGCACCAACATCATCGGGGCTCGGTCCTTGGCCGAAATGGCGGCGTTGCTCAAACGGCCTCGCCGGGTCATGCTCATGGTCAAAGCCGGGGCAGCGGTGGACGAGTTCATTGAACATTTGCTCCCGGTGTTGGAACCGGGCGATATCATCATTGATGGTGGCAATTCGCTGTTTGATGACACAACGCGCCGCACCAAATATGTCGAGTCGAAGGGCTTGTTATACATCGGCACAGGGGTGTCCGGCGGTGAGGAAGGTGCCCGTCGCGGTCCCTCAATTATGCCTGGCGGTTCTCCAGCGGCATGGGAACATGTGAAGTCCATCTTCCAGGCGATCTCTGCCAAGGTGGATAATGGCTCTCCCTGCTGCGATTGGGTGGGTGAAAATGGTGCCGGGCACTATGTCAAAATGGTGCACAACGGCATCGAATACGGCGACATGCAGCTCATCTGCGAAGCCTACCATCTGATGCAGGCCGGATTGGGCATGACAGCCGACGAAATGCACCAGGTGTTTGCGGAATGGAACAAGGGCGAGCTGGACTCCTATCTGATCGAAATCACCCGCGACATCCTTGGTTTCAAGGATACCGATGGTCTTCCGCTGGTGGACAAGATTCTGGACACCGCCGGTCAAAAGGGAACCGGCAAATGGACCGTGATCTCCTCCCAGGATCTCGGCATCCCGATCACCCTGATTGCCGAGGCGGTTTATTCCCGTTGCGTGTCGGCCATGAAGCCCGACCGGGTGGCGGCGGCCAAAAAACTCAAGGGGCCGCGCGCGAAGATCTCCACTGATCGGGCCAAGTTCGTGGAGGACATCCGCAAGGCGCTCTACGCATCAAAAATCATCTCCTACACCCAGGGGTACATGCTCATGCGGGCGGCGGCGGAACAGAACAAGTGGAACCTCAACTACGGTGGCATCGCGCTGATGTGGCGCGGCGGCTGCATCATCCGCAGCGCGTTTCTGGGCAAGATCAAAGAGGCGTTCGACCGCAATCCGTCCCTGAAGAACCTGCTGATTGATCCCTTCTTCAAGCAGGCGATCAAGGATAGCCAGCGCTCTTGGCGCAATGTGGTGGCCACGGCGGTGAAGAAAGGTATCCCGGTGCCGGCGTTCAGCACGGCGTTGGCCTTCTTTGATGGCTTCCGCAACGAACGCCTCCCGGCGAACCTGCTGCAGGCGCAGCGCGATTATTTCGGA
>CAIYYI010000648.1 GCA_903930345.1 uncultured Verrucomicrobiota bacterium
CAAGCGGCCCCCGCCACTTACCGTCAGCCACTTCGCGCACCACCGACAACTTGAACGCCTCACTATAACGCTTGCACTCCATCTTTGCCACCTTTCCTTTCGTGGAAAAGTGTCAACTTATAACAGGACGGGACATACTTAGACGTTAAGAGTTAAACGTTGGACGTTAAGCGTTATCCAGATTCTTCGGGCAGACAGGATAGCAGCGGCCACAGGCGATGCAGTTGTAGCGGTCGGCCTCATGCTCGGCACGCCGCCGGAGCTGTGAGAGCCCCAGTATCCGCAGGGCGATGATTAACCCGAAGAGGCCGCCGGCAACGGCACTGCCCATTCTGAAATTTTCTTTTATCTTCTCAGCCTGCACCTCAAGTTCTTCTCTCGTACGACCCTGTTTCTTAGAGGCTTCAATTTCCGGATACAGCGCCTCTGTGGCTGGCGTGCTGATTTGCAAAGCATGGCACGTTTTGACAACCGGATGCGCCGAGGCGAGCAGAGAGCCGCCAACCATCCAGCCAGCGGATGAAAAACCGACCGCCAAGAGCGGCATGATAAACATCAATTTCACAAACCGATGAAATAAACGTGCACGCGTAGTTTCATTAGGAGTCTCACGCGGGATCTCAACTGCGTCTACAGGGCAAACACCCACGCACAACCGGCAGTTTATGCACGTCTCCGTTGTAATTCTGACAGGCTTCCATGCCAGACGCGAACACCATTCCAGTAAGACGCTATACGGACAGAAATAGCGGCAATACGGACGCGCGATCACCATCCCCAACAAAAGAACCGCCATGCCCACCAGTAACAACGGCAACGGCGCGCTTCGCCGGAAGAGACCCACAAAGGGATCCATGCGACAAATCAGATATCCAGCACCATTCAGTGTATAGACCACGCCCAACAATAACACGATCAACGGGATCAGCCGCAACACGGCATTCCATGTGCGCGGAACGCGTTGCGGACGAATAATAAAGAGGTCCTGCAATGCCCCTAGCGGACAGACAGCAGCGCAAAAAACGCGTCCAACCAGAAGTGCAAAAATAAGCGGCAACGCAAAGAAGGCCGCAATACCCCAAGCCAAGCCGCCTCCATGCCATGCCGCGACAGCCACATTTTGAATCGTGCCGATCGGGCAGAAACAGCCCTGACGAACAAAGCCAAACCACGCCAGGCAGAGAATAGAAAAGGCTAATATCCAGCGACGCGAACGGACACGATGCACAAGCCATGCAGAAACACCCAGAGCGATCAACAAGATCGCAACATCCATCCATTCCGAAACAACGGCGGTCACTGGCGGATGAAAGGCTTTGGGGACGACATGCCCCGTGTCAAACTGCGGTTGAGGAAACCGGGATTCCGCTTGTGAAGAGAGCGCTATGCCAACGCCCACGAGCCACAACATGCCAATAGAACGGGTTTGATGAATCAAACCCCTCATAGCTTCTCCTTCAGCAAATACGGCGAATGCTCGGACACACGCACAAAGGCCTGTGCTGGACAGGCTTCAGCGATGCGACAGGTATTACAATTCTTGCACCGGTCATGCCGGACTTGCAGATAGAGGGAGCCATTCCCAAAATTAGAACAGCTTTTCACGCAGAGTCCGCATCCTGTGCAAAGCGGTTCCTTAATCGTATATTCGAAATACGGCGTTTCAATAAATGTCCGGCTGATCGCGCCTGTAGGACAAATTTGGTTTTCTGCAGCTTCGTCAAGGCGGGAGGCGTCTGGCTTGAAGTAACCAAAGCAGAGCTTGCAATAGCCACACATCTCATAACCATGCGCACATTTAACAGCAGAGGGTTGAAGCACGCTTTCGGTTTCACACTTGCCGCACTGAATGCATTTGCGCGGATCAAGTTGCCAGACTTGGCGACCGCCTTGATGGACTCCTGAGGCACGGTAGACAAGCGCGGCAACGACAGTTCCCGTTCCCGCACGAAAC
>CAIYYI010000649.1 GCA_903930345.1 uncultured Verrucomicrobiota bacterium
CATTGCGGTGGTCATGGCAGCCATGTCCTGGGCGCCGGTGTCACCCGCCTGGCGTGCCTGAGTGGCCAGTGCCTTCACTTTCTCCGCGGTCTCGGTGTTTTTTCGGGTGATGCTGGCCATTTCCTCCAGCGACGAGCTGGTTTCCTCCAGCGAGGCCGCCTGCTCGCTGGCGCCTTCCGCCAGCGACTGGCTGGAGGCGGATACCTGGGAAGCCGCCGCGGAGGTCTGCTCCGATCCGCTCAGGATGGCGTCCGCCACCGCCTTCACCGGTTTGGTGATGGACCGGGTGATGAAGATGGAGGCGAAGATCCCGATGGCAATGCCGGCCAGCAAGGCCACGGAGATGATCAGCTTGGAGGTGCTCACGATGCCGTTGACGCTCGCGCTGCTGTCGCCCGAGGCTTTCCAGGCGTCGTTCTCCGCGGCTTGCGCCGTGGCCAGGACGGTATCCCCGATCGTCCCCATCTGCGGCAGGATTTCCTGGCGCAGCTTGTTGTCGTTGGCCACCCAGGCTTTGGCGGCCACCAGGTATTCCTCCGTCGCTTTGTCGGCCCGCTCGATCCGCTGCTGATCGTCCGCCGTGAGCGAGACTTTCCGCAAATCGTCGTAAAGCTGGTTCAGTTTGGTGATATGCTCGTTGAGCGCTTTCCAGTGGGAGGCATCCTGGTTATAGATGTATTCTTTCTCATTCATCCGGGTGATCAAGGCTTCCCCGGCGATGCCAGCCACGATGAAGACCGCATCCGCCACTTTATCGACGGTGGCCATTTTGGCCGCTTGATAACCCGCGGCCGCTGCCCCCACGGTCTCGCCGCCGGCATCCATCACTTTGCCCCCGGCCTTCATCAGGTTGTCGTTATCAACCCAGCTTTTGGCCGCCACGCTGTATTCCGCGGTGGCTTTTTCCGCCTTGGCGATGCGGTCGGTATCGTCCTTCGTCAGCGAAACCTTGCGCAGGCCGCTGTAAGCTTTATTCAGCCGGGCCAGGTTGTTGGTGAGGGATTCCCAGTCTTTCGCCTCCTGGTTAAGCATGTAGCGGTTGGCCAGGCGCCGCGTATCCACGGCGGTGCGGGAGATGTCCGCCACGATGAACACCGCCTGGGCGATCTTGTCCACCATCACCTTCTTGGCGGCCAGGTAATCCGCCGCGCACTTGTTGGCGACCAGACCGCACTGGTCGAGCTGTTTGGCCAGCTGCGCCAGATTGGTGCTCGCGGCATCCTTCTTCTGCTCCGCCACCCACGCCTTGGCGGCCGTCCCATATTCCTGGGTTGCCTTGCGGGCGTCGGTGATCAGTTTCTGCTCGCTGGAGTCCGGGTGCAGCTTATCCAGTTCGCCATACCACTGGAGCAGCTGCGGCAGGTTCTTTTCGATGAAATCGTAATATTTCGCTTCCTTGTAAAGCATGTAGGAACGCTCGTTGACCTGGATGTCTGAGATCAGGCAATTGATGTCGTTCACCAGTTGGAGCGCGGTTTTGGCTTCCAGGTATTCCGCCTGTTTGGCGGTCATATACGAATCCGCCTCGTTGCCAACCAAGGTGCCTTTTTCCACCAGCACGCCAGCGTCGGCGGTGG
>CAIYYI010000650.1 GCA_903930345.1 uncultured Verrucomicrobiota bacterium
CTGGAATTATCCTCTGTGGTACCAACTTCAGGCCTGGCTGGCGAAGGGTTTCGTATTTGAAGTAAGATGGCTTTTGATGTTCCACGTGGAACAAATGGCAATGACGGTCCTTTCGTATCCCCTCCCCTGCCCTGTTGCCTAGCGGATTCAATGATGACGGATTGGCTTGTTCAGGAATGGAACGGGCGGTTTTGTATGGTTTGTCAGTGCTATTTTCCAGGCTTCGAATTGTGGCAACAGTGTTTCAAGGCAGAGCCCTTCCTGTGGACTCGGGTATGACGCTAGCAATTCACGGCTTCGTATTAGGAGCCGAAGTGCGGGTGCGGTCCGGTTCAAGTGCAGCAAATGAAAGGCTCCGGCCAGTTGGATGAGACCCTTGTAGAAGTTACCCAGGTACCCATTGCGAACAGGTAACCAATGGATTTCCAGGGCATCATGTGCCGCATGATACCGGGTGGCATTGAATAACTCAAAGAAGGCCAGGTAGCCGGGAGGGAAGTCGCCGCAAGCAGCGGTTGGTTTAATAAACACCATTCAGAATAATGATAATCCACCCCAGCGCTCGTGCCACTAAATGTTTCTCTTCGCGGCCCAACCACCTCCACGGATAGGTCAGAGGGGTGGAAATTGCGACCTCAAGGCGTCATTGCTCAAGGAACCAAAACCTTTAAAATCGACGCTTTAGGAGATAAAAACGCGGATTAAGCACTGATCAACATGCAAATGCATAAGTACAAGAACCACAACCATATATAGTCAATGTTGTTGTTTATTCAGCCTTGTTTTCAGGCTGGTATTCGAATCGCTGACCCACGGGGCACCCAAGTGACAGATATTCTGGTTTGAACCCTGTAAAAATTGCGAAGAATGGCCTAAAAAGTTCCACGTGGAACATCCTTCAAAGACCCGGTTGGAAGGTCAAACAGTCGCTCATGAACGGGGTGTTTGGAATGCCCATTTTGATGGATACTTCTGGCTGCATGCCAAACAAGGAGTGCTCTGATTACAGGTCGCCGCAGCAATCAGCTCCGGTTTGGGCAGTTCCTGGCAGGTGCTCTTGAGCCACGCAGTGGGGGGTACTCCCCTCCCCTGTTGCTGTCGCTTTGATTCCATTTTCCGAGACACGTTTGAGCCAGACCGTCAGGATACTGAGGTCGGAGGGGGATACGCCGGAGATGCGGGAGGCTTGGCCCAGAGTGGTTGGACGGATGGAAGTCAGCTTCTGTCGGGCTTCCTTCCGCAGGCTGGGGACGGTGGTGTAATCGAAGGTGGCCGGGATTTGTTTGTCTTCCAGAGTCTTGAATTTGGTGATTTCCATCTCCTGGCGATCTATGTAACCGGCGTACTTGATCTCGATTTCCACCTGCTGAATCACCAGCGGATCCAGTGGGGGGTGGGTGCCGGGCAGGTTGGCATAGGTGATTTCGGTTCGGCGCAGAAGTTGTTCCAAGAGATCCCCTTGGTGGCGGGTGGTCCGCACCCGGCGGAGTTCGGCATCAATCGCCGTTTGTTTCCCTCGGGTGGTTTCAAAGTGGCGCTTTGGCAGTAAACCGACGCTGTGGCCAACACTGGATAGGCGGAGATCGGCGTTATCCTGGCGCAAGACCAATCGGTATTCTGCCCGGGAGGTGAACATGCGGTACGGTTCAATGGTGCCTTTGGTGACCAGATCATCGATGAGTACGCCGATGTAAGCCTGGTCTCGGCGCAGGATGATTGGGGCTTTGTTCTGGGTGCGCAGGGCGGCGTTGATGCCGGCCATGAGCCCTTGGGCGCTGGCTTCCTCATACCCAGAGGTGCCGTTGATCTGTCCGGCCAGATAAAGATTCCGGCAAACCTTGGTCTCCAGCGAGGGTAATAGCTGGGTGGGAAAGGCAAAGTCATATTCCACCGCGTAGGCCGGGCGCATGATCTCCGCCTGTTCGCAGCCCACGATGCTGCGAACCATCTCGATCTGGACTTCGTATGGGAGACTGGTGGAGAAGCCGTTGACGTAGATTTCGTCGGTGGCCGACCCTTCCGGTTCAAGGAAGAGTTGCTGTCGCTCCTTTTCCGGGAACTTCACGATTTTGTCCTCAATGGAGGGACAATACCGGGGCCCGACTCCTTCGATCACGCCAGAGTAGAGGGGTGACTTATGAAGATTGGCGCGGATGATCTCGGCGGTTTTCGTCGTGGTATAGGTGATGTAGCAGGCCATCTGACCACCAAACCGGTCCAGGACCGATCCCGGAGGGTATTTCCCCTGGGTATGGCTGAACAGATGGCGTCCGGTGCCGTCCAGTGCGTTTAAGGGAGAATGTTCCACGTGGAACAAATCGTCCTTCCAATACGAGAACCAAGGGACCGGTTCATCCCCGGGTTGGATCTCGGTTTGGGTGAAATCAATGGATGACCGCAGCAGGCGGGGTGGGGTGCCTGTTTTCAGCCTGCCCAATTCCAAACCGATTTCCTGGAGTGAGGCGGAGAGTCCTTGCGCGGCAGCCTCACCCGCACGTCCACCCGATTGCTGGGTCATGCCGATATGCATGAGGCCGCGCAGGAAGGTGCCGGTGGTCACCACCACCGTGGTGGCGTGGTACTGGACTTCCAGGGTGGTTTCCACTCCCACGATGGCATCGTTCGCGAACAGGAGTTTCTGCACCTGGCCCTGTTTGCAATCCAGCCTTGGCTGTCGCTCGCAGACCCACTTGAAATAAAACTGGTAGGCTTTCTTGTCGCACTGTGCCCGGGGTGCCCAAACGGAGGGGCCTTTCTTGGTGTTCAGCATCCGGAACTGGAGTCCGGTCATGTCCGTGGCTTTGCCCACCTCGCCGCCCAAAGCATCGATTTCCCGCGCCAGATGTCCTTTGGCCAGGCCGCCGATGGCGGGGTTGCAGGACATCTGGGCAATGGAATCGAGGTTGATCGAAAGCAGCAGGGTTTGGCATCCCATGCGCGCTGCCGCCAAGCCGGCTTCAACGCCGGCATGCCCGCCGCCCACCACTATCACATCGTACTTTTTCGGATATACAAACATGGCCGTAAAACCTATGCCGAATGGATACAGTAAACCGGATTTGGTCAGAAGCAAAAAGCAAGGGCAGGGGAATGACGACTTGATTAATCGTTAACACCTATAAATAAGGCATTATGACATCAAATATAGAACCGCTAATGAATATTTCAGGTGCGACTATTTGCTTAACGTAACCGGTGGGGCGGAGCTAGACTGGTTGGGTTCACTCAAGTTGTTCCTTGCCCGGGGCGGACGGCTTGGGGGACGGTATTATATGACAAGATTGATGAGTCTAGGTCGGTGGCAGAGGATATCGCTGGCCCTTTTGTTCGGGGGCCTCCATCTGGCGGCAGCGGCAACTTATGTGAGTTTCCAGGAGGGGGACTTGCGGCAAGGGACCGGTCGGACAACGGTCGGCACCGCTGGCACGGTGATCAGTTCCACCTACGACATGGGAGCGACGCGGATTCGTTCGGACCAGACCAATATCGTTGGTGACGGCCAGCAGCTCCTGGCGGGCAACAATACCGCACCCACGCTTCGTACCCTGCTATCCTTCAATCTGAGTCACCTCTCTACCCTGGTGGGGACCAACTTCAGCCGGGTGGACAGCGTGGCGCTGGTGCTGACGCACGACATCGCGGGCCTTGGCGCGAGTTCCGTCCAGGGGGTGTACCTCACGCAGCCGTTCACTGAGGCTGCGGCCACATGGGACAATCCCCATGGCACCGGCACCGGGGCCGGTGGGGTGATCGGCACCTTGCTGCGCGAACGGGGTTGCATCGGGACGAGCACCAGCCCCACCCGGGTCACTTGGGGCAGTCCAAACGGTTTTTGGACTGACAGCGGCACCGGGGCGGATTTGCTGGTTCAGGCGGTACGGGAGGCGCTGACCAATGGCCAACAGACGCTTTACGTTCTCATCAAACGCAAGACCGAGAGTGTTAGCGCCTATTTCTCCCGCTATCAGGATGATGCCGACCCGGATGTCCAATACCGTCCGGAATTGATTGTGGGGGTTGATTCGTTGGGCGACATCACCGGGACCAACACCGGGGTGCTGGCGGCGTACGGGTTCAATGAAAACAATAACACGGCGGCTTCCCTGGCGGCTGTGGCTGCGCCGACGGTCACTGACCCCAACCGGGTGAGCGCCCGGACAGCGGCGGCCGGGCCGGGCCTGGGGCCCTTTGGCTCAGGTAGCACAGCCGAAAACACCCACGGATTTGGCACGGCCGCCTATGTCTCGGTCCCAACCGGCTTCTACGTGCGGGCGAACACCGTGTCGGCCACGATGGCGGAGTCGTTGGCGGCCGGCCAATATGTCAGCTTTGTCGTTGGTCCGGTGCCGGGACAGGCGCTGCAATTCACCGGGGTGTCCGGGTACTTCAAGCTGCAGGCGGCGGTGGATATGAGCGCCACCGCCACGCTGCGGTCCAGCGCGGATGGTTTCACGCGGGATCTGGCCTCCCAGACCGTCCTGGGAACGGGCAGCACCAATACGTTCAGCGTCCTGAGCAATCAATGGACTGAGGCCGCGCTTTCGGGGGTGTTCAATCCGGTGGAGTTCCGGCTTTACTTTACGGACACCAGTGACAGCTCTTCCGATATCCTGCGCTTGGATGATCTGGTGTTCCTCGGTTACGCCACCAATCTGCCGCCCGGGGTGCAGCTTGTCACCATCTCGGCCGCCGATGCCGCGGCGCGCGAGTCGGGCAGTGACTCCGGTTTGTTCCGGTTTCAACGGTTTGGCGAAACCACAGGGTCGGTCACCGTGAATTACACCGTGGGCGGGACGGCGTCGAACGGGGTGGATTACACGGCCCTCACCGGCGCGGTGGTTTTTGGGCCGGGCGAAACGAATGTGCTCGTGCCGGTGGTGCCCTTGGATGATGTCCGTCCGGAATTGGAGGAGAACATCGTTGTGACGCTGGTGTCCAACGCCGCCTACAATATCGTGGGTACGGGGAACGCCACGATTCGCTTGGCGGATGACAATGATCCGCCGGAGTTTGTCGTGAGCGCCACGGTGGCTTTGGCCTATGAGGGGACGCCATCGTTGTCCGGGGTTTTCACGGTGGCGCGGCCCTTGGGGGATACCAACTCCCAGGTGGATGTCGGTCTGGCTTTTGGCGGTACCGCCACGTTCGGTGTGGACTACTTTACCAGTGAAACGAACTTCATCCGGTTGAATTCGGGTGAAACAGCAAAAACAATAACGATAACGCCAATCAACGACTCCGTTGAGGAAGGGTTGGAGGTCGTGCGCCTGACCTTGCAGGGTGGGGCAGGGTACACTGTGGGTGCTGCCGGCCGGGCCGAGGTGACCATGGCCGAGGATGAATCGGGCGGCACCAACAGCGTGTGGGTGGAGGCGGAGAGTTTCGCGGATCCCGGCGGGTGGGTGGTGGATCAGCAGTTCACCTCGCTCATGGGGTCCCCCTACCTGCTGGCGCACGGCAAAGGCCGCCCAGTGGTCGATGCCGTGGCCACGGTGACCTTCCCGGCACCCGGTGCCTATCGCCTCTGGGTGCGCACTAAGGATTGGACCGCGCCGCTGCCCGACCACCCGGGTGCCTTCAAGGTCTCCGTGGCCGGTGTGTCTGTCGGGGCGGTGTTTGGCACGGTGGGGCAGGGGTGGGTGTGGCAGGATGGCGGGGTGGTGGTGGTGCCGCAAAACACGGTGGAACTCCGGCTGCAGGATCTCACCGGTTTCGAGGGCCGCTGCGATGCGCTGTTTTTCACGCAAAACATGGGACTGATTCCGCCCGGTGAGCGGGAGGAACTGGCGCAGTGGCGGCGGGAGGTGCTCCAGCGACCGGCTGTGCCACCCAGTACCGGGGATTTTGACCTGGTAGTGGTTGGCGGCGGTATCGCCGGATGCTCGGCGGCCATTGCGGCGGCCCGGCAGGGGCTGCGCGTGGCCTTGGTCCATGACCGGCCCTTTCCCGGCGGCAACGCCAGCCAGGATGTGCGCGTACACACGCTGGGCAATGACATGGGCGGCATCACTGACGAAATCAACACGCCTGATTACACAATCGGGTCTGACCAGTTCAAGCTCTCCGATGCCGTGCGCCTCCAGATCCTCCAGGCGGAGACGAATCTGCACCTTTTCACCGAATGGCGCGCCTTTGCGGTCCAGACCAACGGCGGCCGGATCACAGCGGTGGACGCCGCCCACAATCGCACCGGAGAAGAGCGGCGGTTCACCGCGCCGCTGTTCGTGGACAGCACCGGGGATGGCTGGATCGGCTTTTGGGCCGGGGCGCAATACCGCATGGGGCGTGAGGCGCGGGCGGAGTTCGGGGAATCGCTGGCCCCCACGAACAGCGATGGCATGACCATGGGCACCACCCTTTCCTGGAACTCCCGCAACGCGGGGGTGCCGGTGGTCTATCCCGCCGTGCCTTGGGCGACCAATGTCGCCAAGGATTACTACGCCACGCGCGGGGATTGGGACTGGGAATACGGGCTGACCCAGAACCAGGTGTACGATGCCGAGGAGATCCGGGATTATCTCTTTCGCGCCATCTATGGCACCTGGGGCAATGTGAAGCAGCGGGCGGGCAACGAGAATCTGGAGATCTACTGGCTGGCATACGTCGGCGGCAAGCGGGAGTCACGCCGGTTGGTGGGCGATTACACCCTCACCGAGGCGGATGTGCGCAATCACCCGGTGTTTCAGGATGCGGTGGTCAATGAGGAGCGGGAAATTGACATCCATTTCACCAGGGCGGGCAACTATGATTTCCTGACCTACGCGCAGTTCACCAGCATCAGCCCGTACTGGATTCCGTTCCGCTGCCTCTACTCCACCAACATCGGCAACCTGCTGATGGCCGGCCGGTGTCTCAGCGCCACCCATGTGGGGCTGGGCAGCCCCCGGGTGATGAACACCTGCGGCCAGATGGGTGTGGCGGTCGGCACGGCGGCGGCCCTCTGCCGGAAGTACCATACCGATCCGCGCGGGGTGGCGCGTCGGCACAGCGCGGAGCTGCAGTCGCTCATGGACCTGACCCAGTTTCTCACCACGCCGGCCAACGTGGTGACGGTGGTGGACAATGCGGATGTGGAGCGCGCGCGGCTCACCGGCCCGTGGTTGGCCTCAAAAGGCTCCACCAGTTATTACGGCACCGATTATTTGCAGGACGGCAATACGAACAAGGGCGCGTTGAGCGTGGAGTTCCGGCCGGATGTGCCGGTGCGCGGCAATTACGTGGTCTATCTGCGCTGGGCGGGCACGGGCGCGCGCGCCACCAATGCGCCGGTGGAAATCTCCGGGGCGGGCGGTGTCACGTCCCTGACGGTGGACCAGACCCAGAACGCGGGCACCTGGGTGGCGCTGGGAACCTACGCCTTTGAGGCTGGCAGCGCGGGCAGCATCACCGTGCGCAACGATAACACCAGCGCATACGTTACGGCGGATGCGGTGGCGCTGGCGGCGGCGTTTGATCCGGGTTTTCCAGGTCTGCCCTGGTCGGATGATGACGGCGACGGCATCTGCAACTACGTGGAATTTCTCAACGCCACGGATCCGGGTGATCCGGGCAGCTATTTGAAAATCCACTACACCGCCGAGGGCACCGGGGTGCGGGTGCGGTTCATGACGCAGCCGGGCGAGGCCTACGCCGTGGAGCACAGCGAGA
>CAIYYI010000651.1 GCA_903930345.1 uncultured Verrucomicrobiota bacterium
CATCCTGGCTTTGCGGTGCATCCACGCCAGCCACCGCCTCGCTGAGTTCTGGAAATACAGGCTCAACCAACACGCTGCCCGCAACGACACCCTCCCATTGGCGGCCTGAACCCAGAATTTTGTCATGCGCCCAAAAGAGGATTGGGGCACAAAACAAGCTTGCTTTGGAACGTGGGGCGATTATTTTCATGGCCTGCGGATGGCGGGGTAGCCAAGTGGTAAGGCAGGGCTCTGCAAAAGCCTTATGCGTCGGTTCAATTCCGACCCTCGCCTCCAAGTCTTAAGCGTTGATGCTGAGTGACTTGGAAACGACTGACGGAAAAAGTTTCACCGGAATCTTCACCTGTTTGAGTGTTCGTTCAGTGCTTGCCCACTGCTCGACTATTGCTCGCCCTCTGCTCGCTTATTGCGAATGGGCCGATTGCTTCACTCTACAAACATGTGTGATATAATGAAGCAACCGTTCGGTCTGGTCCGACGCCCCTGGGGCGTCTTCTACCTCAAAAACAAGTCCACCGGAGCGCAAACCAGCCTCAATACGAAAAGCAAAGCCGAAGCGCTTAAACTCCTCATGGCCGAAAATGGGGCGCTCGAGCAACCGCAACTCAACCTGGCCCTGGCTCGGGTCTATTTCAATGGCGCAGATCCCAAGCTGGGAACCAGGACCTGGCAGGATGTCATGGAGCATATCATTGCCAAAAAAACCGACGAAACACGGCGCCGGTGGGACGTGGCCATCAAGGACAGGAATTTCGATTGCATCCGCAAACTGCCCGTGGCCGAGACCCGGCCCGAACACTTCGACAGGGCTCTGAAGGATGGCAAGGTGTCCACGAATGTTTACCTGCGGCGCATCCACAACCATGCCCTGGGCATGGAATGGCTGCTGAAATCGGTGATTCCTCGGCTCCAATGGCCCCGGCCGGTGTTCGGGCAGAAGCGGGCGATCTCCGCCGAGGAGCATGCCGCCATTGTGGGACGGGAACTGAATGCGGAACGGCGGGATTTTTACGAGTTGCTCTGGCACACGGGGGCCGCGCAATCGGATGCCGCCTTCCTGCTGGCCGAGGATGTGAACTGGAAACAGCGAACTATCTGCTACTCGCGCAAGAAGTTAAAGTCGCGGGGCATGGCCGTGAAGCCGGCTCTGATCCGGTTTGGGGAGGACGTGGCCGCCATCCTGAAGCGGCGGCCGTCAACCGGGCCGCTTTTCCCCTACCTGCGGACGGTGCGGCCCGGGGACCGGGCGACGGAGTTCAAGCAGCGGTGCGATGGGTTGGGCATCCAGGGGGTGTCTCTGCATTCCTACCGATATGCCTGGGCGGAAAGGGCTTTGAAGTGCGGGTACCCGGAGCGGTTCGCGCAACAGGCGCTGGGGCACAACTCCAAGGCGGTGCATCACGCGTATTCCAAACACGCTGAAGTCACGGTGCCTTCCCTGGACGATTGGGAGAAGCAGTGGAAGGAGAATCCGCAGAAGATTGCCAAGCCAGCGGTGGTTCAGGTGGATTTTAAGGCTCCAGAGGAGGTCGGGCCGGATATTGAGGCACCGGCGGCGGTGGTTTGCCAAGTTGGGGGCTAAATGGGAGGACTGGCGGTGCGCCCCGGTTGAACATCTGGGGCGTACCCCCAGGCCCTATTTCTCCCGACGGCCAGCGGTGCTCTGGCTCCAAAACTGGGAACCGTGGTTCCGACTTGGGGAGTGGGCACCAGCACGGGATGTGGAATTGAAGCCGGGGACGGCTCATCTGAACTCGGAACGCGGAACTCGGAACGCGGAACTGGAACGGCTCAGCAGGAGCTTCGCCCCACCGGCAACAGGAATGGGTGAAACAGCGGCGGGACAATGCGGAAAGGGACGATAAGGCGGATTGCGGGTGACCGGGTGGTGTGGCAGTGTGGATCAGGTCTTAATGATGAAACCAAGCGCGATAGTGAGCGGCAGAGTGCTCGATCAGGATTCCGAGGAGTGGAAGAAGCTCTCGGAGCAATGGGATGAGGAGTACCTGCAGCCGAAACGGATCGCCAATTGGATGCGCTCTCGCGGGATCAAGCCACCACGCAGACTGCCGTTGCCAACACCGGATGAAAAACCACCTGCCAATGAGGGCAACCCATGATGAAGCTGGAGGGGTTATGGGTTGGGGTCGAGGGGCTCGCCATGAATCCCAGGGCCGGTTTAAGGCTCAACAACGGTCCGCCCGACCAGTCCTGGGGCTCGCCTTCCGGAAAGGCCTGCCGATAAAGCTCCTCGAAGGTCATCCCCGGCTTCCACTCGATCAGATCCCCGGCCTGGCGATCGCGCTCGATGCTGTCGCTCATGGCCTCCAGGAAACGGTCCAGTTGCTCATCCGTAACACCATATTCACGGAATGCGTAATCCGCATCGCTGGCGGGCACATGCTGCAAGGCGATGATCTCCCCATCGATCTCGATCCCAACTTCCTCGCCCCGTATGGCGGCCCGGCACAACTCCTCCAAACTGGCCTGGGCCTGAATGAGTGTCAGCGTCTTCATCGGGCCGATGTTGCCCCAGGCGCGGTTGCCCGGCGAGTCTGTTTTTGGGCGGAAGGGCAATACAGAAAATGAGAGGGATGGGACGATGGCGAAACCGGCTGGCCGATGGCCGATAGCCAATTGCCGACGGCCGGACCATGGACCTCATGGACTATGGGACTGGGGGAAGTTGGCTCATGCCCGGGCCTCCTCCACGAGTTTGATTTCGTCCGGCGTGAGGGCGTAGAGGCGGTAAACCCGGTCGTCAATTTCCCGCTCCAAGGCGGTACAGACGGCCTGGTCTGCCTCGCTCGCCTTCGCCTTTAAAATGCGCCCCACCAGCGTTTCCATCGCTGCTTGCTCGGTGGAACCGGCGGAGGGGATGGGAATTTGACGCATGTAATCTGAAAAAGAACGCATGTACCCGCCACGAACGCTGTTTGACACGTTGGAATAAAACCACTCCACAGCTTGTGAATTAAAAAGCGCGGTCAACCACTTTTCTTTTGTTGGTATGAAATAGCAGGTGTTGGCCGCGTAATATCCGTCCATATCCCACGTGAAGCTCTGGTGCTCAAAGATGTCCGGATAAACAATCTTCGGCTGCTCGAACTCCTGCCAGTAATCGCAAGAGCGCAGTTCCCAGAAGAAACGCCCCTGATCGCAACGGTTAATCATCGCATCGCGGAACTGCTGTTGAAACTCGTGGATGGCCGGATAGGTTCTTGAAAAAACCTTTTCCGCGTCCTTCTCCGATTTGCCAGACCACGGGTGTGCTTTATTCTCAGACGACTCAAGCCTGATAAGGTACTGCCCTCCAAAGTCCACATGCCACCGTTTGACATCGCGGCCGCGTAGGA
>CAIYYI010000652.1 GCA_903930345.1 uncultured Verrucomicrobiota bacterium
GAATGCCCACCGTGTCAGCCAGGCGAAGTCGCGCCAGTCCGTTTTCCCGGGCCGCAAAGGCGAAGTCGCAAAGGAAATCCAGTTCGGCACGGGAGGCATCCTGGGCGCCCACCGTGAGAAACCCAAAGACACCACGGTACCGACCGGCCAGATCTTCCAGGGTGCGAAACACCCAGTTGCGGCTCTTCCCCCAGGCGGCCAGGTGAATGGCCGAAACCGGCAGCGAAAAGTGCGCCCCATGAACACAGCACCGCGCCGCCGCATCCAGGTCGGCAGGCATGGCGCGGCACCAGGTGATCAGCTTCACGGGCAGTCCGAGCCCGGAGACGGCGTTGATGTCGTCAATCTCGGCCTGGCCCATGGCGGGAACGCCCACCTCCAGCTCACGCACTCCGGCATCCGCAAGCGCCCCGGCGATCGCTAGCTTCTCCAGGCGGGTGAACACCACCCCGGCGGCTTGCTCACCGTCGCGCAGGGTGGTATCAATGAGATGGGGATGCATCGGCGTTCCAATGGGCCTTACGCCAGCACATGCTCCTGCGCGATGGTGTTGTTCTCAATGGCATCAAGGATGGCGTCAGCCACCTCCTCGTTGACCTTCTTGTACCAGACATTCTGCGGGTGCACGATGACGACAGGGCCGTGGTCACAGACCTTGAGACAGCCGGTGCTGGAGACCATCACGCCATCCAGGCCGCGGTCGCTGGCCTCCTGCTCCAGGTACTGCAGCAGTTGGGCGGATTCCTTTTTATGGCAGACACCTTGCGCGCCCGTCGCGCGAAAGCTGCCGCATACAAAGATGTGATGTGTGGGTTTGGTCATAGTTCAGGGGTGTTGATGGTTATGGGAGACAAACAAATCATCCGCAACCGGTGCCGGTCCCTTTGCAGGAGACGCCGGCACCGCAGCCGCTGAATCGGCGTTGCAACGGGGCGGGAATGGGCCGGTTGGCGTACACTGCGCTCAGCCCCTCCTCAATGAGGCCTTCCATTTCGATGACCTTGATGCCCGCCGCCGTCAGCACGCCCAATGGCATCCGGCCCGCCGCCGCGACCAGGAATGCGCGGCAGTCCGCCAGCGTGTCCGCCAGGATCTTCCACCTTTCCTCCCCGCTGCCAGCCTCGGGTGCGCGGCGGATCTCCTTCAGTTGGAATCGGCCCGCCTCCGTGGGATGGGGCTCATAGATGAGCACGCGCTCAGCCTCACCAAGGTGCTGGTTGACGAGCGCCCCCCTCCATCGAAGCGACGGCGACATAGGGGCGCGACCTTTCATCGTTG
This sequence comes from uncultured Verrucomicrobiota bacterium, assembly GCA_903930345.1. Classification (GTDB taxonomy): domain Bacteria; phylum Verrucomicrobiota; class Verrucomicrobiia; order Limisphaerales; family CAIYYI01; genus CAIYYI01. The sequence goes on from CAIYYI010000652.1 coordinate 1,279, forward strand.
GGGTTGAGAGTCATTTTGGAATAGTGTTCAAGGGTGGCCACCTGACCAGCCCCCATGTTCTCGCCGATGAAGCCGACCGCATCGGCACGGCAGCGGGCGCAGTGCGCCATTTGCGGAAGGTGCCTCGCGCATTGCAGGCGGAGGCGGGCGGTCATCAGGCCGTCCGGAGGCTCGATGTCCTCGAAGGCCGCCCCCTCCACATGGACGAGCGGCATGACGTTCATGATGTCCACGCCGAACTGGGAGATAGCCTTGGCGATCTCGGGAATGTGCCCGTCGTTGACCCCTGGCACAATGATGGAGTTGACCTTCACAACGATGCCATGCGCCTTGAGCCGGTGAATCGCATCAAGCTGGCGCTCCAGCAGCAGGGCGGCGGCCGCCTCCCCGCGGAGCGGACGCTTCCCGTCACGGATCCATGCATAAATCTCCGCGCCTATCTTCGGATCCAGCGTGGTCATGGTGATGGTGACATGGCTCACCTTGAGCCTCGCCAGCTCGTCGATGTGAGGGCCGATGTCCAGGCCGTTGGTCGCCACGCACAGCAGCATTTCCGGGAACCGGCCGTGGACGAGACGAAGGGTCTCCATGGTCTCCTCGGGATTGGCGAACGGATCCCCCGGACCAGCCAGCCCGACCACGGAAATCTCCGGACGCTGCGCCACCACATCCGTCAGGTAAGCCAGCGCCTGGGGGGGGGCCAGCACGGCGCTCGTCACCCCCGGACGGCTCTCGTTGATGCAATCAAACTTCCGGTTGCAAAAGTTACACTGCATGTTGCACCGGGGCGCGACCGGCAAGTGGATGCGGCCGAACCGGTGCCGGGCCTCGGCATCGAAACAGGGGTGGCCGCGAAAGCCGGCCGGGGCGGGGCCTGAAACCTCTGATGATGGGCATGGGTGCTTGCTCATAGGTAGCTGTAGCCGACTTCGGACCCGTCCTGCCGGACTTCGAGGAGGGTGTTGATGATGCGGTCAAACAACTGTTGCGCGCCCCGGTAGCCAAGGTGCAGCACGCGCTGACCGCCCACGCGGTCATGAATCGGAAAACCGGCGCGGACCAACGGCACCCCCAGTTCCCGGGCCAGCGGGTACCCCTTGCTGCCGCCCAGGAGAAAATCCGGCTTGAGCAGCCGGGCGTGCTCGCCAATGGCTGCGTGGTCCGCCCCCTCAAGGATGACGAGCCCGCTGGTGTCCACGTCGGTCAAGACCGCGCGCAGTCCGGCCCCAAAACTGGCGTTTTTGCTGCCGGTGGCGCAAAGCACGGGCTGCACCCCCAGTTCGTTGAGGAGGGAAGCCAGGCCGATGACCATATCCGGGTCGCCGAAAATCACCGCGCGTTTGCCAAAAACATATTTGTGGCCATCCACCAGCGAGTCAATCAGCCGCCCGCGTTCCTCGTCGATGGCCGCCGGCATCGGCTGCCCAGTGATTCGCTCCAGCTCCGCTAGAAAACGATCAGTCTCGCGCAGGCCCACCGGGAGGCCAAGGGCAACCCGCGGAACACCGTGCTCACTTTCCAGCCAGGCGGCCGCCGTGTCCGGGCGGTCAGCCAGGGTGCGCCCAAATTCGAAGGTTGCCGGTGAGCCGCTCATCTGGGCCACACAGGCAAGGGTGGTCCCGCCGGGCTGCAGGCGCTGGTACTCGCTCCAGGTGCGGCCATCCAGCGTGCTGGAGTAATCAGGGAGCAGCGTGTGCTCCGCTCCGGCGGCCCCCAGTATTTCCTTGAGGTGCCGCAGGTCCTCCGGGGAGACAAAACCCGGCAGTAGGTTGAGCCTGCGGTGGGACGCGGCTGGCCGGGTGAACTGTTGCACCACGGCGCGCACGGTCGCATGAAAGCCCTCTGTGTGTGTCCCCGCATAGCTGGGGGTGGAGACCCGGATCAGAGCGGCGGTTCCTGCCTCAGTTGTTTCCTTGCGGTAATCCGCCAGGATACGCGGCACGTCTTCGCCGATGGTTTCCGCCAGGCAGGTCGTGGCCACCCCGATGGCAGTGGGCCGGTACTGCAAAGCCACGTTGCGGAGGCCGGCTTTGAGATTGCGCGCGCCGCCAAAAACAGTGTCCTCCTCACTGAAGCTTGAGGAGGCGATGTCCACCGGCTCGCGGAAATGGCTGATCAGATACCGCCGGATGTAGGTTGCGCACCCCTGGCTGCCATGGAGGAAGGGGACACAGCCTTCAATCCCGCTGAAAACCACGCACGCGCCGAGCGGGGCGCAGAGCTTGCAGGCATTCCGGGCGGCGGCGCTGGCAGGGGGCACAGCGGGGGCATCCGAGATCATAACGGGGCCTCCTTGCCCGGCGCGGTCCGGGCCTTTGCCCGCCGGGGAACATACTGCCACACCGGGCTCAGCACGGTGCCGCAAATCTCGCGGGCGAAATGCAGCATGCCCTCAAAACCGGCCAGCGGTATTTTTCGCTCATGGTTGTGGTCGCAGAATCCCACCCCCAGCTTGTAGGCGATCGGGCGCTCCTTGACTCCGCCAATGAAAAGGTCCACATCAAGCTCCAGGATGAACTTGGCCAACTCAACCGGATTGGAGTCATCCACGATAACAGTCCCCTCGTCGCAGATCTCACGCAGCAGCTCGTAATCCTCGGCATTGCCGGTCTGCGTCCCGGCCAGCACGGTTTTCATGCCGAGCAGCTTGAGCGCCTTGACGAGGGAGAACGCCTTGAAAGCCCCCCCCACGTAAAGGGCGGCTTTCTTGCCGGCCAGCTTCTCACGGTAGCGTGTCAGTTCGGGATAAACAGCCCCCACCTCCCGGCTTACCAGGGACTGCGTGCGCCGGAGGATCTCCGCATCACCGAAGAACTTGGCCGCCTCGTAGAGAGCGGCGGCCGTATCCTCCACCCCAAAGAACGAGACGCGGCGCATCGGAATGCCATGATCCCGCTCAAGCAGTTTGGCCAGATGGGTCATCGAGCCGGAGCACTGGACCAGGTTCAGCCGGGCGCCATGGCAGCGGCGCAGGTCGTCCACCCGGCCGTCCCCGGTGATGGTGGCCACCACCTGGATGCCCATCTCCTCAAAGTAACGCCGGATGATCCAGGACTCCCCGGCAATGTTGAAGTCACCCAGAATGTTGATGCTGAAGGGGCTGATGTCATCGGTGGGGCGCGTCCCCACCAGCGTGTAGGCGGCCTCACACGCGGCCATGTACCCGGTTTTTTTGGTGCCCCGGAATCCTTCGGACGCCACCGGGATCACGTCGATGCCCTTCTCCTGGGCAACCTTGCGGCAGATGGCATTCACATCGTCACCGATCACCCCCACGATGCAGGTGGAATAGACGAAAGCGGCCTTCGGCTGGTAGCAGTCAATCAGCTCGCAGAGCGCCTGCTTGAGCTTCTTTTCTCCTCCGTAGATGACCTCCATTTCCTGAAGATCAGTGGAGAAACTGTTGCGGTGAAGCTGCGGCCCCGAGGAAAGGGCGCCGCGGATGTCCCAGTTATAGACGGCGCAACCGATCGGACCATGAACCAGGTGCAGCGCGTCGGCGATCGGATAAAGCACGACCCGCGATCCACAGAACGCGCAGGCGCGCTGGCTGACCGAGCCAGCCACGCTCTTGCGGTCGCAGGCCAGTTTGGTGCCCGGCGCTCCACTTTGCTTGCGCAGCACCTGCGATTCACGATCTGGGAGCAGGGCGATCATTGCACCAGTTCAAAGAGTTCATCCGGGCATTCCCGATCCTTGTGGTCCAGAAGGACGTCGCTCATCTTCTCCAGAAGCCGCAGCCCACCCATGTAGCCGACGCACGGGAAGTATCGGTGCCCCATGCGGTCGAGCTGCGGGAATCCGAACCGCATGAACGGAATGTTCTCCACCCGGGCAATGTGCTTGCAGTAGGTGTTGCCGATGATCAGGTCCACCGGATTGTTCTTGATCCATTGGTGGAGGGCAAACAGGTCGCTGTTCTGCTTCACCACGGCATCGGGCGCCTGATCCCTCAGGATTTCGCTGACGCGCTGCTCAAAATGCTGGCCGGGCGAACCGGTGATGATGTACGCGGGCTTCATATCCAGCTCCGTGAGAAATTGCACCAGGGAGATGACGTGGTCCGGATCGCCCACCACGGCGACACGCTTGCCGTGGAAATACTGGTGCATATCGCTCATGGCATCCAGCAGGCGGCCACGCTCCTCCGCTATGGTGGCCGGCACATCCACGCCGCCGTAGTTGCGGAGCGCATGCACCAGCCGGTCGGTTTGCGAGAGGCCGATGGGCAGCTCCAGAAACGCGCAGGGGACATTGCATTTCTCATCCAGCTCAGTGGCGGCCGGGTGGGAGGTGAAATGGCCCAGGGCCAGGGTGGCCAGGCTGTCACCGGCGGATTTCAGCTCCTCCACGGTGGTGCCCCCGTGCGGAAACATCCGATAGCGGCCATCCTGCGGCAGGTCAAGCACCCCGCTGGTGTCCGGAAACAGGATCGTCTTCACCCCCATGGCCGCGATCATGCGCTTCAGCTCGCGCATGTCGGACGGATCAATGAAGCCAGGGATGACGTTGAGCTGCGCATGGCGCCGCCCGGTGTTCTCGGACAAATACCGGACCATGGCGGTCGTCATGTTGGCAAAGCCGGTGACGTGGGAGCCCACAAAGCTGGGGGTATTGGCATGGATGACCACCTTGCCCTTGGGAATGATCCCCTCCTCGGTGGCCTTGCGGATCATCATCGGGATGTCATCGCCAATGACCTCAGAGAGGCAGGTGGTATGCACCGCCACCACCCTGGGATTGTAGATGGTGAAGATGTTGTTCAGCGCCTGGGTCATGTTGGCCAGCCCGCCAAAGACAGAGGCCCCCTCCGTGAAGGAACTGGAGGTGGCCACCACCGGCTCCTTGAAGTGACGGGTGAGATGGCTGCGGTGATAAGAGCAGCAGCCTTGCGAGCCATGGCTGTGGGGCATGCACCCATTGATGCCCAGAGCCGCATAGAGGGCGCCGATGGGCTGGCAGGTTTTGGCAGGGTTGATCCGCAGCGCTTCGCGTGGTTTGATTTCAGCAGTGGTGGCGTCGAGCATGATTGGTCTCAGGTTAGTGGTGTTCTCAGAATGTGGCGGTTCGTCCGGCAGCCCCTCCTCATACAGCTTCCTCCACCGGCGTGTTGGTCCGCTTCCAGGTCTGTGTCTCGCCGTTCTTCCGCGACCCATTGACCTTGGCCGGGTGCACGAGGGCGGCGGTGAGCTGGGGCTCCCGCTCCCACGGCGGCGTGATGTATTTCCAGATCTTGGTGTTCACCATCCGGTCCACCTCCCGGTAGAAGTTCACCGCCCCGGTGAACGCGGCGTACGGCCCGCTGTAGTCGTAGCTGTGCAACTGCTTGCACGGCACCCCCATCTTCTCGATGACAAACTTGTCCTTGATGCCCGAGCCGATGATGTCCGGCTTGTACAGCTCGATGAGCTTTTCCATCTCGTGGTGCGTGATGTCGTCAATGACCAGGGTGTGTTTCTTCATTTCGCCCATCATGCCCTCGTAGTCCGAGAAGGTGAAACCACCGGCCTTGAGCGCCTCCATCTGCTCGGCTGTCTTGCGCGGTCGGAACCGACCGGCATCCGCCTCCACATGCAGCTCCTCAATGTTCCGGCTGTCGGCATCCACCTTGATGGAAGGCAGCACCCGCCGCCCCTCGTAATCGTCGCGGTGCGCAAACTCATAGCCGGCGGAGACGATCTCCATCCCGATGTCGCGGAACAGGTCCTGGTAGTGGTGGGCCCTCGAGCCGCCCACAAACAGCGCCGCCTTCTTGCCCTGGCAGCGCGCCTTGATCTCGTCGCGCACCGGCCGGAGCGCGAGCATTTCCTGCGCGATGACCTCCTCGACGCGATCCGCCAGTTTCCGGCTTTCAAAGTACTTCGCGATCTTGCGGAGGGTTTTCGCCGCCGCCTCGGCGCCGAGGAAGTTCACCTTGATCCACGGGATGCCAAACTTCTTTTCCATCATCTCCGCGATGTAATTGATGGAACGGTGGCACATGACCCCGTTGAGCTGGACCGTGTGCGACCGCTTGACCTGGTCGTAGCTGACATCGCCGCTCAGGGTCGAGGTGACGTGGATGCCGCACTTGCGGAGCAGGGCATCAATCTCCCAGGCGTCGCCACCGATGTTGTATTCGCCCAGGATGTTCATGGAGAACTCGGCCTCATCCGCCTGGTCATCCAGGCCGATGATGTTCTTGAACACGCCATTGTTGGCGATGTGGTGACCGGCGGATTGGCTCACCCCCTTGTAGCCCTCGCAACTGAACGCCATCACGTTGATGCCCAGCTCCTCCTTCATCTGCCTGGCCACGCTGTGAATGTCGTCGCCGATGAGTCCAACGGGACAAGTGGCAAGGATGGCGATCGCCTTGGGCTTGAAAATCTCGTAAGACTCCCGCACCGCCTGCTTGAGCTTTTTTTCCCCGCCGAAAATGATCTGGTCCTCCTGCATGTCGGTGCTCATGCAGTATTGCATGTAGTTGGCCGTGCCCTTGGCGGGCCGGGCCAGGTTGCGGCGCGTCATCCAGGCATAGTACCCGCACCCGATGGGGCCACGGGTGATCTGCAGCAGATCGTAGATCGGGCCCATGACCACACCCCGGCAACCCGCGTAGGTGCAGCCGCGCTGGGTGATGATGCCCGGGATGGTGCGCGAATTGGCGGCAATCTCCGGCGGCGCCTCCGGCTCGTTGAGCAGGATTTGCTTGGAGCGCTTCTTCCGCGTCTTGGGCGGGTATATCTTGAGCATCTCTTCCCGCACCGCCTCCGGATCGGGAGTCACTGGCGTCGTTGGCTGGTTGGTCATATGGAAACCTTTCGCTGGGGGGTTCAACTGATCGCCGCTGTCGAGTGTTCGCCGGTCCGGATCCGGATGGCGTCCTCCAGGGGCAGCACAAATATTTTTCCGTCGCCGCGTTTGCCGGTGCGGTTCACGCGCAGCACCGCTTCAATCAGCTTGGGCACCGCCTTATCCGGCACGGCCAGGCTCATCATCCGTTTGGGGACCAGCATGGGGCCATCGTCCCTCAGGCGGGCGATGGCTTCCGGAGCGCCGGCTTCGGCCCCCTGCACCACGCGGTAATCCACGTTGCCCCGCCCGCGTCCCACCACCTTGCGGACGGTGAAGGCCGGGAACCCGGCGTCAATGAGCGCCTGCTTGGTGGCGTTCATCATGTTCATGCGAATGATGGCGATGACGTGTTTCATGTCAGGCGTCCTTGCTGGCGGTGCTTACGGTCCACGTTTCCTCCACCTTCGAGATGAAGATCTTCCCATCGCCGAACACCCCCTTGATCCCGGTACGGGCCGCTTTGATGATGGTTTCCACCACCAGATCCTTGTCGCCATCCCCCACCACGACCATCAGTTGCTCCTTCGGCAGTTCGTCGTAGGTGATCTCTCCGACCTTGATGCCGCGCTGTTTGCCGCGGCCAAAGACGTCCATCTTCGTGACGGCGGGAAAACCGGCATCAAGCAGGGCTTTCATGACTTCGTGGACTTTTTCCGGTCGCACAACGGATTGAATCATCGTGGGCATGGTTGGGTGGGGTTGGTTGGTTCAAGGTCAGGGTCGATCAGTTGTACAAGCCGTAATCCATGAGCAGTTTCTCCAGCTCGGGAATGGCCAGCGGCTTGGGCACCACAAACATTTTGTTTCCGTGGATCGCCGTGGCCAACTTGCGATACTCATCGGCCTGCCCGCATTGCGGGTTCCACTCGATCACCGTCTTGCGGTTGATCTCGGCGCGCTGGACATCGTTGTCGCGCGGCACAAAGTGGATCATCTGTGTCCCAAGCTGCCGGGCAAATTCCTGGATCATCTCCTTCTCGTTATCAACCTTTCGGCTGTTGCAGATCAGACCTCCCAGCCGCACCTTGCCGTTCTCGGCGAATTTCAGGATGCCCTTGCAGATGTTGTTGGCCGCGTACATCGCCATCATCTCCCCGGAGCAGACAATGTAGATCTCCTCGGCCTTGCCATCGCGGATCGGCATGGCGAAACCGCCGCACACCACATCCCCCAGCACGTCGTAAAACACGTAATCCAACCCCTGTTCCGCCTTGTAGGCGCCCAGTTGCTCCAGCAGGTTGATGGATGTGATGATGCCGCGCCCGGCGCAGCCCACCCCGGGTTCCGGGCCACCCGATTCCACGCACTTGGTGTTGCAGAAGCCGTCGTTGCGGATGTCATCCAGCTCCACGTCCTCGCCCTCCTCCCGCAGGGTGTCGAGCACGCTCTTCTGGGACATTCCCCCCAGCAGCAACCGGGTCGAGTCGGCCTTGGGATCACAGCCGACCACCATCACCCGCTTGCCCATTTCCGCCAACCCTGCCACCGTGTTTTGCGTGGTGGTGGATTTTCCGATGCCGCCTTTTCCGTAGATCGCTACTTTTCTCATGGTTGTGTTTCCGTTCGGTTTGGTTTCGCTGCCGCCACTCTGGCGGGCTGACGTATCATTCCTGCTCCCCTCCCACTCATGCGGCGTGCCAACCCTCGCCAACGGTCGCCCCCGAGGTGAATCAACCCACGGTTTTCCGGATGCAAGTGCGTGGCCTCAATGCGTTTGGACTTTGGATAATATTCCCAAGTTTCCTCCCGCCTCGACCCAGGGATGAGCTTTTGCGACCGCCGAAGCCTACATTTCCGTAGTAACTCTTACGGCTGTTTACAGGAATGTAGCTTTGCACCAGCACTGGAGCAGCCAGGACCTGAACAACCGCGACGGCTGGCTTTGGTTAAGGCTCTGGAAAGGACTCTTTTCCGCCTGGTGCTGCATTCTGGCAGGAAACCTGCAATAGAGTTGGCCATGAGTGAAATTTCGATAACCGCCGCCAGTGCGGAGGATGCCGGGGTAGTACATGCCTTGGTGCTTGCCCTGGCCCGCTACGAGAAACTTGAACACGAGGTCACCGCCACCGTGGATGACATTCGTTCCCTGCTCTTGGGGCCGCGGCCACTGGCGGAGGCCATCATCGCGTGGCATCAGGGCAATCCGGTGGGGTTGGCGGTGTTTTTCCACAACATTTCCACCTTTGCCGGCAAACCCGGGCTTTTTCTGGAGGATCTGTTTGTGCAACCGGAGCACCGCCGCAAAGGGATCGGACGGGCCCTGTTTCAACACGTCGCCCAACTGGCCAAAAGCCGCGGTTGCCGCCGCCTGGAGTGGATTGTGTTGGATTGGAATCAACCGGCCCTGGATTTCTACGACGGCATTGGCGCCCGGGTCCGCGATGGCTGGATGGTCTTGCGGCTGGAGTAACCGGCCCTGACCACTTTTGGCCAGGGTGATCACAACCGGACAGCCTGCGCAATTCGCCGTGGGGGCGGTGGATTTGCCGACGCGGGGTGATCACCCTTCTTTAGGCACGCGAAAGCGGGTGGTGTCGATTTTGTACTTTTTCACGCGCAGCCCCATGATGCGTTCGGTCAAACCCAGGTTGCGGGCCACTTGCGCCATATTGCCGCTGCAGCGTTTGAATTCGGAGACGATCATCTCGTATTCCAATGCGCCCAGGGCGCTTTCCAGCGTCCCTCGCCCCTGCCCCTCCGTCGGCCCGGCCATCTGGAGCGTGGGCGGGAGGTGGTGCGCCTCAATCGCGCTGCCGTCGCATAGCAGCACCGCCCGCTCCATGCAGTTCTCCAGTTCACGCACGTTGCCCGGCCAATGATACGCCATCAGCATGTCGATGGCCGCCGTGGAAATGCGGCGCACCGCCTTGCTGTTGGCCCGGGTGAATTTCTCGATGAAATGATCGGCCAGTTGCAGGATGTCAGTGCGGTGCTCGCGCAGGGCGGGCACGTAAATCGGGAAGACGTTCAGCCGGTAATACAGGTCCGCGCGGAACTGCCCGGCCTCCATCATGGACTCCAGGTTGCGGCTGGTTGCGGCGATCACGCGCACATCGCACCGGATGGGCGTGTGGCTCCCCACGCGCTCAAACTCCCGCTCCTGGATCACGCGCAGGAGCTTCGCCTGCGTGGCGGGCGTGATGTCGCCGATCTCATCCAGAAATATGGTGCCGCCGCTGGCCACCTCAAAGCGCCCCCGCCGCATGGTCAGCGCGCCGGTGAACGCGCCTTTCTCGTGGCCGAAGAGTTCGCTCTCAATGATCGACTCCGGCAGCGCCGCGCAGTTGAATTTCACAAACCCCTTGGCTCTGCGGTCGCTCTGCTCATGGACAGCCGCCGCCACCAGCTCCTTGCCCACCCCGCTTTCCCCCCGGATCAGCACTGTGGTCCGGCTGGCCGCCACCTGGGATATGTGCCGGTAAACCACCCGCATGGCGCTGGAATTGCCGACCATCTTGGGCGGCTTGAAATGGTTCTCGATCTGCTCCTGCAGCCGCGCGTTTTCCTCCTGCAAGGCATCCATCCGGCGCTGGGCGGTTTGCCGCAGCCGAACGGCTTGCGCAACCATGGCGGCGATGATGCTGAGCAGGCGCCGGTCGGCGGTCAGGTGCTGCATATCCTCCGCCTCGCGCTCCACGCTCAGCGTCCCCACCACCTCGTCTCCCAGCAGGATGGGCACACAGATCAGGGACACCCGTTTCCCGGTCCGGGCGGCCTCCAGGGCGGAGGGGGGAATCCCCTCCTGAAACAGCTCGTCGCTGGGCAGGTCCGTGACGATCAACGGCTGGCCGGTCTGGATGACTTTCTCAATCAGGGCGTTGCCGGTCAGGAGATAGTGCTTTTGCAACTCCTCGTTGCTCAGTCCCGCCGCTTCCTCGATGGTGATCTTGCGGGTGTCCCGGTTGACAATGGTGATGGCCCCCCGCTTCAGGCCCATGCCGCTGGCCAGACGCTGCAAAACCGGTCTCACCACATCCCCCAGTTCAAGGCTGCTTTCCAGCGTTTGGGAGATCTCCACCAGCAGGGTCAGTTCCTTGAGCACCCGGCATAATGCCCCCGTCGTGCCACAGCCTTGGGAACAGGTTTGCCCTGTTTCCACAACCGCGCACGATTCCAAGTAAGAATCAAATTGCGTCCGAATCATTATAACCCGCCACCTCCAAGCAGCAGGCATGCCAAGACGCCATCCCTTCCACTCCCCCCACCTCCGCCGGGCTGACGGGATTTCAGCGTGCCCGGCTGGTCAAGGCGATACGGCTGATGTCCTGGATCACATCCCAAGCCGGCCCCGGGAATTTGTGCATCTGCGCCAGCACATCCTCGAACGCGGTCAGGAACCACCGCACATCCTCCTCGCTGATGACCAGCGGCGGCAGGAGCTTGACAACGTCAATGTTGTGCCCCGCCACCTGCGTGATGATGTGGTGCTTGTCCAGCAGCGGGATGATCGCCGCCTGGGGGAACAGGCTCTTATCCAGCGTGTGCATGAGGCTCCAGGCCGCCTTGAGACCCAGCGATTTCGGCGACCCGAACTCAATGCCCGTCATCAGACCGCGCCAGCGGACCTCCTTCAGAAACTCATAGCGGGGTATCAGAGAGCGCAATCCCTCGCCGATCAGATTGCCCATCTTCTCGGCATTTTGGATCAGGTGGTGACGGTCGATCACATCCAGCGCCGCCAGCCCGGCCGCCATGGCAAAGCTGCCCTGGCTGAAGGTGGAGCTGTGCACCACCGAACGCTGCATGCTGGAAAACACCTTCTCGTGGATCCACTTCTTGCAGAGCACTGCCCCGGTCGGCACGTAGCCCCCGGAAAGGGTCTTGGCCAGCACCACAATGTCGGGATCTACATCGCCATCATGCTCGATGGCCAGAAATCGCCCGGTGCGGCCCATCCCCGTCTGCACCTCGTCATCAATGAACAGCGCCCCGTGCTTCCGGCAGAGCCGCGCGGCCTCGCGCAGGTAGCCGGGCGAGGGAATGTTGACCCCTTTGCCCTGCACCGGTTCCACCACAAACGCCGCCACATCCTTCCTGGCCAGCTCCTTTTCGAGCGCGGCCAGGTCGTTGAAGGGGATCATCCGGCAATCCGTCAAGAACGGTGCGAAGCCCTGGCGGAAGTTCTCATCCCCGTTCAGGGAAAGGGAACCGTAGGTGAGCCCGTGGAACGCTTTCTGACAATGGAGAATGGCCGGCTTGCCAACGGCGCACCGCGCGTATTTGATCGCCGTCTCAATGCCCTCGGCGCCGGAATTGGTGAAGAAGACCATGTCCAACTGGTTGGGCATCCGTTTCTTCAACTGCTCCGCCAGCAGCCCGCTCAGGAGCGGCGCCTCCATTTTGACCAGGCTCGGGTAGTTCAGCGCCATGAAATCGGCCAGCACCTTGCGCACCTCGGGATGGTTGCGCCCCAGCCCGAAGACGCCGTAGCCGGAAAGCAGGTCCAAATATTTCGTGCCCTTCACGTCCCACAGGTAGGGCCCCTCCGCGCGGATGTAGCAGCGGTCGAAGCCGATGGTCTTGAGCGTGCGGCTGTTGGCCGGGTTGACGTGCTCCGTCTGCAGCTCGTAATTGCGGCCCTCGTTGGCCTTGAGCAACGCCGCAATATCCAGACCGGCAGATTGCTGGCCTGGCACTTTTTGACCATCATGATTTTCTGTCATAGCGAATAGATATCAACAAGCACTCGTCCCGGCATGCTCCGGAAAATCAACGCCCAACGCAAGTTCCGATTCCACCCGGGCTAATCCCCCCGCACCGGTCGGCGCAGCCCTTTCTTGGCGGATTGGCGGGATTTGTTTTCCAGGATGCGCTCCTTGGCCCGGCGGCTGCGCGGGCGTTTCTGGCGGCGGAGTTTCTCCTGCTGGGAACGCTGCTCAAGCACCCGCCGCTTTTTCTGCTCGTCAATCTTGTCCAGCAGCATCTGCCATGCGAGTTCCCGGTTTTTCCCCTGCTGGCGCGTGGTCTGGCACTTCACCTGGAGCCCCGTCGGACGATGCGTCAGCATGACACAGGTGGATGTCTTGTTGACATTCTGCCCCCCATGCCCGCCGGACCGCGTGAAAACCTCCTCAATGTCCTCCTCCCGCACCCCCAGCAGGACCATCCGCCGGGCCACCGGATCGTCAGCGGCAGGATTTTCGGTCGCATTCATGGGTGCAGATTACCGGGAAACCATTCTGATGGCAAATCAAGGATGCTCAGCCATGTCCAGCGCGTATGCATGAAAGCCTTTGGATCGGCACTCCGATGCTGGCAGCAAAGGTTCGGAGTCCCGACTTCAGGCGGCCTGACTGCCATTCTGCCGAGAACGCCGGGGCTCAGTGGCTCGCCGGCTAAAGCCGGGACGCCAAACTGAGCGCTCCATCCCCAACATCTTTAGGCCAATTGGCACCTTCATGCATACGCGCCGATGCCCGTGAATGACCACCCTTCAGAGATCCATTCCTTGTTTGATGGTGTTCTCAAGCATCGGTTATGGCTGTTTTTTCAAACATCAGCGCCCTGTCGGGATTCAATTCCAAAAAACCTTGCTCTCAATTTGGCCTCACGAACTGGCCTCTAGGACAGTTCCCAAACGGATCTTTCCACTCCCGTCCGGCTCTCCCATCCACACGGTGTTCACGCGCCACTCGTTCAGGAATTGGTACTCGAATACTTGCACCGTGCCGTCGGGGTTTTCAATGCGCGTCGGGGACAGGGCAAAGTCCCCGGAGCGGTTGAACTGGGTCACGGTTTTGAGGCTGCCGCTGGCGTTCCAGTCGTCGCCCGGATTCACGCACTGGATGTCCCCCCGCTCCCCTGCCGTCACGTAGGCGTAGCGGCGGCTGACTTCCGTCCCACGCATCCGCTCAATGACGAGCCGGGGCGTGTGCGGCTCCCAGGCCGGGACGGGAAGAACGAACAATCCAAGGGTGGGTGCCATGCTCTGGTTATCACATTATAGACCCGACCCTTTCAGGATCAATCCGCACCGGCATCCAGCTCATCTTTATTTGTTGGGCCCTGCAGAACTGGTAAAAGCGCTTGGAGGCCACCAGCTTGGGATCACCCTCCCCTCCGCCCCACCCTTCAAATGTCAACGCAAGGTCAAAAGGCTCTACTGACCGGATGACTGACTCCTGATAATGGAATTCCGGGTGAACATCCCCCGTCAGACTATCCCCTTCGACCAATGTGCAATTGGGTTCCCAGTGCGGCACTTGTTTCCCTCCCAACTCCTTAACAAACTTGCACCGTGGCGACATGCGGGGCAGGCGCAATTCGCTAGTTAGTTCCCATAAGGTACCAGCCGCTGCGGGCAGCGTCTTGGGAAATTGCACCTCAAGGAATTTCAACCGCTGCAGACCGGACTGCTCCAGCTTTTGCTTCATGTCATCCGACACCACCAGCCAGGCCCAATTTGCCGCCGCCAGAAGATGGGTCCTCCGCGCATGAGCCGGGCGCAACAACAGTCGATCCTTCATTGACCGCCTGATACTGAGGCCCAATGAGGTTTTAGGAAATGGCTGGAGGTACTTCGCCTGGTCCCAATCGGTTTCATCATAGTACCGCATGACGGTCAGGCCATACTCCCCCACCGACTGGTTTGCCTGGGGCGCGCTCGGCTTCAGCCCCAGGGAGACAAGAAAGGAATACAGTTCACCGTACAGGGGGGAATTCGTTTCCGTCTCCAAGCTGAAATAATTATTCCCCAATCTCCCCGCTGGATACCGAACCAGCAGCTGCCGCATATCGCCAAAATCATGGCAGTACTCCGCATCCACAAAAAAACTTGCTATTTCTTTCATTTGGCTTTCAGTCCGCAATTTTATTTGCACTGCATGAGCCATGCTTTTACGGCATCAGCAACATCATAGGCACCAGGTACGCCATCGGCACCGGCTTTTTGGTACGCTTTTACTAGTGCATCGCTAACTTTTTGTATATCTCGATAGGGTCTACCTCTTGGAATCTGAGCCAATTCAGCATCAACATATTTGTGAATGTTGATTCCATTTCCAGTGTGGTCGCGATGGGTCAGAACCCACGCAAGCGAATCATGCAGGGGTCAAACCGTAGATACGCCATATGGTTTTCACCGCTCATCAGCTTGCCAGTTGTGATTGTGGCGCTTGCATGGCCGCTCCGTTCATGAATTTGTGCAGATTGCTTCGGGCTCCTTCGTACCGAACCCGTCACCAAGGCGCCCCCATCATTGGTGCCGTTCAAAAATGCATATGTCTTAATGGA
>CAIYYI010000653.1 GCA_903930345.1 uncultured Verrucomicrobiota bacterium
CGCGCGGTGGGTGGGTTCATGGCGTGGACCTGGATTCGGGGTGGTGAATTAGAGCCTGGCTTAAGCTGGCGAGGGGTGCTGCGGCGGGGGAGTTTGGCTGGGGCCAAGGCGGCGAGGCCGGCGCATCCCCAGCGCGGGCTGTAACGGCCGAGCCAACGCCGGCCCCAGGCAAAAGACCCGCCGCCCGGAGGGTTTTCGCAGCAAAGGCGGCCTGGCTTCGTTGCGCCTCGGTCACCAACCGCTGCGGGTAATGGCCCGTGCGGCTCGCACCTCCCGTCGTCGCGCCTCGCCATCCCGCCTTTTCTGCGAAAACAGCGCCCCTCGGAATTTTCAGACAGGCTCTTAGACTTTTTTGTACTTTCTTGTGCTTTTTTAGCCGGATTTTCGGTTTTTTGGGTGATCGTACAATAAAAGTACAGTGGCCGAGGGCCGCTGGGAGAGTGGAGAGGGTGGCCGGGAGAGGGCAGGAGTGAACGCAAAAATGGATGGCACACGGAGCCACGACGAGCTGAGTCGGCACCCAAGGGACAATGGGAGAAGCAGGTGTTGGCCAGGTGGTTTTGTGAACAGCGGACGGTGTCCCAGCGATGGGTAAGCGAGCAGCTGGGCATGGGGCAGGTATCGCGGGTGTCTGGGGCACGGACCGGGAGCAAAATGGCGAAGGAGGATGACAACCCCATTAAATAGGCATCGAATCAGGTGCCTCCACTTCCACCCAGTTGTATGTGTCGTTTTCCTTACGGACTTCTGCATTCGTTTCCGCCGCGCTCCGTCCAAAGTGGCGTTCCTCAAGTGGGGTTGGATCGACCTCGTTTCGAGCATCCCTGCGTTTGATTTTCTGCGCTGGGGGCGATTGGTTCGCGTCATCCGTATCATTCGCATCCTGCGGGCATTCCGTTCGACGAAGAACCTCGTTGCTTTCCTCTACCGAAACCGGGCGAGGAGTCTCATTGGAACCGCAGCGCTCTCCGCTGTGGTGTTGGTCATTTTCTCCTGTATTGCCATCCTTTCTTTCGAAAACGATAAGAACTCCAATATTAAAACCCCATTCGACGCAATTTGGTGGGCGTTTTCAACCATCACGACCGTTGGCTACGGCGACAAGTATCCAGTGACAGACGAGGGCAAGATTGTGGCTATCGTCCTCATGGTTACCGGCGTCGGCTTATTCGGCGTGCTCACAGGCCTATTCGCGCGGCTGCTGGTAGAACCAGAATTCAAGAAGGAAGAATCTGACATCAAGAAGCTCGCCGAGGAGATCCGGCTTCTTCGCGAGGAGATCGCGCAAAAACATCGAAGTAACTGATCGTTAAGTGGTCACCCATTGAAACCGTCACTGGAGAAGGGGTTGGCATCTGCGGTTTTTGACCTGGGGCGATGCCCCAGACTGGCTGGGATAGAGACGCACCTTTGGCACTCCACTTTGGACGCGATCCGGCGTCGTTCGGCAAGGGGCATGGTTACGGGTGAAGTTCTGAGGGAGTGCAGACGCGGACTTCGAGGTTGCCGAATTCTTTGAGATAACCCGGGTCTGAGGATGGGGAGACGAGGAAGTTCCGGCCTTTCGGGTAGTAGCTGCGGAAGACCTGCAACGCGGTGCTGTCGAAGGAGCGCGGATCCCATTTGCACTCGATGGTGTCCACTTCATCGCGGCGGTGGGCGAGCACAAAGTCCACTTCGCGGCCGGCCTTGTCGCGCCAGTAGCGGATGGGGGTGTCCGGGAAATGGGTTTGCAGGTGTTCAAGGACGAGGTGTTCCCAAAGCGAGCCGAGGTCTTCCGGGCGGAGCGGATCCCAGCCGCGCGCGTGGCTGACGAAGCCGGTGTCGAAGCCGTAAATCTTGGGCTGTTTGACAATCTCATTCTGCCCGCTGCCGTGGAAGGGCCGCACGATGGTGACAGCATGGGTGGTTTCGAGGGCGCGCAGGTGGCTCTCGACGGTGGGCCGCGTGATGCCCACAGCGGCGGCGGTTTTCGTGACTTCGAACTGCCCGCCGCTTTGGCGCAGGAGGTATTCAAATACGGCGTTGAAGCGGTTCATGTCCCGGAATTCGAACAGGCGATGAATGTCACGCGCAAAAAAGGAGTCCATCCATTCGCTGTAGAAGGCGGACGGCTTGGAGTCGGCCAGCAGCGCCGGGGGCAGGCCGCCGTGGAAAAGGCGCTTCGTGACGGGGATATTTCCGAAGGCGGGCAGTTCATCCCATGTCACCGGCACGAGATGGACAACGCGCTTGCGACCGGTGAGCGTGTCGCGAAACTTCTTGCTGGCCGCGAGAGTGGACGAACCGGTGGCCAGGATCTTGAGCTTGGGAAAAACATCGGCACCGATTTTGAGCAGGCGGCTGGGGTCGCTGAGTTGGTGAATCTCATCGAAGACGATCACCGGCTTGGTGCAGGACTGGTAGAAGGACTGCGGGTCGCGGACCATTTCTTCAAACTTGGGCAGGTCGCAATTCACGTAAAGGACACGATCCGCGCCCAGGCTTTCTGCCAGGGTGGTCTTGCCACAGCGGCGGACACCACACAGCCAGGCGATGGGAACCTGCCGCCAGGCCGCTTCTATCCTGTTGATCCAGAATGGTCTTTCAAACATGCTAGCGTAGTATACGTAAAGGCTTACCAAATGTAAAGTATGGTAGCATGACTTCTTGGGCACGATCATTAGCATGCCTAAAAACCCTGAATTGCGGAAACAAATGGTGAAGTGGACTGGTACTTCGGTTTTTCGATACTTCAGTTAAAGCAGATATTTCCAGCCGACCCAGCCGCCGACCATTTTTGAGTCGTCTTGGGGGGGCGGTTGGGAATAATTTGGACGCATGAAGCCCAAGAATCGCCGTCGTCCGGCCGCCGTGTGGTGGCAGACCGTGGAGTTCTGGCGTCCCTGGCCGACCCTGAAAGGGGCAAACCCTGGGTTCGCCCTTCTGACGCTTCCAGACCCCATCGCTGGAGGAAAGCTGAAGGGGCCTCAATGAACCAAGACTCTTGGTTGACCCCTTTACGACATAGTTCG
Source organism: uncultured Verrucomicrobiota bacterium (assembly GCA_903930345.1). GTDB lineage: Bacteria > Verrucomicrobiota > Verrucomicrobiia > Limisphaerales > CAIYYI01 > CAIYYI01. The sequence continues at coordinate 3,015 of CAIYYI010000653.1, forward strand.
TGCCACGGAGGCCAGGTTGAAAGAGAAGGGATTTGAATCCGCCAAAAAACCCTTTGGCGCGTTCAGAAAGCGAAAAGGTTGTCCCAATTAAAAATGACACACCGATGACAAATGAACTTTACAGATACATTTTGCATTAAAAGAAAACCACTCAGTTAATAAACATTAGTTATAACAATAATTCTTATGAAATGGACACGCGTTAAATTGGGCGAAGTGTTTTTGGTGCCGTTGGCTGACGGCTCTGCCGCCTTGGGCAAGGTGACTTGGAAAAGCGAAAGTAAACAGTCGGTGGCGCATGTCCAAGTCTCCTTTTATAGGCGAGTGCCCGGCGACTATCGCCACACATCGGACTGGAACCTCAGGAAATCAGAGCCCATTGTGGAATGGTGGTTGTTTGCCGGTGATATTGGTGAGGAATACAACACCCGGTGGCCGTTCATTGGCATTGAACCCATCTCGGAAAGAGAAACCTGCCGTGCCCTGCAAGAAGTAATTGGGCCCGGCTACATGGTGCGATCAGGTGACCTTCGTATTCGGCACGCAACGGACACCGACTATATAAGACTTCCTAGCCGCACAACCTCCATGGTTTCAAACAATGTTATTGATAAGCTGCACATCCTGTTCGGAGTGCCCCAGCCACCGCGCAAGCCGGTGGAAAACGCCGTGGTGGAGGCAGCCTACCCATGGGAGGAGGCGGTGGAGTGGGTCGATGCCCTCCGCCGGGCCCGCACCCCGGCGGTGGTCCGGAAGGCCTTGTCGGCTGTTCTGTCGCTGGAGTACGCCGAGTTCGAGGATTGCCATGAGGCGCTGGCGGCCGCCGAGGTGGTGACCGCGCTCCAAGGGCATCCGCAAAAGGATTTGCCAGCGGAGATTGCCGCCTGGGTGGCGAAACAAAAGGGTCCGATTGATGCGGCGCTGGTGGAACTGGCCCGGCAGGCGGTGGCCCGCGTGTGTACCCGCTCCGAACTCCAGGAGGAATGGGACGAAAACCCGGACGCGGCAGACCGCAA
>CAIYYI010000654.1 GCA_903930345.1 uncultured Verrucomicrobiota bacterium
AATCAGGGATGCTGAAACACACCGTAGGTTGAAGTCATGCCTATCTGGTTGCATGCCGAGTCTTCATATCGACTGGCAAACCCACTTCAGGTTTGGAACCCTGCGGTAATGGCCAGGGGGTGTGCCGCAGACTTCCAAGTCAATGGGTGTCAATCTAACGAGAGCTAAAAGGAGGCGTTTGGCATGCTGGGCTTTTTTTAAGCTGGCTGGTAGGTGGCAGCGATCAGCTACGCTCCAGCCACCCCGGTGCTCAACCAGAGGTCGAATAGGTTTTCCCAAGAGTTGCGCCGGGATTTCTGCTTTCCTTTGCGCCCGTTGCGGAGGATTTGTTGCCAGACCTTTCGCAATTCCTCCAAGAGCAGGGCGGGTGGGCCCAACAGGGCGCGCGCGATCGTGTGCCCCCAATGCTGGAGCATCCCGACGATCTTTTCAAAGCTCGCCTCGCAGCGATAACGCACCCAACATTCGGCGCTGGCATGAGCGTGCCAGAGAAAGAGGAGCACCGCGCAGGTGAGCCGGGCCCAGATTTCGCATTGCACCCGGCAGGGATTCTCGGATTCGGTTTGGTCGAGCCGCAGGACCGATTTGATCTGGCGAAAGATCAGTTCGACCTGCCAGCGCACCCGATAAAGGTAACTCATCATGGCGGAGGGGAGTTTGTCCGTCGGCGCATTGGTGAGCAGCAGCACCCAGCCAGCCAATTCCAGCGCTTTGGCCGTGGGCGTTCGGCCTTGCGTGCGCATGGATTCACGCAAGCCTTGGCGGTGGCGGCTGGCGCTCTCCTCGCTACGGCGAAAAGCGACCAGGCGCAACGCAACGGTCCGATGCCCCCTGGTGCCCAGAAAGAGCCTGGGCCACTCCAGCCGGTTCTCCGTGCTGGCTCCCAGAACGGCGGCCAAATCCAAGAGTTGTTCTTTTGCTTGGGGCGCGTCGGGGGGCACCCAAATGGTCGCACTGTGCGGCAAAGGGGTGAGCAGATAAGCCCCGCGTTGCTGGGCGGCCTGCCAGGCTTTGGCATCGTAAAAGCCTTTGTCCTGAAGCTGCAATTCACCCGCCAAGAGCCGCTCGGCCGCCTGGAGCGCCTGGCCTTGATCGGAGCGCTTGCCCTCCAGCACCCGCAGCGGTTCCAGCCGACCGCTGATCAATTCGTAACGCAGCAGCACTTTGACATTGGCGGCCGAGCCATCGCCGCCGCAGGAAGGGAAAATATCTTTCAACGACTCCGGACAGTCAAAGCAGGTGCTGTCCAGCAACTGGAGCCCCGTAAAGTGGGCCCGCAAGAGTTCGGCTTGCGGATGGGTGGGAGACCAATCCAGAGTTTGCGCCAGGATGTGGGTGAAAGACGCCTTGAAATAATCGACGGCGGCGGGGCCATAGCGCTGATCGATGGCTTGGCGCGAGACCGCCTCGGCCAGGCTTTGGGACTGGGAACTGAGCGTCTGGCGTTTGGCGCTGAGTTGGCCGAAGACCAGCGAGGTGAGAAACTCGAAGGAATCGATTTTGCCCTGGCGTTTGAGCCAGCCGCTTTGACGGGCCAGTTGACGGAAGGGCTCGGCGACGAACGTGCGAACAAACCGGTCCAAGAAAGAAGGTAATAACATCGAGGGGCATAGTAGCAGATGAGGTCGCTTTCAATACAGATGTAAAATGCTGTGGTACAGCGCATTGAGGCATAGGTCTTGACACGCTTGAGCACCCCTGCAAGCCGTCCAAATCACCCGAGTGCCACTCCCTCTGCTTTTCCGGCTTAGGATGTCTGCAAGGGGCCAACCTGAGCGCGGGTGGCCATGATTAGAAAGAGCTGTGAGGAAAAAGTTTTTCCAGTGGCGTTTGGGAACCGAAAAATAAAGACCAATATTTTTGCAGATCGCGATCAGCGGTGAGAAGAATGTTCTGGGCGCAACGGCAACCAAGTCCTTAGCTTGACACCCATTGACTTGGAAGTCTGCGGCACGTTCCCTTGTGTCGCAGGTTGCGTTTCTTTGCGTATTGAAGTGGGTGAAAGTCAAGGAACCCCACTTTTCACCCATTACAATCCGTGAATACCGACCCACCGCCCGCCGCGCCGAGTGATCAGCACTACGTTTTTAGCCTACGTTTTTAGCCTTGAAAGGGTTGCCTGATGGGGGCACTGTTCAGCCTCATCAGCAGCCGTGGAAACATCAAATCGGTCTGGCGCTTGGTCGTGGGGCTTATCGGTCTCAACCTGATCGCCATTCTGGTGGGCCTGCTCTCCCAGCAGGAGAACCGGAGCGCTCGCCAGCAGCAGGCGAAGTCTTCGGTTGAGAACCTTGCCTTCTCCCTGGAAAAAGAGATAGACGACACTTTCGACAAGATTGACATCATTCTGCAGGTCATCGCGGACGGGTATGCCTATCCGCTGCCGGGTGCCTCCAACTGGGAGGCGGAGATCGCCAAACAACGCGGCCGACTTCCCGTCCTGAGCAGCTTGCTGGTTGCTGACCCGGCGGGGAGGATTGTCCAGGGCCTGGGCAAATCACCTGGGGTTCAGATCGGCATTTCAGACCGGGATTACTTTATCCGCCTGCGGGATGATCCGAAGGCGGGGATTGTGATTTCCCAGCCCCTGCTGGATCGGGTGACCCAGAAATGGAGCCTTATCCTGGCCCGGCGCATCAGTGCGGCGGATGGCTCTTTTGCGGGGGTTGTTTTGGGCGTGCTGCCCTTGGAGCATTTTCAGAGGTTGTTTGCTTCGCTCAAGCTGGGGCCAAAAGGCTCGATCGGTTTTCGGGATGGTCAACTGCGGCTGATCGTTCGCCATCCGGCCTTCATCGGGGGGGGAGAAATCGGGGCCACTAAAATCGGCGATGATTTCAAGGTTGCCCTGAAGGCTGACGCAACGAAGGGCACCTACACGGCCGCGGCCACCAGCATCGATGGAGTTCGGCGCCTGCATTCTTTCCGCCACAACCAAACCTACGGTTATTACATCAATGTGGGGTTTGCCAACGATGATTTTCTGGCTGAGTGGCGCAGTTACGCCCTGGGGAACACGGTCCTGGTCGGACTGTTTTTCATCTGTTCCATCTTCCTGGGTTGGACCGTGGGCCGCTCCTGGAGACAGGAGCAGGCCATCATTGAAAAGCTGCGGCTGAGCGAGAAGAAGTATCAGGTGTTGTTTGAAAATGCTGGCGATGCCATCAATATCCACACGCTCAACGGTCGCATTCTGGAGGCCAATCAGGCCTTCTGCCAGATGTTGGACTACGGTCGGGAGGAGCTTTTGCACCTGAACATGAAAGATTTGGTCGCGCCGAAACAACGGGGGTACTTTGAAGAGCGCAAAGCCAATTTGATGCAAAAAGGGTCGCATCTCTTTGAATCCGTTTATCTCCGGAGGGATGGCCGGGAGATCCCCGCCGAGGTGAGCCTCCAGTTGGCGGAGCTGGATGACCAGCCGGTGGCTTTGTTCATCTGCCGGGATATCACCCTCCGCAAACAGATTGAGGCGCGCCTGCACACCTACAACGAGGAATTGCAGACTTCCCGCGCGGAGCTGCGCGCCCTGACCGGTCGCCAGCACCTGGTCCGTGAAGAGGAGCGCACCCGGATCGCCCGCGAAATCCATGACGTGCTCGCCCAGGAATTGACCCGCCTGAAAATCGACCTCTCCTGGGTGCAACGACGCCTGGCGAAACCGATGCCCGAAAACGGACCGGGGCCTTTGCTGGAGAAGATCCAGGGCATGCTGGAGATCACTGATTTGACCATCTCATCGGTCCAGAAAATCGCCACCGAACTCCGCCCCGTGGTGTTGGACAGCCTGGGTCTGGCGGCGGCTGTCGAATGGCAGGCCCGGGAATTCGAGAGCCGCACCGGCATCACCTGCCAGGTTTTCGTCCCCGGTGGTGAACTCAACCTCATCCGTGAACACGCCACCGGTTTCTTCCGCATTTTCCAGGAAAGCCTCACCAACATCGCCCGTCATGCCCAGGCCACCCAGGTCAACATTCGGCTTACCTGCGAAACCCGGATTCCCGGGGATCCCGCAGGCGCGCCTCCCCGCGGCGCCCTCCTCCTCCTCGTCGAGGACAATGGCCGGGGCGTTGCCCCCGCCGATTGTGCCAACCCCCACTCCTTGGGCCTCATCGGCATGCGGGAGCGCTCCCTGCTGTTCAACGGCCATTTTGAAATCACCGGTGCGCCCGGCAAAGGCACCGCCGTGCGCGTCTGGATGCCCCTCCCCCCGGATGCCTACTTCGAGGATGCGAGTGAAACTGAAGACCTGTGACATTGAAAACCGTGACATTGAAAACCGTGACATTGAAAACCGTTGCATTTAGTTATCATTTATGATAGCTAAATAGCATGAACTGGGAGTCACTGTTCCGTTGAATTAATTCCGATGTTGCACGTCCAACCCTTGCACAAACAAAACTTAATCCTGCGTGACTATGCGAAAAACCTGTCTTTGGCTGGCCGGTGTGGCCCTTCTGACGTTAAACCTCCTGGCGGCGGAAGCCCCCAAAATCAAAGTCCTGATCGTGACGGGGGATGATGTCGGCTCGCACCCGTGGCGGGAGGTCTCCCAGGTCACCCGCGATTTCCTGGTGGCGGCGGGCAAGTTTGACGTGAAAATCTGCGAGGATTCCGCCATTCTGGATTCGGCGGCGGCCCTCAAGCGCTACGATGTGGTCTATCTGGCCATGTACAACAACCGCACCCCCACCCTGGGCGACACCGCCAAGCAAAACCTGGTGGAGTACGTGAAGGGGGGCAAGGGGTTTGTGGCGTCCCATCTTTCCAGCGCCTCGTTCAAGGAGTGGGATGAGTTCAAGAAGCTGTGCGGGCGCAACTGGATTTTTGGCAAATCGGGGCACGGCCCGCGCGCTCCCTTCCAGTGCCAGGTGGCGGACCCGGAGCATCCCATCACCAAGGGGTTGAAGAGTTTTGAGGCGGATGACGAACTGTACGCCAAGTTGCAGGGGGATACCCCCATCAAGGTGCTCATTACCGCCAATTCGGATTGGAGCAAGCAGACCGAGCCGCTGGCCTTCGTGCTGGATTACGGTCAGGGCCGCGTTTTTCACCACGCCTTCGGCCATGATGGCAAGGCGCTGAAGAGTCCGGAGGTGCAAACCCTGATCCTGCGCGGCGTGGAATGGGCCGCCCGGGGCAGTTTGTAAATTCCGCTTTTCCCCGGTCTCCGTTGTGGTACCGTCAGCGCGATGAATCCGAATGCGCTATACGACGGACTGATTGGTTACCTGATCTTCCTGATCGTGCTCACCTTCCATGAGGCCGGTCATGCCTGGATGTCTTGGAAGCGCGGGGATGATACCGCCCGTCTGTTGGGCCGTATCACCCTTAACCCGCTCGCCCACATGGATCTGCTGGGGACGGTGATTCTTCCCCTATTGGGGGTGTTCCTGGGGGCCGCTGGTTCCGGTGCGGCCCGGTTCATCATCGGCTGGGGCAAACCGGTGCCGGTCAACCCGGCCAATCTAAAAAACCCGCAGTTTGATGGCATGCTCATCGCCCTGGCGGGCCCCCTGATGAATGTCCTCGTGGCCATGGTGGCCATGATGATTGTGCGCGGTGGCCATCTGGGCGCCCAAAACTGGATCATGGAGCTGGGTGTGCAAACCGCCATCATCAGCATGTTCCTCTGCTTCTTCAACCTGCTGCCCATCCCGCCCCTGGATGGCTCCCATGTGCTGCGTTATGTGGCCAATTGGAGCGATGAGACGTACCACGCCTTTGCCCAGTACGGCTTCCTGGCCGTGATCATTGTCATTCAGTTGGATGTGGTCAATCAGTTCCTCGCCTTCCTGACCGTGCGCTCGGTTTCCGTGATGGCCATGCTGGTGGGGCTGGGCAACCGGTTCATTTAGGGTCGCCCACCAGTTTCCCCGCCGCGTCCACCCGCGCCTTCTGGCATCCGGCGGGCAGCGGGGTGGTGGTGACGGCTCCGCCCGGCCACCGGATTTCCAACTGGTCCGCCCCCGTCGGTCCGTAGAGTATCGGTTGCAGGGTGTCTTGCGACCAGTAACCCGCTCCGGCGTGCAATTCCCGGGTGGGGCCCCACGTGCCGCCCTTGCCCAGGCGCAGTTGCGCCCCCACGCCCGCCGGGTTGCCCCGGGGGCCTTGCAGGCTCACCTTCAATCCGGGTTTGCCACCTCGGTTGAGGTATAGCTTCGTCGGCCCGCCGTTCTGGGCCAGCACCAGGTCGGTGCGGTTGTCCCCATCCCAATCTCCGCCGGCCAGCCCGCGCTGGTCCCCATACACCAGCAGGCCCGAGGTTTGGCCCGGCACCGCTTCGAACCGGCCGTTTTTCAGGTTGCGCAGCCACAGTCCGCGCCCGGCATCCAGGCGGGTGCGTTCCGGTGAGGGGGTGATCGGATAAAAATTCTGCGCCAGCACGATATCCTCGGCCCCGTCCCCGTCCAGGTCGGCCACCGTGATGCCGAAGACCGGGGCCACTTGGGCGGGCAGGGGCAGGGGCGTGGCCTGGAATTTGTCCCCTCGGTTGAGGAACACCATGCTTTCCAGCGTGCGGGCTTCCACCATCTGCACCTGGGCGCGCAGTTCCGGGCCCAGCACCTGGGCCAGCGTCGCCTCGCTGTAAGCCTTGTGGCTTGAAAAACGGGCGGTGAGAGAGGGGATGAACTGCGCCAGCGGCATCAGCGGCAGGATCGTCGTTTCCGCCTTGGTGATCGGATCAAACTCGGTTTCGAGCACCTCCATCGTTCCCCAGCCCAGATCCCCGAAGTGCCAGCGCAGCGGCTGTTCCGGGGTGGCGTGCCAGGGGGTGTTCAAGCCCCAGTTCCCTGCCACCAGATCAAGGCGGCCGTCGCCGTCCAGGTCGGCGGCGGTGACGCTGTTCCACCGGCCGGTGAAGGGCTCCAGGCCCCAGCTTTTTGTCGCCTCCACCCATTGGCCTTTCTGGTTGAGAAACAGCCGGAGCGGACCCCACTCGCAGGCCAGCACCAGGTCCGGAGTGCCATCCCCATTCACGTCCGTGAACACCGCGCCGCTCACCAGTCCTGCCGTGTCCAGCACCCGGTTGAAGGCGGCGTCGGGGACCAGTTGGCCGTTCTCATTGCGAAACAGCCGGGACGCCGTCCGCTCCGGGTACCGGCCGGCCAGCAGGCGTCCGCCCGCGAACACATCCAGGTCGCCGTCGCCATCCACATCCGCCACCGCCACCGGGCCTACGCTGGAGGAGGTGCCCGGCAGGGGCACTCCGGTGGGCGCGTTGGTGGATCCGGCCAGCCAGGGGAGCAGCACCGACTTGCCGACGGTCTCAAAGTTTGCCTGTCCGCTGAGCAGCGCGGCCTTCCCCTCGGGGGTCCACCAGGCGGCCAGTCCGCTGCTGTCATCCGCCAGGCCCGGCTCCGGCCACGGTTGCACGCGCGTCGCGGGTCCGTTGCCTTGGGCCTTGTAAACCGCCAGGCGGCTGCCCCGGCCCGCCCCGATCACCAATTCCTCCTGCCCGTCGCCATCCGCATCCCACCAGGCCACCCCCGGGCCCAGTTGGCTGAGTTTCAGCGGCACCAGCGGTTGGCGGGCGTAATCATCGTAGGCCTCCTCATGGTGGGTGTGGCCCAGGCTGGCGCTCGCGTCCGCAAACCAGGGGGGGGCGGGGGCCGCCGGGGTGGGGGTGCTGCCGGGTTGCGCCCCGCTCTCCTCCACCTCGTACAGGCAATTGGCCTGCACGCCGTTGATGACGCTCCGTTTGCCGTTGCGCCAGGTGATTTCCAGGGTCATGCCGCCAGTGGCCTGCCCGGCGGCGAAAACCGCCATCGGCTCGGAGCCGGAGAGGTAACGTCCGCCGCTGATGATCTCGGTGCTTTGCTGCGGCACCGCTCCTCCGCGCAGGATCAGCCGGGCTCCGATCCCCTGGGTGTTCGGGGCGGCCCCGCGCAGTCGTACCGCCACCCGCGCGGCGCTGCTTTCATTGCGGTACACCCCCAGGGCCGTGCCCATGTTGTTGACCACCAAATCCAGATCCCCGTCGTTGTCCAAATCCGCCATGGCCATGCCGTGGTGGACGGTTCGTTGGTCCGTGCCCCACTGGCTGGTCACCTCTTCGAACCGCCAGTTGCCCAGATTGCGGAAGGCCACGATCGGCATGTCCAGCCGGGGATAGAGCCTGGCATTCAACATCTTCTCGTAAGTGAACTGCCGCTGCCGTTCCGCATCGTTGGTGAAGCCGTCCCAGGAATGCTGCCGGGCATCAATGGCAATGCTGGCGTCCATGTCCTGCACGTCTTTCACGTGGCCCACCGGGGTGAGGATGTCTTCGTAGCCATCCAGATCCACATCAATGAAAGTGGGCGACCACGACCAGTCGGAGGCGATCATGCCCGCCAGGTTTCCGATTTCCTCAAA
>CAIYYI010000655.1 GCA_903930345.1 uncultured Verrucomicrobiota bacterium
AAACAGGAAAAACGTAGGAACTGATGTGACGCGAAACGAAGCGGTGAACTCTGGCTCAGAGGCCGCATCTATCTTCACGACTTTCAGGCGACCGCTACTCTCCTGCTCGATCTCCTCGATCAGCGGTGACATGAAGCGGCAGGGCTGGCCGCGCGAGGGGTGCCCGGATCCAAACGCGGGGGCGAATGGGCTGGTGGCCAGTACCGTGGTTCCGAAAGGGGTTGTGGAAGCGACTTGTGAGATGGCGCGGGAGCTGTTGCTGGTGGATCGGACGGCGGCACCGCCTGGGGAGGGCATCGAGAGGCAGCACAATATCGATTACTCGGAAACCGTTTACAGCAAGTCGGATACGCGAAAGATCATCACGCCACTGGCCCGGGCGATGTTGGAACGGTATGGGGGGATGGTCGGGGGTGGGATGGTCAAAATACAGAGGGTCTAAACCGCATAATCAACTATCTATGAATGACTTAATTCTACTCGCCAACCAACCTTTGCTGCAAAATGATCAGTGGTGTTTTGTTGCGATCATGGTCGCGTATGGCCTCTTGGGGGCGAATTTGCTGCGCAGATGAAATGGAAGACCAACCAAGGCCCCAAAGACACCGAAGGAACCCGAAGCCACACCGAAACAGCCAAAACTTCTTGGTGAAATTGGTAATGGCAGAGATTAAGGCGGCGGAAATGCCAAAATCCGGGACCAACAGGGACCAACAGAAGCAGAGAACCTTGCCTTGTTGACGCCTCCGTTGGTTTTCGTTGGTCCCTCCGTTGGTACCTTTGTTGGTTTTCGTTGGTACCTTTGTTGGTTTTTGGACGCCAGAGTTCCCAATGTTCGCCTTGTTACAAGGAACCGGGAAAAAGCCTCAAAAAAGGGAAAATCATCAAAAAAGCCCACAAAAAAGGCCCTAAAGCTTTCGCCTTAGGGCCGGAAATTGGTTGCGGGGGCGGGATTTGAACCCACGACCTTCAGGTTATGAGCCTGACGAGCTACCGAGCTGCTCCACCCCGCGATCAAGGTTCGAACAAACTACCAGACCAGCCCGGATGGTGCCAATCATTTTTATCTTTATTTGCAGGGGGCCAACTTTGACTTGCTTTCCCGCCAATTTGCAAATGTCGCTCACTTCAAAACCCGTGGCGAACGTCGCAGCCCGTTCTGAATCAGCAGCCCCCAGACAATCCATATCGCCTCCCAGACAATGTTCTTCGACATTTTGGATTGCCCCAGAAAACGATCGGTGAAAACGATCGGCACTTCGGCCACCCGCAGCCCCTGGCGCCATATCTTGTGCGAAAGCTCAATCTGAAAGCTGTACCCGTTTGATTTAACTTGCGAAAGATCAACGGCTTGAAGGGACTTTCGACGAAAACATTTGAACCCACCCGTAGGATCAGAGATCGGCATGCCAGTGATGATTTGCACATATTTGGCCGCCCCCAGGCTCAACATCAGCCGGTTTAAGGGCCAGTTGATGACCCGGATACCGTTTGAATAACGGGAACCCACCACCAAGTCCGCTGTTTCGGCGGCTTTAAGGAAGGCCGGAATATCAGAGGGGTTGTGGGAAAAATCGCCATCCATCTCCATGATGAATTCGTAGCCGCGCTCCAACGCCCAGGCAAATCCGGCACAATAGGCCCGCCCCAAACCGTTTTTCTCAGACCGGTGCAGGACTTTGAGGAACGGGTGGCTGACGGCGAGATCGTCCGCCAGTTTGCCGGTGCCATCCGGAGAGTTATCATCCACGATGAGCAGATCCACCCGGACCGGAAGCGATTGAACGCGCTCCACGAGCAGCGGCAGATTGTCGCGCTCATTGTAGGTCGGTACGATGACTAAGGCCTTTTCACTCATGCAACGAGAAGTTCCCGGCATGTAAGCGCAACCAAGGCCGCAACTCAAGCCGGGATTTCCACATAATCTTTTTGCGTTTTCTGGCGGGTGCCCTAAAGATGAGGGCCATGACGCAACCGCTCGCACTCCTGCTTTACGAAAGGGTCATGCCCGGCAGCCAATTGGCAAACCAATTGCGGGATGCCGGATACCGAGTGGTGAAACTGCACCAGGCAAACGAACTGGCGGCGATCGCGGAGAGGGACCATCCTTTGTTTGCCATCGTGGATTTGCCGAGAAAAGATCAGCAGGCAACTGCCGCCATCGCCGAACTACGGAGGAATCCGCAGACGGCGCACGTCCCGGTGATTGCCATCGGGAACGCCCAGCATCCCGATCTGGAGGAATCCGCTCGGACCGCAGGAGCCACCTTGGTGACCTCGGAAACCGGTATTCTGCACCATTTGAAACCTCTGATTGACCAAGCCTTGCAACTTGATTAGGGTACTCAGGATAAATATGAGCACGGTCGCGCAGCAAGTAACGGCAGGCGGAATTACCGCCCGGGTTTTAATTTTCTTGCAGTGATCAACAGACCTTCTAAGTTGTGATTTGGTTATGGCGGTAAAATCCAAAAAGAAGCAAAGCAAGACGGTGGCAGCGAGCAGTAAGCCATTGAAGGCCAAGGCGAAACTTGTTGCGAAAAAAACCGTGGCCCCGGTCAAATCCGCCGCTCTTGCACGTCCCCTCAAAGCCAAGACAGCGGTTAGGCGCACGGCTTTGCCCGGTGCCTTGGTTAAATCCGCCCCCAGCCCGGCTTCCGTCAAAGCGGAACCGGTGGAAACCAAGCAAACACCGAATCCTCCGCCGGTGACCGCCGCCACGGCAAAAGCAGTGAGTTCAATCCAGCCAACCCCGGTTGCCACCACTGCGGAAGATGATTTCACGCTGCCCCGGGAATTGGCCGAGACGGTGAACAACCCTGAGCCGGAGCGGCAACCCTACGATGGCAACACGGCCATCAAGCTTTACCTGCGCGAAATCGGCCAGGTCAAACTGCTCACCCCGCTGGAGGAAATCGAACTCGCCGCCAAGATCAAAAAGGGGGACAAAAAGGCGCGGGAGCAGATGATCAAGGCCAATCTGCGCCTGGTGGTCAAGATCGCCCACGATTATGAGAATTTCGGTTTGCCGCTGCTGGATTTGATCAGCGAAGGCAATATCGGCCTGATGAAAGCGGTGGAGCGGTTTGACCCGGCCAAGGGCGGGAAACTTTCCACTTACGCCTCGTGGTGGATCAAGCAATCCATCAAGCGAGCGCTGGCCAACCAGTCAAAGACAATCCGTCTGCCCGTGCATCTGGTGGACAAAATCGCCCGGATGCGACGGGTTTCCCTGCGGTTGCAGGAGGAACTGGGACGCGAACCCACGGATGATGAATTGGCGGATGAGATGGGCATTTCGGTGTCCCGGGTATCCCAGATGCGCACAGCTGCCATCCGGCCAGCCTCGCTGGACGCGCCCATTGGGGACGATGACTCCAATAATTTCTCCGAGATCATCGCCGATGAGAATGCCGATTCACCCTACGAGCAACTTGAGGAACAGACCGTCACACTCATGCTGCAAGACATGGTGAAGACGCTGGACCAGCGCGAAGCGACCATTCTGCGCTATCGTTTCGGCCTGGATGGCGGCGGCGAAAAGACGCTGGAGGATGTGGGCCAGAAATTCGGCGTCACCCGGGAACGCGTGCGCCAGATCCAAAATATAGCCTTGCGCAAACTGCGCAAGATGATTGAGAAACTCGAACGTGTGCAAAAGTAACCGCGTACCATTCATGAGCCATCATCCGGTCACCCCGCAGGACATTGAAAAAGCCATCCGCAACGTTGCGGACTTTCCGCAGCCGGGCATTCAATTCAAAGACATCACCCCGGTGCTGGCGGACGCCCGCCTGTTTCAAGGGGCCATTGATCTGCTCACCGCCCACTGGCAACCCGGCCAAGTGGACGCGGTGGTGGGCATTGACGCCCGCGGCTTCATTTTTGCCGCAGCGGCAGCGGTGCAATTAAAGGCCGGTTTTGTGCCGATCCGCAAGAAGGGCAAGCTGCCGTTTAAGACATACGAGCAGGCCTACGACCTGGAGTACGGCTCCAACACGATTGCCATCCATGTGGACGCCGTGAAACCGGGCAGCCGGGTGTTGCTGGTTGATGATCTGCTGGCCACCGGAGGTACTGCCGGAGCGGCGGCCAGCCTGCTGCAAAAGATCGGGGCGCAGATTCTGGAGATTGATTTCCTAATTGAGCTGAAGTTTCTGGAAGGTCGCAAGCGTCTGCCTGACAACCTGCCAGTGCGTTCCCTGGTCGCCTATTAGCATCCCCTCCCCAACCATGGGCGAGTGTTCCGTCTTCCTACCGGTACGCGATTATGACCTGCCGGCCACGCTGAATTGCGGCCAGGCCTTCCGATGGGAAGGTGAGGCAAAAAGCGGATGGGAGGCGGTGGTGGCCGGTCGTTGGGTGCGATTGAAAGGGCTGCCCAATGGGATTCAAGCCCAGTGCGCCACCGTCCAAAAGGACTGGAACTGGTTGGTAAACTATCTGCAGACGGGCTTGGATTATCCGTCCATCCTGGCCAGTTTCCCTCAAGATGCCCCTCTGCAAGAAGCCGTCCAATGCTGTCGTGGCCTGCGGTTGTTGAGGCAGGATCCCTGGGAATGCCTAGCGTCGTTCATTCTTTCCTCCACCAAACAGATTGTCCAGATCCGGCAGATCGTGCGACTGCTCTGTGAACGCTATGGCAAACCGGTCCCGGTGCCCCCGGGCCACGCGGCAGCGTATGCATTTCCCACTCCGCAGGAATTGGCCGGGGTGCCGGAGGGCGAATTGCGGGAATGCAAAGCCGGATTTCGAACGGCGTATCTGCAGCAATCCGCCCAACGACTGGTGACCGGTGGACTGCAACTGGAGGCTTTGCAGCAACTGCCCCACGCACAGGCACGCGAGCAATTGCAGCAACTGCCGGGAGTGGGGCCCAAGATTGCGGATTGCGTGCTCTTGTTTGCCTACGGGTTCAAGGCCGCCTTTCCGGTGGACGTCTGGATGGCGAAGGTTTTACGGGAACAGTATTTCCCCCGGCGCACGCCCACGAAGGCCAGGTTGGCCACGTTCATTGCCAACCACTTCGGGCCCCATGCCGGGTACGCCCAACAATACCTTTTCCATGCCATTCGGCTGAAAGCGAACCGAACCCTTCCCCCACCGCATTCATGAACCTGGAAGTTTTGTTTAGCCCGGCGGATTTCGAGAAATTGCCGCAACGCGACCTGAGCCGATCAACCTGCGTGGTGTTTGATGTGCTGCGTGCCACCAGCACCATGCTCACGGCGTTGCACCACGGAGCAGCAGCCATCATCCCGGTGGCAGAAATCGCCGAAGCGCTGGCCTTGCAGCAACAGCATCCGCAAGCACTGCTGGCAGGGGAACGCGAAGGACTGCGAATCCGGGCGGCCCAGACCGGCACCCGGGATTTTGACCTGGGAAATTCCCCGAGGGAATTTCTCCCGGAGCGGGTGGCTGGAAAAACCATCATCATGACCACGACCAACGGCACGCGCGGACTGCGGGCGGCGGCCGGGGCGCAGGAAGTGCTGCCCGGAGCGGTGCTGAATCTGGGCTGCCTGATCTCAAGGATTCGACGACGCCCACCAACGGAACTGCTGGTGGTGTGCAGCGGCACGCAGGAGGAATGTTCCTATGAGGACACGCTCGCAGCCGGAGCCTTGTGCGACGCCGTGATAGACCTGGTGGCCAGCCCCAGGGATTCCGTGTCCCTGGCCCGGCAGGTGTTTCGCGCCGCCGGTGCGGACTGGCAGGCCGCCATGCAGTTATCGCGCAATGGCCGCAGACTTCTGGCCCGACCGGAGCTGGCACCCGACGTGGCGTTCTGCCTGCAGCGGGACAAACTGCAATTTCTGGCCCGCATGAATGCCGAGGGCATCATCCGACGCTGCGACTGACCCATCGGGATTCAAACGACCAAACACTCAGGCAGGTTTGGCTGGTTGCAAACGGAACGCGATGACGGACATGGGTGGCAGCGTCAACTCCACCGAAGCAGGCTGTCCATGCGCTGCAATCAGCGCAGCGGTCACACCGCCCAGGTTGCCCTGATTGGAGCCGCCGTAAGTTCCGGCATCGCTGTTAAAGATTTCCTGCCAGAAACCCACCACCGGAACACCGATCCGATACCCCTGATGCATCATCGGGGTGAGATTCATGACCACCAACAGGCGATTGGCATGCTCCGAATCCTGCCGCAGAAAGGAAAACACGCTATGATCGTTATCCGTGCAATCCACCCAGACGAAACCCTCGTGATGATAATCCGCCTGCCAAAGGGCCGGATTGGCGCGGTAAATCCGGTTTAAATCCGCCACCTGGGTCTGCACGCCCGCATGGTAATGGCTCCTGGCGAGCAACCCCCAATCCACTTGCCCGTTGGCATTCCATTCCCGGCCCTGGCCGATTTCGCCGCCCATAAAGAGCAGCTTTTTCCCGGGGAAAAACCACTGGTAGGCCAGCAATGAGCGCAGGTTGGCAAACCGCTGCCATTCATCCCCCGGCATGCGCCCCAGCAAAGTGCCCTTGCCATTCACCACCTCGTCGTGCGAAAGCGGCAGCACGAAATTCTCCTGATAATGGTAGAGCATCGCAAAAGTCAGATCGTTCTGGTGGTATTTGCGAAAGATCGGGGCACGTTTGAAATAATTCAGCGTGTCGTGCATCCAGCCCATGTTCCATTTGAAGGTGAAGCCCAACCCGCCCAGATACGGAGGCCGGGTGACCAGCGGCCAGGCGGTGGATTCCTCCGCCACGGTGATCACCCCCGGGCATTCGGTGTGCACAAGGTGGTTGAATTCACGCAGGAAGGCGACCGCCTCAAGATTTTCGCGACCGCCATACTGGTTGGGCACCCACTCGCCCTCCTTGCGGGAATAGTCCAGGTAGAGCATGGAGGCCACTGCGTCCACCCGCAAACCATCAATGTGAAAGTGGCGGCACCAAAACAGGGCATTGGCCGTGAGGAAATTCCGGACCTCGTGGCGTCCGTAATTGAAAATCAAGGTACCCCAGTCCTGATGCGCACCCTTGCGTGGATCCTCATGCTCAAAAAGGGCGGTGCCATCGAATTGGGCCAGTGCCCAGTCATCGCGAGGGAAATGGGCGGGCACCCAATCCACAAACACACCAATACCTGCTTCGTGGAGGGCATTGACGAGGAATTGAAAATCATCCGGGGTGCCATAGCGGCTTGTGGTGGCGTAAAAACCGGTCACCTGATACCCCCAGGAGGGGAAGAAGGCGTGCTCCGCCACCGGCAGGAATTCAACGTGAGTGAAGCCCAGTTTCTGCACGTACTCAATCAGCGGACCCGCCAGCTCGCGGTAGCTCAACGACTCAGCGGCTGATTTCTTCTTCCAGGACCCCAGATGCACCTCATATATGCTCAGTGGTTTTTGCAGAGCCTGGCCCTCGCCCCGTTGTTGCATCCACTGGTCGTCAGACCACTTGAACCGGTCAATGTCCCAGACAATGGCGGCATTCTTGGGCGCGTGCTCAAAAAAGAAACCGAAGGGATCCGTTTTGAGAGTCAAGTCCCCGTGCGTGTTTTTGATCTCGTACTTGTAGTGCATGCCTTCGGCCAAACCGGGGACGAAGATTTCCCAGACGCCGGAAGACCCCAGCAACCGCATGGGATGACAACGCCCATCCCACAGGTTAAAATCACCGACCACGCTCACGCGCTGGGCATTGGGTGCCCAGACAGCGAAACTGACGCCCGGCACTCCATCCAACACCCGCAGGTGAGAACCCAGCTTTTCATAAATCCTACGCTCATTGCCCTGCGCAAAGAGAAACATGTCCGACTCGCCCAGCGTGGGCAGGAATGAATAGGCGTCGCGCATGCGGACAGAACTGCCATCATGACGGGTGATGACCAGATCGTAGGCGTAAACGCGCTTGGCCTTGCGCGACACCCCTTCGAACAGCCCTTCCTCATGGATACGAACCAGATCAAAAGCCGGCATGTTTTTCTCATGCACCGGTTCCACTCGGACGGTGGCGGCATACGGCAGGTGTGCGCGCACCACCACCCCGGAGGCATTCCCCAGCGCATGCATCCCAAGGAGTTGATGCGGAGACCGATGTTGGATCCGCACCAGACTTTTCAGTTCGGCTTCGCTCAATATCATGACGCAGTCAGAATGCCACACAAAATGACATCTGAACATGAAAAACTCCTACTGGAATTATCGGTGATCGGACGGGGTGGAATGAACTGGCGGGCGTCAAACCATTGCTGTGCGGGTTCAGTCCCGACCAGCATCAAGGAGATTGAAAGATGTTTCAACCGCGTTGGTGGTGCGGGAAAGATATGGGTAATGGGCGCCGAAATAGCGGTTAAAAATGATGCGAAAGGTGTCCACCGGGCGTTGCCCCGGCCAAAACCAGTCCGGCTGGCTGCCCGGCAAATAGAGGGCATTGAGAATGGTGGTGGCCGCCGCAGTGCA